>JBKJTC010000017.1:0-13417 GCA_046590925.1 Lysobacteraceae bacterium | reverse complement strand
AGCGTCGGGCTTACGGCCTGCGCGACGAGGAGTATCTGCGGCTGAAGATCCTCACTTGCCAGCTCCCCGAGCTGTGATGCGGAAGGAATCTACCCACACGACTTCACGAAGAGCCGAAAAATTTCGCTCCGGGCCCTGCACTTCCAGGGAGGTCATCACGCACTCTGTTGCAGGCCGAGATTCTCTGGAGTTGCCAAAGTGGCGGCAGCCGTCACTTTCCCAGGGATTTGGCCACTATACATGAGCGCACACGAGCCCCCGACCCGATACCCCTGACTGCTTTCGGCGATGCGGTCATCGGCTCTGTGGAACGGATGTGGGTAGTGGATGAATACTTCTTGGCACCGCACAAAAATTCGAGTGCGGATGCCCGTATACGGAGAATTCTGAAATGGCTGGATGAGAATCGCGTTGCCAGCGATATCAGAATCCTCACCGCTGACCACAAAGAAGTGACGGGTGAGATGTTGCAGCGCTTTGAGGATAAGGCGCGCGCAATCAATGCTAGACATCCCAATCGTTCCACACGGTGCAGCATCCAAGTATGCACTCGGCTGAAGAAATGCTTTGACCTCATCCATGACCGCTTCGCGATCGTCGATGACGAGCTCTGGCACTTCGGCGCGACCGTGGGTGGCTTTCACACCAGCGTTAATGCTGCCAGCCGAGGTTGGGATGCGGTGGACTCTGGCGCTATCAAGTTCTTCGAATTAGCGTGGGACAAATGCAAGGAACGATGACGATGCAATGGATAGAGGAACGCGATGCCGATCTCGAAGATCGTCATGACAACGAGCAGTTCAAGAGCCGTGAGGATTTCCTGCAGTTGATGGCACAGGCTGACCGGGAAATTCCCGGCCTGATCGAATCGTTGGCCAAGGACATTGCGGCCCCGGACGAGCCGCCAACGATCAGTGTGCTGCGGCAGCGTGCTCGGCAACGCTCAGGGCCTCCGTACGACGACAATATGCTGGTAACAACGGCCTGCGCGATAGTGCTCGCGAACAGTCCAGATCTGGTCACTTGGCGGAAAGTACGGCGGATCGCGCACGATTCCTGGGAGATCGAAAATTGGCTGCATGAGGCCATGGCCGCCCATGTTCAGCGCGACGCGTGTGCCAGAGAATCCTATGCCATTTTGGTTGTGCAGTTATTTAAGGCGCTAGAAAGCGGTGCACTTGAGTCAGGATCGGAGCGCAAGAACGAGGCCCGCGAAGGCGCTCGGTCATATTGGGAAAATACCGAATACCAGCTTGATGAGCTGTGGTGGGGTTTGCGGGGTGCCGATTTCATGAACTATGAGGATGAGGTGCGGGTCTTCGGCCTCCTCAGCGACATTGATCCGGACCGGTTTCAGCAGTTGATTGCCGATTCAAAGAACCCGTTTCTCGTAGATGCGGCCATGCTGGGTTCCGGGGCGGGAGCCTTCAGCCCTCGTTTCAGTCAGTGGGTGACGTGCGCCAAGACGGCGCCTCTTGCTTTCGAACAAGATGGTCGCTGGACGGGCGCGGTATTGCTGCCATTACTGCTTGTGCGTGCCCATAGCCATTTGCTCGCGCCCGGAAGACGGGTGCCACGTTACGGCGCCGATGAATCCGAGGTCGCCGCGCTCAGCGCGCAAGTCGCCGAATTAGCCCAGGCTGTGGTAGGCGTGATTGCCGAGCGAGAAGATGCCCCCGCAGCGTTTGCGCGTTGGAGCACGTGGCTGATGCGGCGAATGCTTGTTTCCGGAGAGAAGGACTTCAGCGACATTCGATCCTATGCGTTTGTGGACAACGCTCTGCTTGACGCGATCGGCAAAGCAATGGACGGCAGGTGCCTCATTCACGAAGTCCCCGACGACGCAGCGCCATGGGAGGCTTGGTGCTATCAATGCGTGCGGGCGTCTTTCGCCCACAGCGGACTCATTGACGCACCCTCATTTGAGAATTTTGCCAATCAATGGCAGCTCTCGCCGGAAGACTGGCGCGAACGGAAAGGTCGTTCCCTGTTGGAGAGGGCGGAACTGCACATGCCGCGCGATGACATGCCAAATCTGTCTGCGCAGTTGCTGGCGATTCCCATTGCCGCTGGAGGCGATTTTGCGCGGGACTGGCAAAAGCTATGGACGGCGGCCTACTACTTGCGCGAAGTGCTTGAGTTCGGTTCTGTCGATGCGGGGCCGAAAAGCTACTCGGACAGATCGGATGCAAGCCGCCTGCTTTTGCTTCTGGGTTGCATGGGTTTGGCATGCTTTGATCAGGCCACCGCCCGATTGGAGGCATCCCCGGGTGTGCCAACCGAAGGCATCGCGAGTTTGCACGGCGTGCTTGCAGCTGCGGTCCTGGAAGCGCTGCATATCGATGACACGATTCAGCGAGAAAAATGGCAGGCTTTACTGCACCATGTGGCATTACGCCGTGCGTATTGGGATGCCAAGTACGGCGTCAAACCTGCCGCCGTCCTCTTCGTGGAGCAGCAGGGGCTGACACTCCGTGACTATCTGGTATTGCTGCAGACAGACACCGTCCATCTGGTGGCCTTCCTTTATGCGTGCATGCTCAACCAACTGGATCCGGTTGCGTTACGCAACGATCTGCGGGACGCCTCCATAGACCTCCGCAGTTGCTTGGATACGCTCAAGCGTCTGAATGCGCTTCGAGATCGCAGCTACCCCATAAATGTAAGAGAAATTGACGCGATCAAGCCACTTATCGAATAAGGCAAATATCAGAAAATGTGGTTCACGCAAGTGGTTTTTAGCCTGACCGTTTGCGCCACGAACTGATCGACGCGATCGCCAAAGACTCGAAGCGGCTGATGGACGCGATGGCGCTGGACTGCAAGGTCCAGATCGATGGGTTGAACAGCCGGGTGCAGCGGGAGCGCGCGTCGGCAGCGGAACTACTGCTGTACATCCCGTACCGGATGACGATTTCGGAGTGCCGGAAGAGCGTAGCAGCGCGACACTTACTGGCATCGGTTGCGCATGCGTAGATTGGGCTGACAGCCAGCAATCGATGTCTCGCGCGACGTGGAGCTGGGCTTGTCAGCCCAGCCTACTTCGTCAATCCTGCGACAGATGCGCAATGGCTGCGGTGGCAGCTTCGCGGTTGTCGTCGTCGAACGGTGTGATGTTTACGCTTGCGATGGTGCCTGCATCGATGCAGCGCACATTGACGCTGAAGCCATCGGGATGACTGCGCGGCACGTAGAACGCCTTCACGCCGCAGTGACCGCAGAACAGATGCCGCGCGGCGCCGGTGTTGAAGCGGTATTCGACCAGCGCGTCCTCGCCGGCCAGCAGCCGGAAGCGCGCGGCCGGGACGATCAGGTGCAGGAAGCCGGTCATCCGGCAGATCGAGCAGTTGCAGTCGAGCGCTTCGATCGCCGTGGGCGCATCGACCTCGAAACGTACGCGGCGGCAATGACAGCCGCCGCGATGGATCGTATCGACCGAGGCCAAGGTTTCAGTCCTTGCCTTTGCCTTTGTCCTTGCCTTTTCCGCCCTTGTCGCCGCCGTTGCCGTGGCCGTTTCCGTGACCCTTACCGCTGTGCTCCGGGCCATGGCCGCGGTCGCCGCTGTGCTTCGGCCCCTTGCCGCGGCCGGGGAAGTCGCGTTCAAGGTCGCGGTCGATCTCGATCTGCCGGCCCCAGCGGTCGTAGGTCGGCACCATGCCGCGCTTCAGGCGGTGGAATTCGGCCGAGCCGGGCTTGATGCCGAGTCGCTTGGCCATCGCGCCCCAGCCCTGGCCGTGGTCGCGGTCCCACAGATCGACCACATACCGGCACGGCCGACCCGCGAGTTTGGCCAGCGCGCAGGCGAAATAGACGTCGCCCGGCGCCCAGCGACGGCGGGTCAGCAGTTCCACCACCAGATCGCGCGGGGCGCCGTGGTAGCGGACGATTTCGTCGACGAACGGGTCGCGGTACCGGCCGCCGTAGCGGTTCATGTCGCCGAGCCAGGTATCCACCCAGACGTCGCCGCTGCGCGGATTCCAGCCGAAGGTGAAGTCCTGGGCCTGCGCGCTGCCGGCGGCGAGGCCGAAAGCGAGGAGCGATGTGGCGATGAGCTTGCGCATGGTCGTGGGTCCTGTGAACGGAGAAGCGATGGTCGCATGATCCGGCGAACCCGGAACGTGCGGAGCGCGCGTTGCGCATGCCTGCCTTTGAAGCGCAGCGTGCCCCGGGCAGGCCGCGGCGCGCTGCGAAAAGGAGAAAATCAGTCGCGATCGCGCCAGCGTCGGCCGTCCCAGTAGCGATCGTGGAGTCTGCGGTCGTCGTAGCCGTAATCACGATCGTTGCGATCGTTGCGGTCGTAGCGCGGATCGTAATACTCGACCCGGCAGCGTCCGCGGCTGTCGCAGCGCTGGCGGCTGTAGCGGCCGTACGGGTCGCGGACGAAACCGTTGCGGCTGTAATCGTCACCGTAATAACCGTTGCGATAAGGGTCGCGCGGAGCGTAGCGGTAATACACGGGGCGGCCGCGATGGTCGCGTTCGACGATCAGGCGGTCGTCGTAGCCGTAACGGCCGTGACGGTAGTAGGGCTGGCCGCTGCGGAAGGCGATATCGGCGACATCCACGATTACCCGGACCATGTCGTCGTCGGCGCGGGCCGGGGCGGGGAACAGGGCGCCGGCACCGAGCGCAGCGGCGAGGGCAGCGGGGGCGAGCCAACGGGCGAAGGAAGACATGATGGAATCTCCGGCCGACCGCGACAGTGCGGTCGGTTGCGACGATGGGGCCCGCTCGTTGAACATCGGTTTAACGTTTCGGGCGATCCTGGAAGGGTTCATTCACCGCTCAGGCCCGCGACGGCGACGTTCAGCCGGCTGCCAGCGAACGCACCGCGGCCGGTAATTCCGACGGCGCGCCCACGGTGCGCAGCCGGTCCAATGCGTCCAGCGCGGACGGCGGAACGGCTTCGGCTTCATGCGCCCAGGTCACGTGATACGGCATGTGGATGCCGCAGCCGCCGAGTTCCAGCACCGGCACGATATCCGAGCGCAACGAGTTGCCGATCATCGCGAACTGCGACGGCGCCCGGCCGAATTCCTCCAGCAGCCGGGTGTAGGTGCCGGTGTCTTTCTCGCTGACGATCTCGATCCGCCGGAACAGGTCGGACAGCCCCGATTGGCGCACCTTGGCTTCCTGATGGAACAGGTCGCCCTTGGTGATCAGTACCACCTGATGGTCGCGGGCGATGGCTTCCACCGCCTCGGCGATCCCCGGCAGCAATTCCACCGGGTGCTGCAGTACCGCCTTGCCGAGTTCGACGATGCGATGCACGTCGTTCGCGCTGATCCGCGCGTCGGTGATCTCCACCGCAGCCTCGATCATCGACAGGGTCATGCCCTTGGCGCCGTAGCCGAACAGGGCGATGTTGCGCTTCTCGACCGCGTACAGCCGGTCGTGGGCGTCGTCCAGGTCGACGTAGGTGCCGACGATGCGTTCGAATTCCGATTGCGCGTCGCGGTAGTAGTCCTCGCTGCGCCAGAGGGTGTCGTCGGCGTCGAAGCCGATCATGTGCAGGTCGCGGATCATGGGGTCGGTCTTGTCTGGATGGTGCGCCGGGCGGCGGCGAGGCTTATGGCAGGGTGGTGCGCAGTTTATCGGTCGTCGGCACCGCGTCGGCAGGGCGCAGCGGCGGCGGCGACAGCGCGGCCTTGTAGGCCCGATACAGCAGTTGGACCTTTTCCAGATAGGCCTGCGTTTCCTTGTACGGCGGCACGCCGTTGTAGCGCGCGACCGAGCCCATGCCCGCGTTGTAGGCGGCGATGGCGAGAACATGATCGTTCTTGAAGCGCTTGAGCAGCATCTTGAAATAGCGGCCGCCGCCGTCGATCGATTCCGCCGGCGAGAAGGCGTCCTTCACCCCGTATTCCTCGGCAGTCGCCGGCATCAGCTGCATCACGCCCTGCGCGCCCTTGGGCGACAGCGCCTTCTCGTCGAAACCGCTTTCGACGTGCGCGATGGCGCGCAGCCAGGCGTCGTCCACGCCGGTCTTTTTCGCGGTGGCCTTGAACAGCCGTGCGTGGCGGTCGAGCTTGGGCGTGTCCACCTTGCCCAGGCCTTCGTGCGCCGGTTCGCCGGGCGGCGTTGCCACGGTGAAGCGCAGGTAGACCCTGGACCCGGGCAGGTTGCGGGTGCCGTAGACCGGTTTGCCGTCCTGGTCGCGTTCGTAGAGGGTGCCGCTGAACACGCCCATCTCGCCCCAGAGGTTCGGGGTCTGCACGGCGTTGTCGTCGATCTGCTTCAGCTCGCACTTCGAGCCGGGCTCCGGCGCGGTGGACAGGCTGACGGTGCCGTCGCGCACGCAGCGGTAGACGGTGCGCGCCTGCACGCAGATCGGCAGGAGCAGCAGCAGGCACATCAGGGCGGGCAGGGGACGCATGGGCGGCATTCTACGGGCCGCGCCCCTGAAGCCTTTGTAACGCCGTACGATGGTGGGGTCCGGCGTATGTTCCGGACACTTCCGCGTCACGCCCGGCCGGTTGCTACCGTCGCCCGTTCCGCTCCTCTCTCGCAGGGTCGCCGCCACAGCGCGGTCGGCCGATGGAGCGCGCATGCCCGGCGACAGCGCCGGTGCGGGATACCGCACCCGGATCCTCGAACTCAAGCTCGGCGGCCACGAATACCGCATCCGTGCGCTGGCCGACCGCCAGCAATACGCCGATCCGGACGGTCTGGCCGAACGCGCCGGCATCGGTTCGGCGCAGTGGAGCCTGTTCGGACAGCTCTGGCCGGCCGGTCGGGTGCTGGCCGGGGCGATGGCGGTGCTCGACATCGCCGGCAAGCGCATTCTCGAAGTCGGCTGTGGCCTGGGTCTGGCGAGCCTGGTGCTGCAGCGCCGGCGGGCGGACATCACAGCCAGCGACCATCACCCGCTGGCCGAACCCTTCCTGCGCGACAACGCCGCGCGCAACGGCCTGCCGGTCGTCGCCTATCGCGACCTGCCGTGGCCGCTCGACGACGCGCCGCTGGGCCGCTTCGACCTGATCATCGGCAGCGACGTGCTGTACGAGCGCCAGCACGTCCTGCAGCTGGCCGCGCTGCTGCATCGGCATGCGCGCGCGGGCGCGGAGATCATGATCACCGACCCGGGGCGCGGATTCGGCAATCTGCTGAGTCATGCGCTGCACGATCAGGATTACAGCGTCGACGCGACCCGCTGTGCTTTCGACGAGGACGAACGCGCGCCGTATCGCGGGCGTCTGCTGCGATACCGGCGCTGAAAGCTGCGCCGGGCAGCCGGCCCAGGACGAGCCAGAAGCGCGACGGTTTCGAAGCCGCGCCCGCGGCTGATGACAATGAATCGGCAGTTCGAAATGTCCTTGGCGAGAGAAAAGCAGCGGCCTGAAGGCCGCTCTACGTGGGAATGGCAGGTTGCCGTCGCAAGCGCGCGGAGATCCTGGACAAGCGCTCAGCGCTTCGCCGCGGCTTCTTCCTGTGCCCAGGTGCGTGCGCTGCCGACGCGGCGCATCCGGTAGCGTTCGTGCTCGTCGTGCGCCTTGCCGTAGCGGCTGATTTCGATCGTTTCCAGCATCTCGACCACGCCGGTGTCGCGATTGAACAGCACCATGCCTTCCTCGTTGAACACCAGGTCTCCGGGGCGACCTTCGCGCGCTGCCGGGGCGTCTTCGCCGACGAGTTCGTCCACCAGCATCCACAGCATCTTCGCGTCGCCGCGCGGATCCAGCGTGCGGGTCCAGCGGATGCGCGCCAGCGCCGGATCGCCGTCGACCAGACTCAGCACATATTGGCGGCTGGCCTGCAGCGGCAGTCCTTCGCGCGGCGATTCCATCGGCGCGTCGTCGCGATAGCGCTTGCCGACGATCAGCGATTTGCCGACGAACGCGGTGATCGCCTTCGCCTGCGCGCTGGACATCGCCTCGACGCTGCGCGTCGTGACGATGCCTTCGATCGATGCTTCCAGGTTGTTCCTGGCCAGCGTCAGCGCCGCCTCATGGTCGGTCTTCGCCAGCTTCGGGTCGGCGACGCCGAACATCTTCTGCAGGTTGGCGGCGAAGACCGGCAGCATCGCCCCGCGCACCTTGGTCACCACCGCATCGAGGTTGCGCACGCGGCGGTAATGCCCGTCGCGGTCCAGTTCCACCACTACCTCGACGCCGTCCAGCTCGTCCAGCATCGGCGCGAGCATGTCGATCATGCTGCGGTCGCCTTCCACCGCTTCCACCCGGCTGTCCTGCGTGGTCCAGGCCAGCGCATAGCCGCTGTCGTCGGCTTCGGCGGTGCGGATCGCGGTGCGGTCGGTGACGCGGCGCACGCTGGTCGCGCCGTCTTCGGTCTCGCGGACCATCGATTCGCTGTCGTAGCGCGCGATGTCGCCGGCCTTCCAGGCGATGGGCCAGCGCAACCGTTCGGCGGCATCGGCGATCGCGGGAGCCATTGCCATCGCGAAGATCAGCGCGGACACCAGCGGGAGACGGAGAGAGAAGGTCATGCGCGTTCCTCGGGAATGGCGGGACGGGTGCGGGATCTGGATCTGGATCTGGATCTGGATCTGGATTGAAATATCTGGATCGAAATCGGGATCGGGATGCTCATGCGTTCCGCGACAGCAGCGCCTGCATGCGCTTGAGCTTGGGCGCCACCATCGGCACCGTCAGCATAGTGCTGGCGATCGCCATCAGCAGCAGCGCGGTGAAGGTGGCGCTGGTGATGATGCCCTTGTCCAGCAGCACGTTGGCGAAAATGATCATGATCAGCGCCTTGGTCTGCAGCAGCCAGCCGATGATCGAGGCCTCGCCCGGCTGCCACTTCAGGATGCGCCCGGCCAGATGCACGCCCGCGAGTTTGCCGAAGAGCTGCGCGAGCAGCAGCGCGCCCGCGGCGACGAACACGGTCGCGCCGCCGACGCTCCATCCGGTCTTCAGGCCGGTGCTGAGGAAGAACACCGGCATCATCACCAGCAGTACGTGATGGCGCAGCTTGTCCATGTGTTCCTGCTCGAACCAGTCGGTGTCGATGACCACGCCCGCGAGGAAGGCACCGACCATGAAATGCAGGCCCGCCCAGTCGGCGCCGAACGCGCAGATCGACAGCCAGATCAGCATGACGTACCAGCGGTCGCGCTCCTCCAGCCTGCGCATCAGCTTGCGGAACAGCACGCAGGCCACCGCGAACGCGATCAGGAACCCGGCCTGCCGGCCGATCCGCACCCAGTCCATCAGCACCAGCGCCAGCACGCCCCAGATCGCGATGTCGTCGATGCTGGCGTAGCGCAGAATCCGCTGGCCGATGGGCTGGCGCAGGATCTGCATATTTTCCATGAACAGGATCAGGATCGGCAGCGCGGTCACCGCGCAGGACATGCCCACGCCGACCACGAACTGCCAGGTCATGCCCTTGGGCCCGATCCAGCCGTCGAAGCCCAGCATGCCCACCGCCACCACGCAGCCGAACAGCAGCGGCATGCCCAGCGCCAGCCCGGCGGTGATGCCGCTTTCGCGGCGATGCTCCCAGGCCTTGCGCAGGTCCAGCTCGATCCCGGCGATGCATACGAACAGCATCACCGCCCACCACGCGATCCCGTTGAGCGCGTTCACCACGTCCTTGTTGAAGACGAAGGTGTAGTAATCCGGAAACGCCGCGCCCAGCACGCCCGGGCCCAGCAGGATGCCGGTGATGATCTGCACCACCACCAGCGGCGCGAAGTATTCGGTGCGGCCGAGCCGCCAGATCAGATACGGCACCGCGAAGATGATGGCCATCGCGATCAGGAAGATTTCGGTGGTGGTGATGGTGTGGGGCATGGGCGACCAGGGCCGGCAGATGGGACGGGCTAGCGTCCGGGGTCGGGGTCAGAAAAGCAACGCCGGAAGCCATGGGATGGTGGAGCGGGCTCGAATCCTGTCATCCCGAGCGCTAGCGAGGGACCTGCTTGACCTTCGCTGGCGGCCAAGCCGGGGGCTCAAATTGAATCGGTACACATACGACAAGAAGAACCAAAGCTCCTTCCGTACCTTTTCCATCGGAAATCCCGCAAGAGGCTGGGACCGGCAGTACCCGGCATCTTGGCCTTGTGTGAAACACGTGATCGCAACCCTCCATGACCCACCTCAACAACTTATGTGAGATAGCCATGATCCATTCCAACAATCCCTTCGGTCCCTTCAAACAGGATGCGCTTCGCCTGGAAGCCATCCGCTTGCTCGAACGCCGACGCCTGTGCGTAGGGCTAGCTATCTGCGTTTCGATGACGCTGATCTTCCTGCTGGGCGACCCGACGGCTGCATTCGCGCCGGCAGTAAGCGCCATCGTCCAGTGGCTGATGCGTTGAATTCCCGGCCGGTGCGGGATGAATCGCGGTGCCGTTCCGGGCCTTCGTGACCACCCGCCCTTCGGCGAGCGCATGTTACCCTTCGCCGTTGATCGATAAAACGAGGCGTAAGCCCTTGATTCATAGTGCCTTCCCCCGCGCCTTTGTCGCCGTTCTGAGCCTCTCGCTCGCGGCCTGCGCCACCCAGTCCCCGCCTCCGCAGCCCGCGGCCCTCGTCGCCGCACCGGAGCCCGTCGCAGCACCCGCCGCACCGGCCGAAGTATTGCTGCCGAAAGTGCCGCAGCCGCCGGAACGCCCGGTGGCGCCGCCGGCGGTCACCGACCCGGCGATTCCCCGCGAACAGCGTATCGCCGCTTTCGTCGATTACACCGCGGCGACCTACGGCGTCGCGCCGCAGCGCATCCGCGACACGCTGGCGCAGGCCGTCTACAAGCAGGGCATCATCGATGCCATTACCCGCCCGGCCGAGGCGGTGAAACCCTGGCGCGATTACCGGCCCATCTTCATCACCCCCGCGCGCATCGACGGCGGCCGGGCGTTCTACGCCGAGAACCGCGAGGCGCTGGACCGCGTCTCGGCGCAGACCGGGGTGCCGGCCGAATATATCGTCGCGATCATCGGCGTCGAGACTTCGTACGGCCGCAACACCGGCAGCTACCGGGTGCTGGACGCGCTGTACACGCTGGCGTTCGATCATCCCAAGCGCGCGCCGTTCTTCGCCGGCGAACTGGCGCAGCTGTTCGCGCTGACCGCGCAGGAGCCGCAGCTGGATCTGCCGGCGTTGAAGGGCAGCTACGCCGGTGCGATGGGCATGGGCCAGTTCATGCCCTCCAGCTACCGGCTGTGGGCGAAGGACGGCGACCGCGATGGCCGCCGCGACCTGCTGACCCACAAGCCGGACGTGTTCGCGTCGATCGCCAATTACTTCGTCGTCCACGGCTGGCAGGCCGATGGCCCGGTGGTGGCGCGCGCGCAGTTCGACGCGCAGCAGGCCGAATTCGTGCCCGAAAACCTCGAGCCGGTGCATCCGCTGTCGACGCTGGCCGCGCGCGGCTACCGGCCGATGGCCGGCGAGCCGGTGGCTGAGGGCGCCACGGTGGTGAATCTCGACGGCGCCGCCGGTCGCGAACACTGGCTGGGCTATCGCAACTATTATGTGATCACCCGCTACAACCGCTCGCCGATGTATGCGCTGGCGGTGCATCAGCTGGCGCAGGAGATTCGCGCCGGGGCGCAGCCGTGACCGTCGCGCCGCGCGTCGTCGCACTCACGCTCGCGCTGTCTGCCCTGACCGCCTGCGGCACCGCGCCGAAGAAATCCGCGCCGCCGCAGGCCGCTCGCACGACCGCGCCTGCCGACCATGACGATCACGACCATCGCAACCGCAGCGCCCACGGGCCGAAGCGCTCGCCGTACGCGCCCGCGGTGGAAGACCCGACCAAGCGCGGCGATTACGTCGCTGGCGGCCTCTACGCACCGCACATCAAGGACAGCGCGCCGGACGAGATCGTCGATGTCGACGCCATCCCCGAACCCGAAGTGAAAGACGAGCCGCGTTCGCGCGCCGGCAACCGCAGCTACGCGGTACTCGGCAAGCGCTACCAGGTGCGGGACAGCGCCGAGGGCTATGTCGAGGAAGGCATGGCGTCGTACTACGGCAAGAAATTCCACGGCCGCCTCACCTCCAACCAGGAGGTGTACGACATGTACGCCTTCAGCGCCGCGCACAAATCGCTGCCGCTGCCCAGTTACGTGCGGGTGACCAACCTGGCCAACGGCAAATCGGTGGTGGTGCGGGTGAACGACCGCGGCCCCTTCCACGCCGGCCGCGTCATCGATCTGAGCTATGCCGCCGCGACCAAGCTCGGCTTCACCAAGCATGGCACGGCCAAGGTCGAAGTCCGCGCCCTGACCCCGGCCGATGGCCGCGGCGGACGGCCCGACGAGCGCACCGCACGCGCCGAAACGCCGGCCAAGCCGACGCCCGCAACGGTAGCGGACAACTCGGTGTCGGCCGATGAGTTCGAACGCTGGATGCAGGCGCAGGGCATCCGCTTCGCTGGCAAGCCGGACGTCGATAAGCAGGATGTCGATAAGCAGGACGTCGATCGACCCGCCGTCGATAAGCCCGAAGCCGGCAGGCAGGCGATTAGCGCCGCGCCGGCCGAGGCCGCGCTGCCGGCAGCCGTATCGCCGGCATCCATCCAGGTGGCGCGCGCCGACACCGGCGACGTGCTGCTGCAATTGGCCTCGTTCACGGCCCGCGACAACGCCGAGCGCGCCCGCGACGCGCTGCAGGCCGGCGGCGTCGACGCGCTGCGGATCGACGAGGCTTCGGTGAACGGTCAGCCGGTGTGGCGCCTGCGCATCGGTCCGGTGCCGGCATCGCGGGTGCAGGAACTTTCCGCGCGCGCGGCCGATCTGGGCTTCGTCTCGGCGCAGATCGTGCGCGAATGAACGCGCACGAATGAGCATGTTCGAATACCGCGGCTGATTCTGCAGTTCGCGGCGATGCGCCCGAACCGCGGCCCGCTTATCGGAATCTTTCGCCGCTTGCTTCAAGATAAGCGGCTGGCAGGTCTTTCAATCGTTTGTTTTTCGACGGCCGCGCGGCCGTTTTTCCCGGAGTACAGGTTTCGATGAAGACGTTGGGTGCGTTGCGACAGGGGGCGGTGCGCGTGTGGTTGGCGACCGCATGCGCAGTGGGGATGACGGGCCTGGTACTGGCGCAAACGCTACTGGCGCAGACGCCGGCCGCCGCGCCCGCGGCCGCGAAACCCGCGCCGCCGCCGCTGGCCATTCCCGATGCGCCCAAACCCGTCACCGCCAAAGCCTGGCTGGTGATGGACGACGCCACCGGCAAGGTGCTGGCCGGCGAGAACATCGACCTGCGCCTGGAACCGGCCAGCATCACCAAGGTGATGACCTCGTACGTGATCGCTGCGGAACTGCAGGCCAAGCGCATCAAATCCACCGACAAGGTGATGATGAGCGAGAACGCCTGGCGCACCGGCGGTGCCGGCACCGACGGCAGCTACAGCGGATTCGAGGTCAACAAGACCGCGCCGCTGGAGCAGATGGAAATGGGCATGGTGATCCAGTCCGGCAACGATGCCGCGATCGCGCTGGCCGA
>JBKJTC010000290.1:0-3160 GCA_046590925.1 Lysobacteraceae bacterium | reverse complement strand
CCTGACTCTGCTTGCGCGGGCGGCCGAAGAAATAGATCGCCGCCATCAGCAGCACGCCTGCGACCACGATCCCGATGCGCAACCACCAGATATCCGACATTACATTGACCTCACTGTGAGTTAGGCCGCGCCGACGAGGCGCGCGGCCTCGGCCAGATCGACCGAAACCAGGCGGCTGACGCCCGGCTCGCGCATGGTCACGCCGCTGAGTTGCTGCGCGGCTTCCATGGTCGCCTTGTTGTGGGTGACGAACAGGAACTGCACGTGTTCGCTCATTTCCTTGACCATCGCGGTGAAACGGCCGACGTTGGCTTCGTCCAGCGGCGCATCGACTTCGTCCAGCAGACAGAACGGCGCGGGATTCAGCTGGAAGATCGCGAATACCAGCGCCACCGCGGTCATGGCTTTCTCGCCGCCGGACAGCAGCCAGATGTTGGACACGCGCTTGCCCGGCGGGCGGGCCATGATCGCGACGCCGGTGTCGAGCAGATCCTCGCCGGTGAGTTCGAGATAGGCGTGGCCGCCGCCGAACAGGCGCGGATACAGTTCCTGCACGCCGGTGTTGACGCGGTCGAAGGTGTCCTTGAAGCGGCCGCGGGTTTCGCGGTCGATCTTGCGGATGGCCTCTTCCAGCGTTTCCAGCGCGGTGGTGAGGTCCAGATCCTGCGCGTCGAGATAGTCCTTGCGCTGCGCGGCTTCGGCGTGTTCCTGGATCGCGGCCAGATTGACCGGCTCCAGGCGCCGCAATTTCGCATCGAAATCGGTGACGATCTTTTCCCAGGCGCGCGGATCGGCGTCGTCGGCGAGCGTGTTGATGACCTCGTCCAGCACGAAACCGCCGGCGACCACCGCTTCGGCCAGTTGTCCGGCCTTGAGCGCCAGCGCCTGCTGGTCGAGCCTGCGCTGCGAGATGCTCTCGCGCCGCGCCAGCGCCTGTTCGTCGCGCTGATGGCGGGTCTGCTCGAACGCTCGGAGTTCGCCGTCGACGCCTTCCAGCGCCGCGCGCGCCGCGGCGAGATGACGTTCGGCGAGCACGCGCTGTTCAAGCGCGATCTGACGCTCGCGTTCCAGCGCGACCACCGGCTCGTCGCCGTCGGTCAACTGCGAAGCGATTTCGCCCAGGCGCGCGTCGAGCTGGCCGCGCTGGCCACCCATGCGGTCCAGTGCCTGCGCCAGCGCGACTACCTGCGCGCGCTGCGATTCGAGATTCAATGCCAGCGCATGCGCGGCGTGGCGCGATTCGCGCGCGCTGATACGTGCGGTGTCGCGGGCTTCGGCGAATGCGCGACGTTCGGCTTCGAGCATCTGCCGGGTGCCTTCGAGTTCGCCCATCCGCGACACGGCGTCTTCCAATCGCGAACGCGCCTCGCGCGCCTGTTCGACGCTGATGTCGATGGTTTCGATGAGCTGGCCGACATCCAGATCGATCTTCTCAATGCGGTTGCGCGCGGATTCCAGCCGTCCGTGCTGGCTCTGCAACTGCCCGGCGAGTTCCGAAACATTGCGATGCGCAAGATACAGCGCGCGCTGCGCGTCCTCGCGCTGCTGCTCTGCGCTGAGCATCTGGTCGCGCAGGCTGGCGATGGTGCGGTCGAGCTCGGCCTCGCGCTGCTGCAGGGTTTCGATTCCGGCGCGCAGTTCGTGGATTTCGCGTTCGCGCAGCAGCGCGCCCTGCTTGGCGGCGCCGGAGCGCACCACGCGCACCCAGCCGGCGCCGACGCGCTCGCCCTGGCGGGTGATGACCGATTCGCCGTCGCCCAGCCCGGCGAGCAGTTGCCGCGCATCGCCCAAAGTTTCGGCGACATGGAGCTTCGACAGCATCCGCCGGATCGCCAGCGGGCCCTGCACTTTCGCGGCGAGCGAGGTCGGCGCGAACGCATCGCCGCCGCTGTCGGGCGACACCAGCGCGATGCGGCCTTCGCCGAGTTCGCCCAGCGCGTCGACCAGCGCCACGGGCGCTTCGACCAGCACGCCTTCGATCAATTGACCGAGCGCGCCTTCGACCGCGTTTTCCCAGCCGGATTCGACCTTCAGCACTTCGCCGACGCGCGCGGCGGAATCCAGACCACGCTGTTTCAGCCACGCGACGGCGGCGCCCTGCTCCTGGCCCAGCGCCGCATGCTGCAGGGTTTCGAGCGACGACAGTCGGCCGCGCGCGGCCTGCGCCTGCTTGCGCACGTCGGCGAGCGCAGCCTGCGCATTGCGCACCTGGTCCTGCACGCCGACCACGTTCTGTTTGCGGGTTTCGAGATCTTCGCTGAGGCCGTCGAGCGCGGCCTTGCGTTCCTCGTGCTGGAGCTCAAGGCCGGCGAAGGCTTCCGCCAGCGTATTGAGATCCAGCGCGCTGCGCTCGCTGTTGAGCTGTTCGCGACGACGCTCGGCGTCCAGCGACTGGCGATCGAGGTAATCGACCTTGGTGCGTTCGACATCGCCGGCCCGCGCGGCTTCGCTCTGCGCGCGGCTGTGCGCGTCCCAGCGCTGCTGCCAGTCGGCGAGCCTGGATTCGGCATCCTGCAGCGCCTGCTGGCGGTCGGCGTCGGCGTCTTTCAGCGCGTCCAGACGCGGGTCGGCGTCGGCGATCTCGCTGCGCAGCGCATCCAGACGGTTCTGGTCGCTTTCGATATGCAGGCCGATTTCCGACAGCGCCTGTTGGGCTTCGTCGCGGGCGCGCTGCAGGCGCTGGCCGAGTTCGCGCTGGTGCGCGATCTGCTGTTCGATGCGGGCGAGCGTGCCGCCGACTTCGTAGCCTGCGGCCTGAGCCTTGTTCAGCGCATCGGCGGCGGCTTCGCGGCGCTCGCGGCCGGTTTCGATCTCGCGTTCGGCCTCGCGCTGCTCGGCGATGGTCTGCTGCAGCCGGGTTTCTTCCTGCGACAGGCCCTCGCGCAGCGCCTGCAACTGGGTGTCGAGCAGCCGGAACTCCAGCGCCTTCCACTCCGCGTCCTTGATCCGGCGTTCGGCCTGGATCGACTGATACTGCTCGGCCTGTCGGGCCTGCCGCGCGAGATGCTGCAGCTGTTTGCCGACTTCTTCGCGCAGGTCGTTGAGGCGGTCGAGATTCTCGCGGGTGTGGCGGATGCGGGTCTCGGTTTCCTTGCGGCGTTCCTTGTATTTGGAGATGCCGGCGGCTTCTTCCAGATAGACGCGCAGTTCTTCGGGCTTG
>JBKJTC010000251.1:0-10389 GCA_046590925.1 Lysobacteraceae bacterium | reverse complement strand
CGGAACCATTCGGCCATGCGCGCGGCGACGCGGCTGGGCTGTTCGACCATGTCGCAGACCATCCAGTCCAGCGGTTTCGCCGGGTGCCACGAGAACCCGTCGGCGCGCAGATGCTGGACCAGGCCGGTGTCGATCACGTGCTGGCGCAGCGGGCCGTTGTCGACCGCGGTCACCTGCAGGTTCTGGCGCGCGAGCACCCAGGTCCAGCCGCCGGGCGCAGCGCCCAGATCGGCCGCGCGCATGCCCGGGCGCAGCAGGCGTTCGCGCTCGTCGGCGCTCAACAGGACCAGCAGCGCTTCTTCGAGCTTCAGCGCCGAGCGCGACGGCGCATCGGGCAGCAGTTTCAGGCGCGGGATGCCCAGCGGCCATGGCGCGCTGTCGCGCGGATCGCCGACCGCGAGGAAGGCGTGGTCGCCGTCGACGAAACATACGTGCAGCCGCGGCAGTCGGTGGTTGTCCTGCGCGGCGAGCAGCCCGGCCTTGCGCAGCGCCGGACGCAGCGCATTGCCGAAACTGCGCGCGAGTCCGGCCAGCGGTTTGGCTTCGTCCGAGTCCGGATGCTCGACGACGATGGTGCCGTAGGATGGGCCCTGGCCCACCATTGCATCGGTCAACGCCTCCTGCATCGGCGCGATCCGGTCTTTCGGATCGAGATCGCGCAGCTCGGCGATCAGCCGCAGTTTCTGGCGCGCGAAGATCAGTTCGCGGAAGGGCAGGGCCTGGGTCAGCGCCTGGCCGTCGTCGCCGAGGAACACTGCGTAGCCGCTGTTGCGCTCGGTGCGCGCATAGCCGCCGAGTCCGCGCAGCGCGGCGCGTTCGGTCAGTTCGGCGGCGAGCTCGGGCTCGAAGCCCGGTCGGCAGTAGCAGAGGAGGCCGTGGATGGTCATCTGAAGGATTCGGTGAGGCGAAAACGATCGGCGCTCATGCGAACGGCGGACGAGCGTGCATTCTCCTCTGCTTGCGTTGGCAGGGGGTGTTTTCTCCTCCCCTTGCGCGCAGCGCAGGGGGAGGTTGGGTGGGGGTGCTTTTGCCGGCACAAGCAACCCCTCCCCAACCCTCCCCTTCGCCTGCGGCGAAAGGGAGGGAGCAAAACATCGAGCTTCCGGATCCATGCCTCCCCTTGCGCGCAGCGCAGGGGGAGGTCGGGAGGGGGTGAGACAGATCGCCGCGACTCTGAACCCCTCCCCAGCCCTCCCCTTCGCCTGCGGCGAAAGGGAGGGAGCTTTGATCGATACCTCAGTTCGCCGCGCTCAGATCAATACCGCGATCCGCCGCGGGCGCTGTAGGCGCGCAGCGCGTCGCAGGCGGCGTCGCGTTCGATATCGCGGGTGACCGCGATGCCGCGCTGTTCCAGTTCGCCGATCCAGTCCGCCGGCAGCGGGCCTTCGTCGAATTCGGTCAGCGCCATCACGTCTTCGGCGCGGGCGCCGATCAGCAGGCGGTCGATGCCGGCCCAGATGGTCGCGCCATAGCACTGGCAGCACGGCTGCGACGAGGTGGCGAGTACGATCGGGCCGCAGGGCGCGTTGTGTTCGTCGCGATTGAGCCGCGCGCGCTGGGTGCGCTGCTGCGCGAGCATGTAGGCCATCATCTCGGCGTGGGCGACCGAACAACTGTGCGGCAGCACGCGGTTCACGCCGACCGCGACGATGCGGTGGTCGGCGCCGAAGACCGCGGCGCCGAACGGGCCGCCGCTGTCGGCTTCGACATTGCGCACCGACAGCGCGATCGCCAGCGCGACCTTGTCCGCATCGCTGTCGTAACTGCGCGCGGTGTCGACGAATTCGTGGACCCAGGCGGGCAGGGTGAGGTGGACTTGGGCGTAGAGCATCAGGGCGTCGTCCTCATCACATCGCCACCGCGCCGCTGGCGATGTTCTCGCATTGGCCTTTCACGCACTGGCAGCCGCTCACTTCCTGGAAGCCGCAGATCGACGCCATGCCTTCTTTCCCGCACTGCGCGCGGACCGCGGCGGGATCGGTCTTCGTGGCCTTGTTCACGCACATCGGATACGCGCCGCAGCAGTTGCCGACGTCCTTCACCGCGCAGTCGCTGTTGGTGTTGCAACTGCGGCCCAGTTCATCCGCCGCTTTCGGCGCGGGTGTGGTTTCCATCGCCTCGGGCGCTTGCGCGACAGCTGTCGCGGCAGGCGCGGGTTGGACGGCGACCGGCCGCTGCGCGGCGGGCGCGTCCGGTGCTCTGTGCGAGGATGTCGGCGCAGTGCAGCCGGCGAGCAGCAGCACGGCAGGCAACAGAGCGGCAATCACGAATGGACGTAGACGCATGACGGTTCTCCTCGAAGTGGAACCCGGTCGCACGGGCGCGCGACCGGCCTGACTCAAGCGGCCTGACTCAAGCGGCCTGTGACTCAAGCGTTCGCGGCCCAGGTGTCGCGCAGGGTCACGCTGCGGTTGAAGACCGGCGATTCGCTGCGGTGATCGAAACGATCCGCGACGAAATAGCCGATGCGTTCGAACTGGAAGTTCTGCTCGGGCGCGGCATCGGCTGCGGCCGGCTCGACATAACCGCGCACGCTGCGCCGCGATTCCGGATTCAGATAATCGCGATAGGTCTTGCCTTCGTCGTCGGTGTCCGGGTTCGGCACAGTGAACAGTCGGTCGTACAGCCGCACTTCCGCCGCCACCGCGTGCTGCGCGCTGACCCAGTGGATCGTGCCCTTGATCTTGCGGTCGGCGCAGGGCATGCCGGGGCGCGATTCCAGATCCAGCGTGCCGCGCAGCTCGATGATGTCGCCCGCGTCGTTCTTCACCACCTCATCGCAGCGTGCGATGCCGGCGCCGCGCAGGCGTACTTCGCCGCCGGGGATCAGCCGTTTCCAGCCTTTCGGCGGCACTTCGGCGAAATCCTCGCGTTCGATCCACAGCTCGCGCGCGAACGGCACCGTGCGCTGGCCGAAGGTTTCGTCCTTCGGGTGATTCGAGAACGTCAGGCTTTCCTCGTGGGCTTCGGGCAGATTGGTGAGCACGAACTTCACCGGATCCAGCACCGCCATGCGCCGCGGCGCGCGGCTGTCGAGATCCTCGCGCACGGTGTTTTCCAGCACCGAGTAATCGATCAGCGAATTCTGCTTCGACAGGCCCAGACGCGCGACGAACAGTTTCAGCGCGTCGGCGGTATAGCCGCGGCGGCGGATGCCCTGCAGCGTCGGCATGCGCGGGTCGCCCCAGCCGTCGACCAGGTTTTCTTCCACCAGGGTCATCAGTTTGCGCTTGCTCATCACCGTGTAATTGAGGTTCAAGCGCGAGAATTCGATCTGTCGCGGCTTGCTGGCCTCGAACGGCAGGCCGCGGTCGGTCAGCGATGCCAGCAGTTCGGGATGGTTCGCCAGATCGACCTTGTCCACGCACCAGTCGTACAGCGGGCGGTGGTCCTCGAACTCCAGCGTGCACAGCGAATGGGTGATGCCTTCGGCGGCGTCGCTGAGCGAGTGCGCGTAGTCGTACATCGGATAGATCGGCCAGTCGTTGCCGGTGTTCTGGTGCTCGACGTGCTTGATCCGGTAAATAGCGGGGTCGCGCAGGTTGATGTTGCCGCTGGCCATCTCGATTTTCGCGCGCAGGGTGCGCGCGCCATCGGGAAACTCGCCCGCGCGCATGCGCCGGAACAGGTCGAGACTTTCTTCCACGGGGCGATTGCGGAACGGCGATTCGCGGCCGGGTTCGGTCAGGCTGCCGCGATAGGCGCGGACCTCATCGGCGTTGAGGTCGCAGACGAACGCATCGCCCTGGCGGATGAGTTTCTCGGCGGCGAGGTAGAACACCTGCAAATAATCGGAAGCGTGACGGAGTTCCGCCCACTCGTAACCGAGCCAGCGTACATCGTCCTGGATGGCGCGGACGTACTCCGGGTCTTCCCGGGCCGGGTTGGTGTCGTCCAGGCGCAGGTTGCAGCGGCCGCCGAATTCCTGGGCGATGCCGAAGTCGGTCCAGATCGCGCGGGTGTGTCCCAGGTGCAGGTAGCCGTTGGGCTCCGGCGGGAAGCGGGTCCGGACTGCGGTCTGTCTGCCGCTGGCGAGGTCGTCGCGGACGATCTGGCGAATGAAATCCTGACGGCGCTCGGTAACGGCGTCGGTGGAGGGAGTGTCCGTGTTGTGTTCCGGGGTCATCGACGATGCAGGCTGCGAAAACCGCCAGTTTAGAGGTTGTGCGCCGCTTTGGTACGCAAGCGGGCCGCTGGGGGGCGTTGCAGTGGGCGAATCGCTTCGCCGCAAGTGCCTGAAGTCGATGTGGGATGTTACTGTGACTGCGGGAAAAGGCGCCGGACCGGCATGGATCGCGGCGCGTTCATGGCGATCACATCGACACCAAGGGGGCGGGCGATGGGCGACAAGGCCGATCGGCCTGTGGTTTTGCAATCGGATCCGCATCGACCGGGTTCTTATCGACGTGATCGGCATCGACAGGATCCGCATGCGTCGAATCCGCATGCGTCGAATCCGCAATCCGGTCCGCCACGCGGATCGGGCATCGGCCGCGCGGACGAGGCGTGCCGGCGTTATGCCGGCGCCACGATGCCATCAAGGATCAGGACGATCCGGGCCGTCGTGATCACCGGCTGACCATGGCGTTCCCGCACTGGGACATCCCGCAGCATGGGTTGCGCGTCATCGCGATGGTGGCGGTATTCCTGCTGGGCCTGTATGTCCTTTCGCCGGGCCATGCCGAGCCCCCGGCGGAGCCGGCGCTGGCGCTTCGGCTGTCGGCGTTGCCCGACGCCGAGGGCCGCCTGTCGGAACTGGGGCGCGATGGCCGATCGCTGCGCCTGGGTGTCTCCGGGGGCATGCGCGAGGCCCGCGCCGAGCTGCGGTTCGTGCTGCCGCCGCCCACCGCCGAGTCGCCGCACTGGGTCATCTGGATACCGCGCACGCCGGTGCAATCGGTGCGGCTGCGGGTCGAAAACGCCTGGGATGGCGGTAGCCGGCGTTTCCTTGCGCCGCGGGCGGCCGAAGGCCCGCTGCCGGTGGGCTATCTGTTCCGTCTGCCGTCCACGTGGGAAGGTGAGATCCGCCTGGAACTCAGCGCCACCGCCCTGCGCAGCGCCGCCCTGCGTCCGGAACTGATTTCCGAGGGGCGCGCCGACCAGTACATCCAGAAGGCGACGGTCCTCACCAGCCTGGTCTACGCCAGCCTGTTCACGCTCGGCCTGATGACCCTGGCGCTGTTCTTCGCGTCGCGCGATCGTGGCTTCCTGTCGTTCTTCGTGTTCTGCCTGTCCGCGGGCCTGCTGCTGGCCGCCTTCAACGGCCACCTTTACCTCATCGACCCCATCGGGCTGTTCCAGCAACTGGGCGCCGCCGGCCTGCACGCGATCGCGCTGCTGTTCGTGGTCGCTGCGCTGCGCATCCTCCCGCACTACACCGATTGCGAACAGAGCAGCCCGCGGCTGACGAAAGCGGTGCGGCAGATTTGCATCCTGCTGGCCCTGCTGGCGGCGGTGCTGGCCGCCTGGCGCGAGCGTCTCGACCCGCTCGCGGTCTGGCTGGTGCCGGCGGCCTGGGCGATCGGCTGCCTCATCGCGCTGTATGTGCTGGGTAATGCCTGGCGCCGGCGCGTGCCGTTCTCGGGCGCGGTGTTGATCTCGGTGCTGGGCGTCGCCGCGGCCACCATGATCGGCGAGATGGCTTCCAACGGCGTGGTCGCAGGGTCGCTGTGGACGGATTACGGCTACCAGCTGGCGATCATGTTCTGCGCGGGGATGGTCAGCGTGGGCCTGATCAGCCGGATCAGCAAATACCGCGAGCAGCGCGACCGCGAACAGCGCGCGCGCGCCGATTCCGAGCGCCGGATGTATCGCGAGGCGGTGCGCACCGAACTGCTGACCGCGCTGCAGACCTCGCTGCGCGGCGCCGCGCAGGACGACATCCAGCCGATCGTGTTCCGTCACCTGCTGGAGCACCTCCGGCGGCTGGTGCCCACCACCACCGCGGTCGCGGTGGCCCGCGGTTATCACGGCCGCGACACTCTGGTGGTCCAGCCGGCGGCGTATCTGGAGGACATCGAAGCGACCATCGGCGAGCGCCTGCAGACGCTGCGCCGGCAACTGGCCGGCAACATCGAACAGCAGCGCCCGGTCACCAAGACCGGCGAGAGCACGCCGGTGGCGATCGAGGCCCTGGTCGCGCTGCCGGTGCGCGCGCCGGCGTGGGGGCTGATCCTGCTGGAACGCAGCGGCGCCACCGTCTTCCATCCCGAGGAGCTGACCATCGTCCGCGAACTGGCGCGGCTGGCGTTGCTGCAGGCCGACGAAGCCGTGGCCGCGCTGCACCTGCGCCACACCGCTGAGATCGATTCGCTGACCGGCGCGCTGAATCGCCGCAGTCTCGACCAGGCGCTGGTGCGCACCTTCCAGAACGCGCACCGCAAGGGCTCGCCGCTGTCGGTGCTGTTCGTCGATATCGATCATTTCAAGGCGATCAACGACCAGTTGGGCCACGCCTGCGGCGATCACTGCCTGCGCGAGATCGCCAAGGTCGTCGGCGCGCAGCTGAGCGACGAGGACATCTTCGGCCGCTACGGCGGCGAAGAATTCATGGTGATCCTGCCGGACCGGCAGATCGAAATGGCGCGGGCCATCGCCGAGGACATCCGCATCGCCATCGAAAACGCCGAAGTGCGACATCAGGGGCAGTCGCTGCGCCTCACCGTCAGCATCGGCGTGGCTGCCCATCTGGGCTACGAAACCCAGCCGCAGCCGGCGGTGGAGCGCGCCGACAAGGCGCTGTACGCCGCCAAGCGCGCGGGCCGCAACCGGGTGAGCGTGGCGCCGGCGGTGTTCTCGCCGTCGCGGCCGGCGACGGCTTGACCATGCCGTCGCCGATGCGGATCGCTTGATATCGCCAGAATTCAGCTGCGCCGCGAAGCGGCGTCGGCTTGAATCAATTGTTGAGCGGCGCCTTGTTCAAGTGCACACGGCCACCGTTATTTTCCCTTTTTGTGCTGGTGAGGTTTGAGAGATGGCGTATTACCAGGTGTCGCCTTGTTGTCACGCCGACGTTGATCAGGCTTGCCTGTTGACTTGGCAATTGGTTTTGGACCGGGTTTGATTGCCATGATCGGTACTCCTAAGTAGTCCCGGGAATGGAACGTCACTGCTTATAACTCGCTCCGTTCTCACAAGATGAGACTGCATAGCCGCCAACGCTTGATTCGGCGACGTTTGCCCGCATCTGGGAATCTGTCGCATCGCGCCGACGCGCAACCTCCGGCCCGATCGCGGCCTCTGTGGTGCATTCATTCGGAGTACGTCCATGTTCGAATCCCTGCTGGGCATCGGTGCCCACAAACAGCGCCTGCCGTCGCCCGAGCGTGCGCTGCCCGGCCGCGCCGAGGCGGTGCCGCTGCGCAACGTCCATCACGTCAATGCCCGGCCGCTGCGCGATGCCTTCGAAGGTCTGGCCCGCGTGCAGTTCGGCATGGGCTGCTTCTGGGGCGCGGAGCGCAAGTTCTGGTCGATCCCGGGCGTGTTCACCACGGCCGTCGGTTATGCCGGCGGTTTCACGCCCAATGCGAACTACCGCGAAGTCTGCAGCGGCGAAACCGGGCATACCGAAGCGGTGCTGGTGGTCTACGACCCGGCGCTGGTGTCGTTCGAATCGCTGTTGAAGACCTTCTGGGAAAGCCACGATCCCACCCAGGGCATGCGCCAGGGCAACGACGCCGGTACCCAGTATCGTTCGGCGATCTATTGCGACACCGAAGCGCAGTACGCCGCGGCCATCGCCAGCCGCGACGCGTTCCAGGCGGGGCTGACCGCGGCGGGTTACGGCGCGATCACCACCGAGATCCTCCACCCGACGCCGACGTTCTACTACGCCGAGGAAGAACATCAGCAGTATCTGTCGAAGAACCCGGGCGGCTATTGCGGGCTGGGCGGCACCGGCGTGAGCTGCCCGACCGGATTGTGATCTACGACAGTCGGTGTCGGCGACCAGCGAGTAGGCTGGGCTGAGCGCAGCGAAGCCCGGCACCGTACCTGCCGCAGCACCGCAACGACACGAGAAGACTTCACCGCACGCTGGGCTTCGCTGCGCTCAGCCCAGCCTACTTGCTGTGCGCAGCCTGCTTTGCTGTCCGACGTGGTGCGGCAATCGCGACTCAGTGCCGGGTCACGCCGCAGACATAGATCAGTTCGCAGGCGCCTGCGCCGGAATCCTCGCGGGTCAACGAACTGCGCCAGCGCCAGCCGTCGTTCGCGTCGATCTGCACCAGCCAGCCGTCGATGCGCACGCGGTCGCCGGCATCCACTGCGTCCAGCGCCTCGGCCACCGCCGAGTTCGCCGGGACCAGATGCATGTTCGCGCTGCTGCGCACGATGTCGTCCGGCGGAATCGGCGGGTCGCCGCGCCAGCGATAGCGGTAGAAACGACCGGACTGCGAAATGTCGCGCTGCGACAGCACCGCGTCGTCGCGCATCGGTCCCCAGCCCAGGGCCAGGTCCACCGGCGAGAAATCCGCTTCGCGGTCGCGGCCGTAGTCCTCGCGCGACAGCACCCGCGCCGCCACGCTGAAACCGGCCAGCGGCTTCGCGGTGGCGCCGGCCAGCGCGAACGGCGTCATGCCGCCGGGCGCATCGCTCTGCACCGCGCCGTCTTCGCCCGCCAGCCGCGCCGGCGGCACGCAGGCGACGACGCTGAGCGTGGGCATGGCGGACGATGCTGCAGACGATGCGAAGGAAACGTTCGCCGAAGGCGTCGCCCACCACCAGGCCGCGGCGGCGATCGCGATGAACAACAGGAGCCAGCGGAGCATGGGCGATTCCGGAGCCGGATGGGCCGAAGTTTAACCGCAGGGCTGGGGGTTCAGCGGTGCAGGCGGATGTGCGCGCCGACGTCGATCGCGGTCTTGCCGTGGCGACTCAGCGGTCGGAAAACGTCATCGCTCGCACGCGAGCCGAAGATCGCGTATTCGCGATCTGCCTGCCTCACTCGCCGAGTTCATCCAGCGCTTTCCGGAAGCGGTTGGCGTGCGAACGTTCGGCCTTGGCCAGCGTCTCGAACCAGTCGGCGATCTCGTCGAAACCTTCTTCGCGCGCGGCCGTGGCCATGCCCAGGTACATGTCGGTGTGTTCGTGGGTCTCGCTGGCGATCGCGGATTTCAGATTGTCGGCGGTGGCGCCGAACGGCAGCCCCGTCGCCGGGTCGCCGCACTGTTCGAGATATTCCAGATGACCGAGGGCGTGGCCGGTTTCGCCTTCGGCGGTGGAGCGGAACACCGTGGCGACGTCGCTGTAGCCTTCCAGATCGGCCTTCTGCGCGAAATACAGATAGCGGCGATTGGCCTGCGATTCGCTGGCGAAGGCGGACTTGAGGTTCGCTTCGGTTTTCGAGCCTTTCAGATTCACGATGTCGACTTCCCGCGGATGCTGCGGAGGATTCTATCGTTTCCGCCCGTCGTTCCCGCGAAGGCGGGAATCCATGCCCGAGCACGTGAAGCCACATGCGTTCCATTCGATGGTGCGGAGGCATGGATCCCCGCCTTCGCGGGGATGACGGCAGAAGCAAGATGACGGCAGAAGCAACAGGCTGGAACCATCGCAGCCGCGATCTTCAATCCACGGCGTTCGCACGCGGCATCTGCGGAGCGCGCTCTGGAAACGTATCGTTGGCGGTGGACAGCAGGCCTGCCGGCAGGTCGCGGAACGCCAGCGACAGCTTGCTCAGGAAATCCGACATCGCCGAACTGCGGCGCCAGACCATGGCGATGCGCCGGTTGGGTTCGGGCGCGCGGAACGCCACCAGATGAACGTCGGGCGACGACGACACCGGCGGTTTCACCGACAGCACCGGCAGCAGGGTCATGCCGACGTTGGCGGCGACCATCTGCCGCAGGGTTTCCAGCGAAGTGGCGCGGAAGCCGTTCTTTTCGCCGGCGCCGGCCATGTGGCAGACATCCAGCGCCTGATCGCGCAGACAGTGGCCGTCTTCGAGCAGCAGCAGACTCTCGTGGGCGAGATCCTGCATCGTCAGCGATCCGGCGTTCGCGAGCGGATGCGAGCCGGGTACCGCCAGCATGAAGGGTTCCTCGAACAGGAATTCCAGATGCAGCTGATCGTCGTGCAGCGGCAGCGCGAGCACGCCCGCGTCGAGCCGGCCCTCGCGCAGCTGGCGCAGGATCACTTCGGTCTTCTCTTCGATCAGCAGCAGTTCCAGCTGCGGGAAGCGCTCGCGGATCCGCGGCACCACGTGCGGCAGCAGATACGGGCCCAGCGTGGGGAAGATGCCCAGTCGCACCGTGCCGGCCTCAGGATTCTGGCTGCGGCGCGCGGCTTCCTTCATTTCCTCGACATCGGCGACGATCCGCCGCGCGCGTTCGGCGGCGTCGCGGCCGGCGGGGGTCAGCATCACCCGGCGCGGCGCGCGTTCGACCAGCG
>JBKJTC010000116.1:0-3795 GCA_046590925.1 Lysobacteraceae bacterium | reverse complement strand
CACCCGGGCATGGGCGTTGGCCTGGGCCGCGACCACACGCTGTTCGCGTTGATCGACGGCAAGGTCGAGTTCACGGTCAAGGGCTTGAAGAAGCGTCGTACGGTCAGCGTCGTCTGATCCGCTGCGCCTGCTTCCAGGAAGCCTGGTTCGCGAGAGGCCCCGCTTCGGCGGGGCTTTTCGTTTATGGCGTGAGTGATCGGCAATCAGCGGCAAAAACCAGAGTGGTCTATTCTGCCCGTCGCAGAATTCGTTCGCGGCCCAGGCCGCTCTTACAGAAGTCGTTTATCCCATGAAGCTCGTCGACGAAGCCGAAATCAACGTCACTGCCGGTAACGGCGGCAACGGCTGCGTCGGTTTCCGACGCGAAAAATTCATCCCGCTGGGCGGCCCCGACGGCGGCGACGGCGGCGACGGCGGCAGCGTCTGGGTCGAAGCCGACGAAAACCTCAACACCCTGGTCGATTTCCGCCACCAGCGTTCGTTCCGCGCCCAGCGCGGCGAGAACGGCATGGGCGCCCAGCGCTACGGCAAGGGCGGCGAAGATCTCACCATCACCGTGCCGGTCGGCACGGTCATCATCAATGTCCAGACCGACGAGACCATCGGCGACCTGACCCGCCACGGCGAACGCCTGCTGGTGGCGCGCGGGGGGAAGGGCGGTCTGGGCAACATGCATTTCAAGAGTTCGGTGAACCGCTCGCCGCGCAAGGCGCTGCCGGGCCTGCCCGGCGAAGAGCGCACGCTGAAGTTCGAGCTGAAACTGTTGGCCGATGTCGGTCTGCTCGGGTTCCCGAACGCAGGCAAGAGCACCTTCATCCGCGCGGTCTCGGCGGCGACGCCGAAAGTCGCGGATTATCCGTTCACCACGCTGTATCCGAATCTGGGCGTGGTCAGCGTCGAGCCGCACCGCAGTTTCGTGATCGCCGATATCCCGGGCCTGATCGAAGGCGCCGCCGACGGCGCCGGTTTGGGCAGCCTGTTCCTGCGCCATGTGCAGCGCACGCGGTTGCTGCTGCATCTGGTCGACATGGTGCCGATGGAGGGCGGGGTGGAAGCGACGCCCGCCGAGCAGGTCCGTGCGATCGAACACGAGCTGCGGAAATACGACCCGGCGATGCTGGAAAAGCCGCGCTGGCTGGTGTTGAACAAGGCCGACCTGATGTTCGAGGATGAGGCCCGCGCGCTGGCCGAAGAGATCGTGGCCGAGCTGGGCTGGACCCAACCCTGGTTCCTGGTGTCGGCGCTGTCGCGCGAAGGTACCTGGCCGATCATGCTGGAAATCCAGCACTTCTTCGATCGTCTGCGCGAAGACCAGTTGGAGGCCGATGCCGAAGCCGCGGCGGGCAACGTGACCGATGCGGGCTGAGCCGATACACGTAGAGCGGCCTTCAGGCCGCTGTTTCATCGTCCAGCGGCCTGAAGGCCGCTCTACAGTTTGGGTTTTGAGCAGCGACGACTTGCCGACAACAAAAAACCCGGCCAAGGCCGGGTGTCAGAACATCATTAAAAACCCGGCCAAGGCCGGGTTTTTGGCTGCAGCCACATCGACGCGATCAGGCGGCCGCTTTGATGGCCTTGATGCGAGCAGTGAGACGGCTCTTGTGGCGGGCAGCCTTGTTCTTGTGGATCAGGCCGCGCGCGCTGAAACGGTCGAGGATCGGTTGAGCGACTGCGAAAGCGGCTTCGGCGCCGGCGGCGTCGTTGGCGTCGAGCGCCTTCAACACTTTCTTGACGGCGGTGCGGAGCATGGAGCGCTGGGCGGTGTTGCGCGCATTGCGCACAACGGTCTGCTTGGCGCGCTTCTTGGCGGACTTGATGTTGGCCACGGTGGAATCCTGGGGTTATCGGTTGGGTCGGGAGGTTTGGAACCCGGAGGTTCCTTGATTGCCCGATCGTATGGATTGAGAGGGCAGGCCGCCGCTATGCGGACAGCTAGACAGAAAATTATGGGGGATTCAGTGGGTTGGGTCAACTGGGCAGCACGAAGGACGGCGGCATGAGCGGTTCCCACCCCAAGCCGGCTCGCCGCGGCGGGCTGCTGCGCTCCACCTCGATCTTCAGCGCCATGACCCTGCTGTCGCGGATCGCCGGCTTCGCCCGCGATGCCCTGCAGTCGCGGATCTTCGGCAGCTCGGCGGCGATGGACGCCTTCGTCATCGCCTACCGCATCCCCAACTACCTGCGGCGGATCTTCGCCGAGGGCTCGATGCAGATGGCCTTCGTGCCGGTGCTGAACGAGATCCGCGAGCGCGGCGACGAGGCGGCGCTGAAGGAATTCGTCGACCGCATGGCCGGCGCGCTGTTCTCGGTGGTGTTCGTGGTCTCGGGCATCGGCATGCTGGCCGCGCCGATCATCGCCGGGCTGTTCGCGCCCGGATCCGTTGACGAACCGGAGAAATTCGACCTGATCGTGCAGATGCTGCGCATCACCTTCCCGTATCTGTTGTTCATTTCGATGATGGCGCTGGTCGCCTCGGTGCTGAACAGTTTCGGCAAGTTCGCGCTGCCGGCGGTCACGCCGGTGCTGCACAACCTGGTGATGATCGCGGCGATGGTGTGGTTGGCGCCGCGCTTCGACGAGCCCGCCAAGGCGCTGGCCTGGGGCGTGCTGGCCGCGGGCATCCTGCAGTTGCTTGTGCTGTGGCCGGCGTTGGGGCGGCTGGGCATCCGGCCGACCTTCAAGCCCGGTTTCGGCCATCCGGACGTGCGCCGGGTCGCCAAATTGATGGTGCCGACGCTGTTTTCATCGTCGGTAGCCCAGCTCAACCTGCTGGTGGGCACGATGTTCGCGTCGGTGCTGGTCACCGGCAGCCAGACCTGGCTGTATCTGTCCGATCGGCTGGTCGAATTCCCGCTGGGGCTGTTCGGCGTGGCGATCGGCACGGTGATCCTGCCGCATCTGTCGCGTCGTCATGCCGCGGCCGATGCCGACGGCTATTCGACGGCGCTGGACTGGGGCCTGCGGCTGGCACTGCTGGCCGGCGTGCCGGCAGCGCTGGGGCTGCTGTTGCTGGCCGAACCGCTGACTTCGGTGGTCTACCAGGGCGGCAAGTTCACGGCGCACGACACCCGGATGGCGGCGATCAGCCTGAGCGCGATGAGCATCGGCATCCCCGCCTTCATGCTCAGCAAGGTGCTGTCGCCTGCGTTCTACGCGCGGCAGGACACCAAAACCCCGATGCGCGCGGCGATCTACACGGTCATCGCGAATGTGCTGATGACCATCGCGTTCACTCTGCCGCTGTGGCTGAACGATATCGACGGCGCCCACGGCGGCATCGCGCTGGCGACGGGTCTGGCCGGCATTTTCAACGCCTGGCTGTTGTGGCATTACTTGCGTCGCGATGGCCTGCTGCGGCCGCAGCCGGGCTGGGGCAACCATCTGCTGCGGATCGCGCTGGGCTGCGCGGCGATGACCGCCGTGGTGCTGGCGATTTCGCAGTGGGTGGGCGACTGGACCGCTATCGCCAACCCGTGGCATCGCGTCGGCTGGCTGCTGGCGACGGTGGCGGCAGGGGCGGGCGCGTACGGCGCAGCCTTGATCGCGCTGGGATTGCGGCCGCGCGACCTGCGTCACTGATGCATTCGACATTGCGGCCAGAATCGGCCGCGCTCGCTATACTCCGGAATTCATTGAACTTTAGCTTGTCCGGGCATCACTGGCGGACGGCCCGGACCTGAATGATTAGGGCCTGTCAACACGATTGGGATAGGTCACGCCGCGATTGAGTGCGTGCGGGACAAGGAAGAATGAGGAAATGTATGTCGATACATGCCCGAGTGATGACGCAGTAC
>JBKJTC010000254.1:0-5442 GCA_046590925.1 Lysobacteraceae bacterium | reverse complement strand
CGCAACGCCCGCACGGATGTGGATACGCTGATCGCATCGGACGAGAACCGCTATCAGCGCCGTGCGGATGGCGAATGGGTCAGCACGGGGTTGATCTACAACAGCACAGCGTCCGGCAATCTACGTGAAGAACTGGACGCAACCCGCGACGTCCTGCAGGCGCGCTTGCCGTCATCGCGCGAGATCCTGCCCGTGCCGCCGATGGACGCCGATGCGCGCTTGCGCGACACGGTTGCGGGCGCTTACCGCAACGCAGGCGTCGATGCGAGCACCGAGCAGATCGCCGTTGCCGCAACCGCCGTGCGCGCGACCTGGGATGCGAACGGACTGGACCCCGCGACGACCGCGTTGCAGGTGAAACCGCAAGCCGATGGACGCTGTGGGCCCGACAGCCCCATCGCCAGTCTGCGCCCGGACTCGGATGGCAAGACCTACGTGATCGCCGCCGAAACGACACCCGCTGATATCGAGCGGGCACGGACGGAGATGACCGCAGCACCGCATGCGATCGAACGCGCATCGGAAAACGGTCGCGACGTGCGCGAGCAGGCACAGCGCGAAGCGAACCGGGAGGGCTTGTCGTTGGATGAGAGCCGTTCGGCGGTGGCGCCCCCTGTGCGGATGGCAAGTGCGGGCCGGCGTGAAGATGGATCGCACGAACCAGACGCGCCGCACGACGGGCGACAGGAACGCGAAATCGGCGGTCGCGCCGACTCGATGGCGATGACGGGGTCTTCGACGCCGGTGCCTGCACGCTTCTCCGACCCGCGCGACTCCGACAATCCTGATAATCGCCTCTACAGACAGATCGAACGCGGCGTGGCGAGCATCGACGCGGAACGAGGGCGCACATTCGATGTTACGAGTGAGCGACTGACGATGGGCGCTTTCCACGATGCCAAAGCGGCTGATATCACCTCCGCCGGTCATATCCTGATCAACGAGACCGGGAAGCGACAGCAGGACGGCTCGCAGATCGCGGCCGGGACGCAGTTGTTCGTCGTGCAGGGGCAAGACCCCTCCGACCCGGCGGCGCGGCGCTCCATGACCGATGTCGCGCAGGCCGTAGATCGCCCGGTGGAGCAGTCGCTGCAGAAAGTGGACACGTTGACGCAACAGCAGGCGCAGGTACTGGCACAGCAACAGAATCAAACCACGCAGGACGAACCAGCCCGGTCACAACGGATGGGTTGATCGGCCGGTGCGTGCCGCGTTGGCCAAGCGACTCATTCTGTTGGCGCGTTCATTGGAGCGCGGTGCTTCGCCGGAAAACAAGCCATGAAGCGCATATCCGGGGAATTTATTCCCCGGAGTTTCCTGTCGTCGTGTTGAAACGCCGTCGACGAACTACGCCGCCACCGCCTCGTCCTCGCTGCTGTCGATGCGCTCGCTGCCGCCGACCACGCGCAGGTCCGCATGCTTCTCGCGCATCGCTTCGGCGATGGCCACTGCGGAGACGGCGTCCGGGCAGCGCGAGCCCACGCCGTCGCAGAGTTCCAGCATGTAGTCGGCGTCGAAGTTGAGGCGTTCGACCAGGAAGTCGACGAAGGCGCGGACCTTGGGCGATTGCTGGCCTCTCGGGAACACGGCGTTGAACTCGTATTCCGGGCCGGTCCAGCCGGCGAGCACGCGTCGCACCAGTTGCTGTTCGGCGTAGGGTTTCATCATGAAGTCGCCGCCCAGCATCAGGCCTTCGCCGCAGATCAGCGCGCCTTTCAGGCCGGCGGGGTCGTTGGCTACCAGCACAGGTTCCACGCGCACGTCGCGCATGTCGCCACCGTCCGACAGCGGCCAGAACCAGCCGCCGTTGCGGCGGTGTTTCGACATCGCCAGCGCGCGGTGGTGTTGCAGGTCGTCGGGATGCAGCGGTTCGCCGTAGCGGGCGATGTAGGCGGGGCTGGCGTAGACCTGGGTGCGGAACACGCCGAGCCTGCGCGCGATGAGGTTGGAGTCCGGCAGGTGGCCCATGCGCAGGGCGACGTCGATTTCCTTGTCGATCAGGTCAAGCGGTTCGTTGCTCAGCACCATGTCGATGCGCACTTCGGGATAGCGCGCGTGGAATTCGCCGAGGAGCGGCGCGATCCATGCGGTGCCGGTGGAATACGGCGCGGTGAAGCGCAGCCAGCCGCGCGGGCCGCCCTGCAACTGGCCGACGGCGCTTTCGGCTTCGTCGAGTTCGCGCGAGATGCGCTGGCACATCTCGAAGTAGATGTTGCCCGCTTCGGTGAGCCCGAGCTTGCGCGTGGTCCGGTGCAGCAGTTGGGCGCCGAGTCGGGTTTCGAGATCCTGGACCTTGCGGCTGACGGTGGTCTTGGGCAGCCCGAGCGCGCGGGCCGCGGAGATGAAACTGCCGTGTTCGACGACGCGGACGAAGATGAGGGTGTCGTTGAGATCGCGTGCCATGGAGGGTCTCCGGAGGTGGCGGGGCGAATGGCTGGCTTGAGCAGCACGGGACGATTGGCCCGTTTGCGGGACAATTATTCCCTGAATCACCGGCTAATCAAGTGCCGTCGACAGGACTATCGTGCGCCGCATCTGGAACACCGCCACGAACCCGACCGCCGCCATGTCCCGCTCAACCCGCCTCCGCCTGATCTTCGCCCCGTTCCTCGCCATCGGCGTGATCGCCGTGCTTTGCCTCGGTTTTCTCGCGCTGGTGCAGGCCACCGAACGCGGCCAGAGCGAGACGCTGCTGATGGCGTGGATGCTGGCGTTCGTGGTCGGCGTGCCCATCGCGATGCTGGGGCTGGCCGCGGCCGGCGCTTGGTCGATCCGTCGCCCGCGCCGCGCGATTCTCCCGAATACGGGAGCAAGCATCCCGTGAACGGGACAATCATTCCGCAAGTGCTGCCGTCGGTGCTGGTGCTGGGCGCGGATCGAGAACTGGGCCGGGGCGTAGTGGCCGCGGCGACGGCGATCCATCGGCCGATCATCGCGGCCGGCATCGACGCCGATGCGCTCGACGGCCTGCGCCGCCTGCACCCGGACGCGGACCTGACCCTGGTCGCGGGCGATTGCCGGACCGACGCCGACGCCTCGGCGCTGGCCGACGCCGTCCGCGCGCTGGATCGTCCGCTGGCGGCGGTGATCGCCGCGATCGTGCCGCCCGCGTTTCGCGGTCGCGTGCTGGACCAGCCGGTGGACGCACTGCGCGAAGCGCTCGACCAGACCCTGATCGCCCATGCCGCGGCCGCACGCCATCTGCTGCCGCTGCTGAAACGCTGCGACCGCGGCGGCGCGTACGTGATGCTGGGCGGTCCCGGCGGCCGTGCGCCATGGGCCGGTTACGGGCACCGCTCGGTCGCCAACGCGGCGCTGCGCATGCTGGCGGAGGTGTTGCACAACGAAGCGATGACCCAGTCGCTGCGCCTGCAACTGCTCTGCGTCGAAGACCTGGTCGGCGACGACAGCCATGTACATCCCGACGAACACACGCATGCCGAGGACGCCCAACCCGAACGCATCCCGACCGCCCGCGTGATCGGCAGCAAGGCGCTGTCGCTGGCGCTGTGCGAACGCTGCACCGAGGCCACCCGCGCGGTGGTCGATTACCGCGCGCATGTCCACGCCTGCGCCGCGCCGAGCTCTGCGCAGCGCGCGATGGTCGAGGCCCGCGCGCTGCTGCGCCGGGTCTCATCCCGCAAAACCTCTCCCTGCTCCCTCCAGGATCCTTCGACATGACCACCGCCCGCTTCCAACGCCGCAAGCGCGGCAGCCGCTATCCCACGCTTCCCATTCTCCCTCTGGCGATGTCGCTGCTGGTCGCTGCGGTCGTCAGCGCCTGCAGCGGTTCGCAGGCCGCGCCCGGCGCGGGCATGCCGCCGCCGCCCGAAGTCAGCGTCGCCCAGGTGCTGAGCAGGAACATCAAACAGTGGGACGACTTCACCGGCCGCGTCGCCGCGGTGGAAACCGTCGAACTGCGCCCGCGCGTCAGCGGTTACGTCGAACGCGTGGCGTATCGCGAAGGCGATGATGTGCGCAAGGGACAACTACTGTTCCTGATCGACCAGCGCCCATATCGCGCGGCGCTGGCGCGCGCCGATGCCGATCTGGAGCGCGCCCGCAGCGAGGCTCGGCTGGCGCGTTCGCAGGACGTGCGTGCGCAGACGTTGATCGACGCCAAGGCGATCTCCCGCGAGGAATTCGACACCCGCAAGGCCACCACCGCGCAGAGCAATGCCGGCGTGAACGCAGCCGAAGCCGCGGTCGCCGCCGCGCGCCTCGACCTGCAGTTCACCGAAGTGCGTTCGCCGATCGACGGCCGCGCCGGTCGCGCCATCGTCACCGCGGGCAATCTCGCCCAGGCCGACGCGACCACACTCACTACGGTGGTCTCGCTCAACCCGGTGCACGTGTATTTCGAGAGCGACGAACAGGCGTTCCTGCGCTACGCCGGACTGGCGCGCAATGGCCAGCGCGACGCCACGCGCAATCCGGTGCGCGTGGGCCTGGCCAACGAGACCGGTTACCCGCACGCCGGCACCGTGGATTACGTCGACAACCAGGTCGACCCCGCCACCGGCACAATCCGCGCCCGCGCGGTGCTGCCCAATCCCGACAACGTATTCACGCCCGGCCTGTTCGCGCGCGTGCAGTTGGAAGGCAGCGCCGAATTCAAAGCGCTGCTGGTCGACGACAAGGCGGTGCTGACCGATCAGGACCGCAAGTATGTGTATGTACTCGGCGCCGGGAACAAGGCGATGCGCAAGGACGTGACCCTGGGCCGCACCGTCGATGGGCTGCGCGTGGTCGAGTCCGGGCTGACGCCGCAGGACAAGGTGATCGTGAGCGGCGTGCAGAAGGTGTTTTTCCCGGGCATGCCGGTGACGCCGCAGGCCATCACGATGGGCGCGCAGCCCGCGGCGGCGCTCGTGACGAAACATTGAGTGATTGATCCGTCAAAAAAAATTCTGATCCGCATTTCGTAGGAGGGCCTTCAGGCCCGATCTTCAGATCGTTGATGCGGATTGAAGAGCCGGGGGCTGAAGCCCCTCCTACGCAAGCACAGCCATCGATTCAAACATAGTCGTCCCGGATCGATAGACGATTAAAACGGCCGTCGTCCCTTCGTCCGCATCCCCTCCCCCGGCGGCGAAGGGACGGCAGCCTACTGGAAGGACTCCAGATCCACCCCGCCGGTCGCATCGCGCCCGGTGCAGCTGCGGCCATGCCGCAATCGAGGTTTTCGATGGATTTCTCCAGATTCTTCATCGACCGAACGATCTTCGCAGCGGTGCTGTCGATCGTGATCTTCGCCGCCGGCCTGATCGCAATCCCGCTGCTGCCGATCGGCGAATATCCCGAAGTGGTGCCGCCGTCCGTCGTGGTGCGCACCGTGTATCCGGGCGCCAACCCCAAGGTGATCGCCGAAACCGTGGCCACGCCGCTGGAAGAAGCGATCAACGGCGTCGAAGACATGATGTACGTCAAGTCGGTCGCCGG
>JBKJTC010000250.1:0-6892 GCA_046590925.1 Lysobacteraceae bacterium | reverse complement strand
GCGGAGATCGCATCTTCGCTGCCCAGGGACCAAGCGTAGTAACTGCGCACTGACCAGCGGCCCGGCTCGCTCCACGTCAGGCCGACCCCGGCGCTGCTGAGGTTGCGTTGGTTGTCGCCGGCGAACCACGGATCCTTGTTGATGGTGATGCGGCCGGCGTCCGCGAAGCCCAGCAGATGCCACTGGCCCGGGGTGCGCTCGGAGATGCGGGCCAGCAGCAGCCGGGCCTCGAGGTTGGCGATGACGCCTTCGTCGCCGGTGGCTTCGCCCTGCGGATAGCCGCGGATGCCGTCCATGCCGCCCAGCACCAGTTTCTCGGACGGATCGAGATTCTTGGACGCCAGCTGGCCGGTCAGCGAGGCGCCCAGCGACAACGTGTCGGTGATGCGCTGCACGCGGCTGCCGTGGAACCACAGCTTGGAATAGTTGCCTTGGGTGCGCCCCGAGATCGCGTCGATGGCGCGCGGCAGCGGCGATTCGATGTCCAACTGCCCGCCCGACAGGTTCAGATAGAAGCTGGTGGTGCCGCCGCCGCCGAAGTCGTCGCGATGGTCGCCGTACAGCGACAGGCCGAGCACGTTGGCGCTGGCCAGGCGGTCGGCCGCCGGGAACAGGCCTAGGCGGTCCTCGAACGTCTTGTGCTCGAAAGTCAGGCCCGTGTAGAGGTTGGTGTCGCGCGAGCGGATCAGTGGCACAGAACCGTAGACGCTGGCGACCTTGGCTGTGCCGTTGGCGTCCAGCGGCTTGAACTGCTTGCCCAGCTCGTACTCGAGCCAGCTGTAGGCCACCCCGGCGGTCGCCCGTCCGAACATCGCCTGGTAGGAAGCGCGGCCATACTTCAGGCCCTCGCCCGACGTCAGCAGGCGCAGGCTGGCCACATCGCCGCGGCCCAGCATATTGTTGAAGTTGAGCTGGCCACCGAAGCGGTTCTCGCCGGTGTAGGGATTGCCGGCGTTGTCGGCGTCCACGAAGCCGGTGATGCGGCGGCCAGGCTCGATGTCGATGATCAGGTCGCTGCTGCCCGGCGCGGTGCCCGGCGCGAGCGTGGACCGGATGTTGACGCCGGGGATGTCCGACAGACGCAGCAACCGGCTTTCCAGCGGCTCGATCCGGATCGCCTCGCCAGCGGCCGGAGCATCCAGGACATCGTGAATGAGGCCATCCGAGAGGTTGCTCTTGTTGCGCAGGATCACCTCACCGTAGCGCCCCTCGCTGATGGCGATGGTCACCACGCGGGTGCTGATGTCCTGGGCCGGCAGGTAGGCGAGCGCGACGAAGTAACCGCGCTCGCGGTAAAAGGCGGTAATGCGCGCGGCCATCGCCTGCAGCTCGGCGAGCGTAACTTCGGTGCCTGGCACGAAGCCGGTGGCCGCCAGCAGCTGGGCCTCCGTGAACCCGGTGGCGCCGGTGAGCCGGATTTCATTCACCAGCACGCGTGCGCCCTCGGTGCCGGGCTCGGCGGCAGCCGTGGATTCCTCGATCAGAACCTTCGGCGGCGCGCGCGTCACGTCGACCGGCGGCGGAAGCTGATTGAGTTGGCTGCCGGCGCCCGGGGGTTGCTGCGCGAATGCGCTGTGTCCCAACGCCAGCATCGCCAGCGGAAGGATCTTCGATCGGATTTTGACTTTCATGTCTACCTACTTGATGGGGCAAATGTCCAGCCCACGGTATTGGGTTGGGCCGGAGAATCCGACCCGTGATCGGGCAACGTGCAAGGAGGTCACAGACTGGCCGCCCATCTGTGGAGGCATTGAGCTGAACGCTTTCAGATCGGGCCGACTATGACCCTGAGTAGATGAACCGCAATACGCGTCGACGAATTCGACCTGCCGCTGTTGGGCAAGCGTTGGGGTTGGTGTCGGCTCAGTTCGCGGATGCGAGAAATGGGGTGAGGTTGATTTACCCCAGCACCCGACACCCCGCCAAAGCAAACGGTGCGCCAAGGCAGCACCTTATTGGTATGGACAATGCGATGAACGTCCGATCGAGGGTCGAGTTGCCGGCAACGGTCGACCGCAGCGTTTTTACGCATCGCAAAGAGCGCCCCTCATCCGGCGCTTCGCGCCACCTTCTCCCCGCTCAGCGGGGAGAAGGGAGACATCCTGGTGGCGCTCCCCGGGTCTCGCCGGTGGCGAGACCCGGGCTACTGGAAGCGGCTTCGTTCCGATGCGGTCAGCGGATGTCGGTCACCAGCGTGGGCAATTCCCACGCGCCACCCGCGAAACCTTTGCACAGGCCGGTGGAGGATACGGCGGTCTGTACGAAAGCGGTGCCGTCCCAGGTCCATTGTTCTGAGCCCCAGCAGTCGCCGAGGCCGCGCGCTTTCTGGGCGGAGATCAGGGTGCGGTTGTCGAAGTCGGTGGCCACGCTGGTGACCAGTTCGGGGCGATAGGGCGCGATGTCGTTGACGATCCAGTAGCCGCTGCCGGCGTTGTAGGCGGCCAGCCAGCAGCGGGTGGAGACCAGCAGCTTGGTCTTGGTGAGCCGCACCATGTCCAGCGCCTGTTCTTCGTCACTCGTCTCCCCACCCGTTTTGTGCAGATCGCCGCAGCTGTCTTCATCGGTGGCGGTGCGCAACGCCTTGCGCACCGCATCGCCGTGCTGCGCGACGAACCGCGCATCGCCGGGTTTGGCCGACGCCAGCAGTGCGGCTTTCACGACAGGTGCGGGCAGCGCCGGCAGCACTTTGGTTTCGGGCTGCTTACCTTTGCGATGGACGGCGCCGACGGTGCCGATGCGGCCTTGGAATTCGTCCATCTTGAGCAGTACCGCGGCGGCGCCGCTGTCCGAGAGTTCCCAGACGACCTTGCCGGCGCGGAATTCGATGCGGCTGTCGCGCGCCAAGGCCTTCAGCAATGCGGCGACCTGCGCCGCGGTGAGGTCGGCGGCGAGCGCGGTCTTCGACACACGCTGATCGCCGTAGCTTTTCCCGTTGATCCACAGCACAACGCGGAACTGCGCCGGCAGCGCGTCGAGCATGCTCTCCTGCCAGCCGTCGCCCAGCGTCACCCGGCCCGCGACGACCGCGCCCGCGCCGGCCTTGCGGGTGAGCAGCACGCTGACCGGCATGTCGGCATCGTCGCGCTGGTAACCGGCCACGCGACAGGTGCGGGTGTTGTCGCAGACGAGCTGCCAGTCTTCGTGCTGGAAGGCGGCGTCGACGGCGCGCGCCGGGAACGCCATCGGTGCGGCCAATGCCAGCAACAGCGCGGCGTGGAGAAAGCGACTGCGTTGCGTGGGACGGATCATGCGCGGTTCCAGCGTGGCTGTGCGCGTGAGCATAGCGAATCCGCCGATGGCGGATCGGGACGCGGGCGCGATGACGGCGACGGCGACGGCGACGGCGACGGCCGTAAGGATGGCGTGCTTGAGCACGCCCTACGTCATCACTCCTTGGTGGGTGTTTCCGTGCCGCTTCATCCGCGCGGCCGAACCCGCGGCCGTGCGCCTTCGACCGGGATCGGCTCGAACATCGCCGGATTCAGCAGTTTCAGCGCATCGCGACAGTCGAGAAACGGATAGTTGCGGCCGGTGGCGCCGTCCTGGATGCGCGTCGGCGACAGCGTCATCGCCTCCATCCGCTGTGCGACGGTGCTGGCGGGTGCGGCCTGTTTCAGCGCGACCGCACAAGCAGCGACCATCGGCGCGGCCTGCGATGTTCCGCCGAAATTCGAGGTGGCGCCGTTGAAACCGGGCGCGCGAACGAAGGCGCCGGCGGCGAACAGATCGGTAGTAGCCGTGCGGTTGGAGAAACAGGTCGGCTGCAGCGGCGCCGTCGCGGTTTCGGTGCAGCCCAGGAAGCTGATCGCGGGGCCAACGAAATCCCAGGTCGCGGCCGTGGAGACCACATTGCGGACGCACGAAGGCGCACCCATGTTGCCGAGGTTGCCCTGGTTGCCCGAGGACGCGGTCACTACCGCGCCCAATGCATTGAGATTCGACACTGCTACCGCCAGCGCCTGCGTCCACGCCGTCGAGGTGTCGCAGTCCCCGGGAAACAGCGTGTCGGTGCCGAGGCTGAGATTGACCGCGTCGATATCGGGATGCTGCGTCGCCAGCCAGTCCAGCGCAGCGACCACGTCCGACGTCGAATTGAAGCGGTTGTTGCGATCGATCACTTTCACCGCCACCAGGCTCACCGCCGGCAGCGCGCCACGCGGCGCGACCGTGCCGTCGCCGCCGATGATGCCTGCCACGTTGGTGCCATGCCCCTGGTCGTCCTCGGCGGAACCCGCGCCCGACTGGCTGCTGCCGCCGTTCGGACAACAGCCGCTGCCGACGCTGCAGAAGCAGGCCTGACCGACGATCCGGCCGAGGAAATCGGTGTGATCGGTATCGATGCCGCTGTCGACCACGCCGACCTTCATCCCGGCGCCGCCGACACCCAGCGCCGTGAGCTGATGCACCTGGTTCTGCACCGACGCCGCGTCAGGTTCGACCGCGTGGCCAGCACCGCCGACATCGAGATCGACGCGAACCACGCGACGGTCCCGCGCCAATGCGGCCAAGGTGTTCGCCTCGGCCAACAGCACGAACGCCGGTACGCGCTCGAAACGCCGCAATACCTGCCCTCTCGCACGCGCCGGCAATGCCGCGAGCACGCCATCGACATCGCTGCGCACGCGCGGGTGCAGCTTCGGCGCGGCATCGCGCTTGGGTCGCCGGCCATTCGCAGCGGCGATATCGTTCGCCGAACGGTCGCGCAGCATCACCACCACGCGCACTTCGCCGTCGCGCTGCGCCTGTCGCTGCGCGTCCGCGGATACGCGCTGCGCGTGGGCCGGCATCGCCATCAAAATCGAAGACAGCGCGATGCAGAGCGCACTCAATACGTGGATCGTTTTCATGGTCGCCTCTTTCGTTGTTCGCTGCGCAAGCATTCAGTCGGCTTTACTTTTCAGGCGGGGATGCGGCCGTCGTCTCAATGACCACCCGCGCCGCGGCGGTGTGCGCGGGTCGATTCGCGAATCATGATCCAGATAAGCCGGTACAACCATTTCAGAAACATGAATACCCTGATGCCAATCGCGTTTATCACGCGCTGATGCGCTCAGATCGGCGCGGGCGATACTGGATTGAACGCTTCGACGGCGTGTAACCAGATCGCGTTCGCACGATCCAGGGCACTCATGGGTGGTATCCACCATCGCCCGGGCCTTGGTGTTGCGGCATGCTCGACGTCGGAGAGCATCACCACGCCGTCTTCGCCGATACCATCCCGGCTGCAGGGGAAGGCGATCAGTTCGTTGGCCATGCTCAGCCACTTCGGATTGAAGCGATCCACGACACGCCGCTGCCACGCATGCGGCATCGCCCTGATCTCGGCGCAACGCCGGTGTGCGGCATCCTCGCTCGCATGGCATTCGGCGTAGACCCAGTACAGCGGCGTCAAACCGCGTTCGCCGGACTGACGCAGTTGCGCGCGCTCAATCCTGAGCCTGATGTCATCGGCTTCCACAACATCCTGCGCGACGTCGACGAAGAGCTTTCGCTGTCGCGCTTATGCCAGCACGTAGACGATGGCCTCGGCGTCCGGCAACGGCTGGCCGCACAGTTGCTCAAGCGTCCAGTCTTCGTGGCCCGGGGGCAATGCCTGCCCGACCGGCAGCCTCGGGCGTGGGCGTGGGGCCTTGGCCAAGCCGGCCATATCCTCGTCGGAGCAGTTGTCCATGGCGTCTCCTGCGGTCTTCGTGATGGCGCGTCACAGCCTCGGACCCTTCGGGGCCGGATCATCCTGCGTCGGGTTGTTCTGCTGCTGGGCAAGTGACTGCTGCTGCCCCAGCACGTTCACCTTCTGCAGCGACAGTTCCAGCGGTTGTTCCACCGCCTGCTTCACGTCGGTGGCTGAACGTCGTGCGGCGGGATCGTAAGGATCCTGGCCCTGGATCGCGATGAGCAGGGTATTGCCCAACGTCTGCGAGCCATCGCGCTGCTGCGCGCCCGTCTGGTTGAGGACGACATGAGCGGCCGAGGTCATGCCGGCCGCCTTTGCGTCGTGGAAGGTGCCCATCGTCAGACGTTCGCTGGTCGCATCGAACGTCCGTCCTTTCTCCTCATCGATCCTGGCCACGCCGGTCTCGAGCTGCTTGTAGAGCTTATGGTCGGGGTGATCCGGGTCGCGTGGGTCGTTCGCACGCGCAGGCGCCGGTATCGGTGCGGACGTTACCGTGGCGGGGGCGGCATGGTCGTTGTCCGTCCGCTTCTGCTGCGCGTCGTCGCGCGGCGTGTCCACTTCGCGCGACTCGACATCGCGCTGTGCGTTGCCGGTCGACCGGGTCGGTGCCGCCACGGCCTGCTGCACCTCATCCTGCGACAGTCCAAGGCGATTGGCTTCGCGTGTCGCCTGCCCCTGGGCATCCCGGATTTGCTCGGATGACTTGTCGATGGCATGTGGCGCCGTGTCCCTCGCCGTTTGCGCACGCTGGATGTCTTCCGTCGTCGTCACGGCGGCGATGGCATAGGTTTTGCCGTCGGCATCCAGACGCATGCTGGCGATGGGACTGTCGGCGCCGTATTGACCATCGGCCCGTGGCTGCGCCTGCAATGCGGTGGTGGCAGGGTCCAGTCCGTTCGCATCCCAGGTCGTGCGCACGGCGGTTGCGGCAACGGCGATCTGCTCGGCGCTCGGATCGATGCCCGCGTTGCGATACGCACCCGCGACCGCGTCGCGCAAGCGCGCATCGGCGTCCATCGGCGGCACGGGCAGGATCTCGCGCGGCGGCGGCAAGCGCCCCTGCAGGACGTCGCGGGTTGCGTCCAGTTCTTCACGTAGATGGCCGGACGCTGTGCTGTTGTAGATCAACCCCGTGCTGACCCATTCGCCATCCGCACGGCGCTGATAGCGGTTCTCGTCCGATGCGATCAGCGTATCCACATCCGTGCGGGCGTTGCG
>JBKJTC010000059.1:0-21398 GCA_046590925.1 Lysobacteraceae bacterium | reverse complement strand
CAGTGTGTGGGCTATTTGCTGGGGCGACCAGCCCACGCGTAAACAGCGATCCACGATGGACCAGAGCGCCGGATCGGCCAGCTTTCTGGCCACGCGCGGCGTGTGTCGACACCGTGTCGCGTGGCGCTGGGCCGCCTGGGCTTGGTAGCCTTGGGCATGGCCGCTCACACGCCGTAACTCGCGGCTGACCGTGCTGGCCGAGCGGTTGATGGACAGACCGATGGATCGCATGCTCTGACCCTGACCGTGTTGTAGCTGGATCACAATGCGTTCGTCCAAACTCAGTTCTTGATAGCTTCTCATCAGCGCAACTTACCTAATTCTGGCAGGGTGTTGCACGTGGAGATTGAGGCCGCCCTGGTATTCTTTCATCGTGAACCTCGTCTCTTGGCGGAGATTTCAGGTTCACAACGACCGTCGAATAGGTCAAACCTCGGTGAGTCCCCCGGCAAAGCCGGGGGCTTACCTCACTGAGTTAAGAGTATTTATGGGCCTGATCTATAGGAGTTCACCATGCAGAAATCTTCTTACGCCCCGGTCACACTCGCGATCGCAATCAGCCTGCTGCTGAGCAGCTGCGCCACCTACACCGGCCAGACGACCGCCCCCCCCGATGACCCCAACCGCACCCAGCGCGGTGCCTTGATCGGCGCGGCTATCGGTGCCGCCGCCGGTCTGCTCAGCGGCGACGATGGCACCGAACGTCGCCAGCGCGCGATGGTCGGCGCAGGTGTGGGTGCTGTCGCCGGTGGTGCCGTCGGCGTGTATCAGGATCGTCAGGAAGCCGAACTTCGTCGCCGCACTGCAGGTACCGGCATCGAAGTCACCCGGGACGGCGACACCATCAAACTCAATCTGCCCGACGGCGTGACCTTTGATTTCGGACAGGCCAATCTCAAGCCGCAGTTCTATTCGGCGCTGGATCAAGTCGCTGCGACGATGTCCGAATACAACCAGACCATCGTCGAGATCAGTGGCCATACCGACAGCGTCGGCAGCGACGAAGCCAATCAGCGTCTGTCCGAGCAGCGCGCAGGGTCGGTCTCCAATTACCTTGCCGGCAAAGGCCTGATGCGAGAGCGCTTCGAAGTGGTCGGCATGGGCGAACGCTACCCGGTCGCCAGCAATGACAACGATTCCGGCCGCGCCGTGAATCGTCGCGTCGAGATTCGCGTGGTGCCGCTGACCCAGGGCGGTTGACCATCACACTCACGATGCAAACCACGGGCCGCTTTCAAGCGGCCCGTGGCATTGATATCACTGGTTGCCACATTCCTTTCCGATGCTCAGCTTTCACGCTGTTTGCCCGATAGTAGGGAAGCTCCATTTCGCTGCCCGGATCATCCGTTCTTCGCAGCGATCGAAAAGGAAGTTACGCAGCTCACGCACCGCTGTGCTCAATGCGCGGCGATCTGCACACACTAGGTTCAAAGGCGCGGATTCGCCGTGCCAGTCTGCGCACAGCCGCATCAATCGTCCGGATTCCAGATCGTCGACGATATCCAATGCTGATCGATACGCGATTCCGTGCCCTGCCAGAGTCCACTGCGTGACCGCATCGCTGTCGTCGCTTGCGCGGTTGCCGCGCACTGCCACCGAGCTTTCGTTGCCTTCGCGGTAAAAACGCCAGCGGTCGTTGACCTGATCGCCGACGAAGAAACATAGGCAGTTGTGATCTCGCAAAGCCTGAATTCCTTCAGGTGCGCCATGTATGGCCAGGTAGCTGGGTGCTGCGCACAATATGCGACGGTTGGAGGGTGCCAGCGGGAATGCCACATGCGAGGAATCGGCCGGTGCCCCGTAGCGAAGTGCCGCATCTACGGGCTCACGGTAGAAATCCGCGATCCGGTCCGAAAGCCGCAGACGCATTTGCAGCTCTGGATAGATCGCCTGGAAGCGGTCCAGCCAAGGCAGCAGCAGACGCCGCCCGAGATCCGAAGGTGCCGATACCTGCAGCACACCACGCACCGTCGTGCGGCCTGTGGCAACCGCTTCGCGCGCCTCTTCAAGCGCCTGCAGTGCCTGGTGGCAGTGGACTAGAAACAATTCACCTTCTGGCGTCGGCCGTAGACTGCGGGTAGAGCGAACGAAGAGCACGGCATCCAACTCGTGTTCGAGGCGTTTCAACGCTGCGCTGGCGGCGGCCGGGGTCATCTCCAGGGCTCGGGCGGCTGCGGAGAGACTGCCGGATTTGGCAGTGAGTACGAACAGCCGTAGGGGCTGTAATGCTTTCATTGTCAATAAAAAATTGAAAGTGAAACTAAATTTAGCTCATTTTTCAAACTAAAGACATGTCCGATCATGCGCTTCGTCCAATCCGGATGCATGACAGAGCTCCCCATGAAAGCCGTCGGTTACCAAACCTCCCTCGCAATTGATCACGCCGATGCGCTGGTCGATATCACCCTGCCCGAGCAGGTTGCCTCTGGACGCGACCTGCTGGTTGAAGTCCATGCCGTGTCGGTCAACCCGGTCGACACCAAAATCCGTCGCAACCGTACCCCGGCATCCGGCCAGTCGGTCGTCCTTGGCTGGGACGCCGCTGGTATCGTTCGCGCGGTCGGCCCGGAATGCACGCTGTTCAAACCCGGCGACCGCGTGTGGTATGCCGGCGATATCAGCCGATCCGGCACCAACGCCGAACTGCATCTGGTCGATGAGCGTATCGTCGGACACATGCCCGAATCGCTGGGCTTCGCCGAGGCCGCCGCGCTGCCGTTGACCGCGATCACCGCTTGGGAAATGCTGTTCGATCGCCTGCAATTGACGCCTGGCAAAGCCCCCAGCGATGTGCGCCTGCTGATCATTGGCGCTGCCGGCGGCGTCGGTTCGATCATGATCCAACTCGCGCGCCGTCTCACCGCTGCGACCGTGATCGCGACTGCATCCAGACCTGAGACCCAGACATGGGTGCGCGCACTGGGCGCGCATCACGTCATCGATCACAGCAAGCCGCTGAGCGAAGAATTCAAGCGGATCGGCATCGCAGATGCGACCCACATCATCAGCCTGACCCAGACCGACCAGCACTTCGACGAAATCATCCAAGTGCTTGCGCCGCAGGGACACTTCGGATTGATCGACGATCCGCCGCCGATTGATGTGAGCAAACTTAAACGCAAAAGTGCGTCGCTGCACTGGGAGCTCATGTTCACACGGTCGCTCTACGCCACTGAAGACATGATCGCCCAGCACCGGCTTCTGAACGAAGTGGCGGGCCTGGTGGATGCAGGCTTGTTACGCACCACGGTAGGCGAACACTTCGGCCGTATCGACGCCGCCAACCTGAAGCGCGCGCATGCGCTGATCGAAAGCGGTCAAGCGCGGGGCAAGATCGTACTCGAAGGGTTTTGAGTTTGTTTTGATGACACTCAACGCTTTCCTCCATTCAGAATGCGATGGATGAAACCATGACGATGGGTGGCGCCGCTGGGCGTCACCCATGATTCGCGTCGCAGTGCACAAGTACAAGCAATCCCGCGCAGGAGTTCTCATGTCCGAAGTCCTCTCATCACCCGTTTCGCGCATCGTGGCGCGCTTGCCGAACCAGAGAAACCAGGACACCCACGATCTTGCCCCACCCGTCAGAAACAGCAAAGGCACCGGGCACTGCCATCGCAGTGCCTTGTCTTTACAAATCACGACATCCACAGTTCTAACCCACCCGCCGAAAACAATAACCAAAACACCCATTCGCTGGGCCTTTGCGATGTGGTGAGAGGTGGACACCAACGCTGCGGGACGATTTCGAATGACAAGTCATGCGACCACATGCGGTCGGTTGCAGCTCAGCCGCCACGCAATCCATCCAGGTCACTCGGCATCAACTGCCGGTAGTGCATCACGGTCAGGATTTCGATGCGGTCGGCCCCGATGCGATAGATCAGTCGATACGGCCGCTCCAGCAGTTCTCTGATATCCGCCTCGACATACTGCGACAGTCGCTTGCCCAGCAACGGCGGATATTCCAGCTCGAGCGAACGACGGATCAAGCGTATCGCCATCTCACGCCCCGCATTGGGCGAATCCCTTGCGATATACGCTTCGATTTCGCGTAGCCGGAGTCTCGCATCCGGCGTCCAGAACACATTCATTCGGACAGCATGAACTCTTTGAGCAGCGCTTCGGCAGGGATCAATTGCCCGGCATCCGCTTGCGCCAAACCACGGTCGATAGCGCGATGCAGTGCGGCTTCATAGATCAACTCGTTCCAACCCGCCGTCTCCGGCAGGCTGTCGATCAGCTTGTGCGCTTCTTGTTTGAACACGGCGGACATGGCGGGCTCCAGCTCTCGGTCATCAGCATTCTACCCCCATGGCAGCCGCCTACCAAAGTCAGGACACCCACAGTTCCGCCCACCCGCCAGAAAAAGCAAAGGCACTGCCAGCGCAGGGCCTTTCGTTCATCAAATCAAATCTCCACCACACAGCATTCTCCAGCCTCGGGCTTCATGGCTCCGCACACTCACCTTCACCCAGCCCCACTCAACCTCGCCACAAGCCCGATCCCCTTCAGCCACGCCTGCCCCATGCGCTCTGCAATTGCGATCAAGTCATCCACTTCGCCGATGACACGCCAGTAGCCGGAACCGACCGCCTTCACCCGTGTCGCCCACCGCTCGGGCCGATGCTCCAGCGTTTGCAACACCGAAGGCATGCTGGTTGCGATGCGCCCCTTCTTGCCTGGCGCGAGCTGCCTTCCGGTCCACTCCAACAGGTGCAGATAATCCGCCGTCGTCACCGATGCGGCATGATCGATCCAACCTGCAATCGGCATCATTCGCTGATCGAGCGTCCGACTATCGCGCTTCGCATTCGCAACCCTCAGCTTCACGCTGGTATGCCGCGACCCTTGCAATGTGTTGGCGATACCCGCACGGATCGGATTGAGATCGACATAAGCCATCGCCGCCAGCAGCGCGCGTTCGTCGCATATCAACTGCGACTTGAAGCGACCCTCCCAGAATCGGCCTGTGCAGCCGTCTTCACGATTGGCGCGCCGTGCGATGGGTTCGGCGAGACAGCGCATGAACCACGACAGGCTGCCGAGCCGGGCACGGATCAACCCCATGCGCATGGGGTCCGACATCAGTCGCTGGCATTTGTGCGAACGCGCTGCGTCCGTATCCTCGCGCGGCGGGAACACACGAACCCAGCGCCCGGCAACGTCTTCATCCGACCAGTCCGAAACCTGTGTCGGGTCGATTTGAACGACGAGATGCAGATGATTGCTCATCACCGCATAAGCATGCACGGCGACCGCGAAGCATTTCGCCAAGTGATGAATGCGGTCTTCGAGCCAGTCTTTGCGATGCTCGAACGAGCGCCCGGTGTACTGGTCGACGCCACACAGGAACGCACGGCGTACGCATCGCTGTACGCAATGGAATATGCCACCGGTTCCAGACGGGATGAGCTGTGATCGGGCTTGGGTCATGCGTTGATGTTGGCAGCCGCGACGGTGGCGCGGTATCGGAAACGTCTGGATATCGGCTAGGGCTTTCCCTACATTGTGGGTGTCCCGAAAAAACGTTTCCCGAAAAAACGTTCTATGTGTCTCAAAAAAAACGTGGGTGTCCCGAAAAAAAACGACGGCTGCTGTCGTCGATTGGGAACATCCCGCCAGCGGAAGCTGAAGCGATCTATCGTGCGAAAGTCGCTGAGCAAAAGCAGGCGGCGCGACTCAAACCAAATAGCCTCCGAGGTTTACGGGGCGGTTCATTATCGCGAAGGCAGGAAGCCGGCGCGCCTGAAGATGCTGGAAACGGTCGCAGTCCCGCAGCCGGAAGATAGACCTTGAGGCATACTTGGACTGTCAAAATTGAAAGCTAAGTGAAGAGTCATTATGCGAAGCGGCAAATTTCTTAGGCTATGCCGAACCCGCCCCCCTTCTTGGGGCACATGGGTTCTGATCGTCACCGACATGAAGGCATACGCATTCCAGAAGACTCGTCTGGCAGCTCTCGCATTATGCGCATCGCTTTTGGTGAGCGTTGCGGCTTGCGCGAAATCCGGATCGAACGTGGCTGGATCGCCTGCGTCCAAGCCAAAGGAGGCTGCCACCGGCTCATATCCTGATGCCATGGCATCGGCGCCGTTCGCGGGCAGTTGGGAATCGTGCGCTACCGCCGACGCTCCTGAACAATGCAGCCGCTATCTGCTGCTTCAGCGTGGAAAGAGAATCTGTGGCACATGGTCCTATTTCGCTTCAGGCGACGGATATGAGGGCAAGGTCATAGCGGAAGCGAATTCGCCGCTCGAAGCGCGCCGTACCCGCATTTGCGGTCGCCCCGGCAGTGAGACGCGCGTGGAATGCGAAACCGGCTGGGAAACGATCGACCGGCCCTTGCGCTTGTGCGACGGCAAGCTCGGCGACCTGGATGGCAAGAATGGCAGCTGCTTCGCCGATTTCGAACGCGTCGAGAGCGCAGGGCCGTCGCTTGCGGTTCTCGCCGGACAGCCGTGGATGCAGGCGTGTCTGTCGCGCAAGGAAGAGGGCGATGGAACATGACAGAGCCGGTGCCATTGACGACCAATGAACTCAAGGCGGTTGCTTATTTCGCAGTCGGCGTAACGTCGGAAGGCAGCATCGGCGGAGACGACGTCGCTTACGAGCTTCGCTTCGCAGGCAATGTCCGTAACGGGCTCATGGCTCCGGTGGGCAATAGCGGCTACTCGTTCGGCACTTTGCAGATCGACCTGGGGCAGCACCCCGAGGTCGCGCGGAACATGCTCGACGGTTACCAGCGCTGGGCGGCTACCCAGCCCGACCGCGTCACCGTGGAACTCGCGCCGAATGCGTATGACGCTACGCTCGAGTCGCTGCAACGCACAGGGCGCGAGATGACAGCGGCGGGCGCGCGGGACATTGATCGTACGAACATCAATCGTTTCCTTACCTCCGATCATGGCAAGGCGTTCGTGCATGGCTTGGACACGCAGCATGTCAATGGCGTGACCGCGGAGGATGCGGTTCCCGGCAACCGCGATTCCGCCCTTGAAAGGTTGAGGCGCACGGAGACCTACCGCAATGCGTCCGATGAGGATCAAGCGGCGTTCGCAGGCATGTTCATGAAGCTGCAGAATCAGGCGGGGAACGGCCACTGGCCCGGGATCATGCGCCAAGTCGAAGCCGGAACGCTGACCTCGCCTGATGACGTCAAGAGGCAGATCGATGCCCGGCTTCCCAACCAGAGAAACGGCGATCCGGATTACATCGAGAGTGGAGCGAACAATACCTTGCGTGGTGTCGCGGTATTCAATGCGCTACGCAATGCCTCTCCGGAGAACCCACTGTCGCAAGCGTGGACGAACGTGGTGAATCAGCCGCTTGTCGGGCCGGTTGCTGCTCACGAGGCGAATCCAGCCAACCCAAATCTCGGATTCCAATACGACACGGTGCGCTCTTTGTTTCTGAGCCCGGAAGCATCGCAGCGCTTCATCCGTGCGCTGGACCGTGATGGGACGATGGCCGAAGGCCACCCGCAGCCCCGTAACGGAAGGCCGCAAGCAGGCTTTTATGTGGCGGGCGATGATTTCGTGCACTGGAATCGCGATGGTCGCGGCGTGGCCTATATCGGCGGGCAATGGAGCGAAATCGAGCGCAGCCAGATTTCCCGCGTGGACCGCGGGAACGATGTCGTTGATCTGAGCATCAATCGAAACGGCGTGATCACGCCTCTGCTGCACATCGATCCGCGCGAACAGGCGCTGAGGCAGGAGCAGCCGCAGCAGGTCGCACCGCAACCGCATCCGGCGGCCCCTGGCCGGGGAGCGGCGGACGAACGTCCTGGCGCGCCTGGCCGCGGCGAGCCGGAGCAGCCGCCCGACCGAGATAATCCACCGCAACGGCACGGCAGCCTGATGCTGCTCGACAACCCCGCGCACCAGAACCATGGCATGTTCGCCGCCGCACTGAGGGCGGTGAACGACCGGGATAACGAGATGGGCCGGCAGCCGGATGACGTGAGCCGGCAATTGGCGGGCGGCCTGGTCGAAAAGGCGCGGGAGCGCGGCTTGGAAAGCATCGGTGCTGCACGCTTCACAACGGACGGCACGAAGATCGGAATGACCGACACGGCCGACCTCTCAGCGCCGTGGGCGAAGACCGCCGTGGCAGATGTGGGTCAGCTCGCAGATCAGACGCTCGCGAAGAGCACCGACAACGTCGCTGCGATCAACCAGCAGCAGTCGCTGGAGCAAAGCCTCGGGCAGCCCACAAAAACGCAAACGATGCAGGGTTTCGAGGATCCAGCTCCGAAAGGTCCGCGGATGGCCTGAATGATGGTCGCGAAGGCGTGGATGCAGACACATTGTGCGCGCTACCGTTACGACTTCCGGGTTCGAGCCCAAGCTGCAGCCTTGAGGCGCGCTCAGCTCGTAAGTAGTTACTCATAAGCTCGTAATTTAGAGAACACTCGCTCGGCGAAAGCACGCGAAAACAAGCGTTTTTACGTGCAGAATTGTTCCCAAAGTTACTGACTTATGAGTAAGGGGATACAGAAAGCGGGTGGTATGGATTCAGCCCGTCGGGTGCACAAGCGAAGCGTCATGCACCTAATGAGTCCTGCCATCCAACGCCGATTTCTGGCGCATGACGCTTCGCTGATGCGCCCTACTCGCTCTGCCGGCGATAGGCGGAGCGGCGCACGGCCCACTCAGAGGCGATCAACGCGCCCAGGGCCAGCGCCAGCGATACCAGCGCGAGGCGCGCGATGCCATCGCCGCTGTTGGGCGTCTGGATCAGGGTGTGCATCGCCAGCGAGATCGTCTGGGTTTCGCCGGGGATGTTCGACACGAAGGTGATGGTGGCGCCGAACTCGCCCAGCGCTTTGGCGAATGCCAGCGTGGCGCCGGCTGCGATGCCGGGGAAACTCAGCGGCAGGATGACCTGCCAGAACGTTGCCCATGGGCGTGCGCCGAGGCTGGCGGCCATCTCGTCGATCTCGCGCGGCACCGCTTCGATCGACAGCCGCACCGAGCGCACGAACAGCGGGAAGGCCATGATGGCCGCGGCCATCACCGCGCCGGTCCAGCGGAACGCGAAGGTGATGCCGAACCACGATTCCAGCCATTGCCCCACCGCGCCCTGACGGCCCACCACGATCAACAGCGCGTAGCCGGTGAGCACCGGCGGCATCAGCAGCGGCAGGTGCACCAGCGCATCGAAGAAGATCTTTCCGCGGAAATTCCAGCGCGCCAGGATGTAGGCGGTGGCGACCGCGAACGGCGCAGCGCACATCACGGCCATGGCGGCGACCCGCAGGCTCAGCGCGATGGCGGTGGTTTCCTCGGCGGTGAACACGTCAGACCGTCATCGCGAAGGCAGAAACCCGGCGCGCTTGAAGATGGCCTTCGCTTCATCGCCACGGAGAAAGGTCAGGAAGCCCTTGGTCGCGGCGGGAGGCGCCTTAGCCACGCGCGCCAACGGATAGACGATGGCATCGTGGGTACGGCCCGGAATCGCGGCGACGACGCGCACCTTGGTTTCGGCCTGCGCGTCGGTGGCGTAGACGATCCCCAGCGGCGCTTCGCCGCGCGACACGAACGCCATCGCGGCGCGCACGTTGTCGGCCTGCGCCAGCCGGCTCGAGACCGCGCCCCACAGCCCCAGCGTCGTCAACGCCTGTCTGCCGTAGCGCCCGGCTGGCACCGACGTGGTTTCCGCCATGGCGAGGCGGCCGCCGCCCAGCGCCTGACGCACGGCAGCAGGCTTCAGCGAAAGCGTGCGCAGCGGCGAATCCGCAGGCGCGATCACCACCAGACGATTGCCGACGAGATTGGTGCGGGTGTCGACATCGATCAGCCTGCGCTGCTGCAGATAGTCCATCCATTCGCCGTCGGCGGAAATGAACACATCCGCAGGCGCGCCCTGCTCGATCTGTTTGGCCAGCGCGGAGCTGCCCGCGTAGGAGATCGAGACCTTCTGCCCGGAGCGTCTGGTCCATGCGGCGGCGGCTTCGTCCAGGCTTTCCTTGAGGCTGGCCGCGGCGAAGACGGTGATGGGCCGGGGCTGCGCGCCGTGCGCGAGCGCGGGGATGGCGAGCAGAAGCAGCAGGCAGGACAGACGCGCGAGGAGGGTCATGGGCGACAGGATACCTGTGGTTCGATCAGGTGAAGGCGATATCCGCCGTAGAGCACGGCACGTAGCCCGGGTAACGGCGAAGCCGATACCCGGGGCTCTTCAAGATCATCTCAAAAAGCCCCGGGTATCGGCTTCGCCGTTACCCGGGCTACGGGTTCTGTGGTGTTGAAGATGCGAACTTCGCTGCGAAGCGATCGCGCAGCAGGTTCTTCTGCACCTTGCCCATGGTGTTGCGCGGCAGTTCGGCGACGAGATCCAGCGACTTCGGCTGTTTGTAGCGCGCGAGATTCTCGCGGAGGACGGCATCGATAGCAGCGAGATCCAGCGCGATGCCGGGCTGCGCGACCAGCACCGCGACCACCGCTTCGCCGAAGTCGGGATGCGCGACGCCGATCACCGCGGATTCCAGCACGCCTGGCTGTTCGTCGAGCAGCAGCTCGACTTCCTTCGGATAGACGTTGAAGCCGCCGGTAATGATGAGATCCTTCTGGCGGCCGATCAGCGTGAGGTAACCGTCGTCGCTGAAACAGCCGAGGTCGCCGGTGATGAAGAAGCCGTTGTCGCGGAATTCCTCGCGGGTCTTGTCGGGCATGCGCCAGTAACCCTTGAACACGTTCGGGCCGCGCACTTCGACCGAACCCGTTTCGCCCGCCGGCAGCGGTGCGCCGGTCGCGGGTTCGGCGACGATCACTTCAACGCCCGGCAGTGGCGGGCCGACGGTGCCGGCGCGGCGGTCGCCTTCGTACGGGTTCGAGGTGTTCATGTTGGTTTCGGTCATGCCGTAGCGTTCGAGGATGCGATGCCCGGTGCGGGCCTCGAACGCGATGTGCGTTTCCGCGAGCAGCGGCGCGGACCCCGACACGAACAGCCGCATGCGTGCGCACAGCGCGCGATCGAAGCGCGGCGCATCCAGCAGACGCGTGTAGAACGTGGGCACGCCCATCAGCACGGTCGCCTGCGGCAGCAGGCGCAGGATCGCGTCCAGATCGAAGCCCGGCAGGAAGCGCATCGACGCGCCGCCGATCAGCGCGACGTTGGTCGCGACGAACAGTCCGTGGGTGTGGAAGATCGGCAGCGCGTGCAGCAGCACATCCTTCCGCGTGAACCGCCACTCGCGCGCCAGCGCTTCAGCATTCGACAGCAGATTGCGGTGGCTCAGCATCGCGCCCTTCGAGCGCCCGGTCGTGCCCGAGGTGTAGAGCAGCGCGGCAAGATCGTCATCGCTGCGGTCTTCGACGACGAATGCGTCCGACTGCGCATCGCACAGATCGCGGAATGTCCCGCGACCCTCCGCATCCAGCGTGAGCAACCGCGCGCCGTGCGCGTCCGCGACCGGCGCAAGCGCCTCCGCACGCGCGGGGTCGACCAGCAGCAACGATGGCGCGGCGTCGCCGACGAAATAATCCACTTCCGCAGCGGTGTAGGCGGTGTTGAGCGGCAGGAACACCGCGCCTGCAGCGACCGTAGCGCCGTAGACGGCCAGCGCCTCCGGCGTCTTCGCCGCCTGCATCGCCACACGATCGCCGGCGCGCAAGCCCTGCGCACGCAGCGCACCGGCCGCACGATGGACCATCGACAGGAATTCAATACCGGAGATCGCGGTGTCGTCGGCCAGCACGATCAGGGGGCCGGGTCTGTCGGCCAATGGTGCGAAGAGTCTGTCGTAGAGCGGATTGGGCACAGTGGTTCTCGAGGCGTGTCTGTACGATGAGGTTTGGATATTGCGGGTGGCATGCGCTGCGTACGACGCCCATGCTACCCGGAGTGGTTCGCAACGGGCGATGCGCCCGTCCGCGCCACTCGCGCAGGGCTTCAGTAGAAGGATCCGCAGCCGGTTCGATTCTTGCCCAGCGCACGGCGGCATCGGTGAACGCCACCGCCCAAGCCCGTTCGTCGGCGCCGACGCTACGTCAATCGCGTCGACGAGACCTTGCTCACGTTTTCCGCCATCGACACGGAAATGCGTCGAACTGTTTAGGAAAACGTCATGGCGGCTCGTCATCATTCACGCCCCGGATGCGACGGCGGGGATTGCCGGTAGCGACGAGCGATGTCGAAGATCGGACACTTCGCCGCATCCGGAACTGGAGCGTCATCTATCCACTTCATAAAAGGAGTTTCCCATGCATCGTCTGTTCGGAAAAATCTGTTTCGCACTGTCCATGGCCGCAACCGCGGTCGTCCCCACCCAGGCATTCGCCCAGTCGTGCAGCACGTCGACCGCCTACTACGGCGTGCTGATGCAGGTCGCCGACCTCGACGGTAACGGCAGCCTGGAAGCGGTGTGCAACGGCTACAGCGAAATCGCCGTCGTCGCCAGCAACGGCACCGCGACCCGCTACCCGATCTCGAATGTCTATTGGCCCCAGTCGGTCATCGACGATATCGACGGCATCCCCGGCGCCGAAGTCGTCCTGGGCCAGGCGCCCCATCTCACCGTCATCCGCCACTATTCGCGTACGAAGGTCTCGCAGTACATCGGACCGGGCTTCACGATCGCCGTCGGCGCGGTCGCCGACCTGGACGGCGTGGCCGGAAAGGAAATTCCGCTCGAGAGCGGCAGCAACCTGGTCATCTACGGCAGGAACACCATCCTGCGCACGGTCTGGATCACCCCCAACAGCAACTGGAAGGTCTGCACCGAAATCGCCAATTGCGCCAGCAACATGAACAGCACAGCCGGTGCGGAACTGCTGCTCGCCCTGCCGAATGAAGTGAAGATCTATTCGATGGCGTCCGGCTCGTTGGCCAGCTACTGGATCGGCAATCAGTACGCGACCCTCAACAACGGCGTGCGCGACTTCGACGGGGCCGCGGGCAACGACATCGCGATCGCGCGCGCGGACGGCATGCTGCATATCCTGCGTCCAGCCAGCGGCTACCTGCAGTCGATCAGCGGCGCCGGCACGTTCGGCAGCTCATGGACGCTCGTCGGCTACGCCAATCTCGACGGCGTGACCGGGGACGAGATCCGCATCCGCTCCAATACCAACAACCGCATCTATCGCGTGTACCCGCGTACCGGCTCGATCCAGGTCGAGTAAGCGCAACAACGGCGCGGTCGCATTCCGCGACCGCGCCGTCCATGCCAAGATAGGGCATGGACAAATCCTTCGACATCATCGTTTTCGGCGCCACCGGCTTCACCGGCCGGCTGGTCGCCGAGTATCTCCATCAGACCTATGGCGTGGACGGCGCGGTGCGCTGGGCCATGGCCGGGCGCAGCGCGAACAAGCTCGCCGAAGTCCGCGACGCCCTGGGCATCGACGCGGCGCTGCCGCTGCTGGTAGCAGACGCCAACGATGCCGGCGCGCTGGCCGAACTGGTCGCCCGCACCCATGTCGTGCTGACCACGGTCGGCCCCTACCAGACCTACGGCGAACCGCTGATCCGCGCCTGCGCCGCGGCCGGCACCGACTACGTCGATCTCTGCGGCGAACCGGGCTGGATGGCGAAGATGGTCCCGCAACTGCAGGACACCGCCCGGGCCAGCGGCGCGCGCATCGTGTTCTCCTGCGGCTTCGACTCCATTCCCTTCGACCTCGGCGTGGTCTACGCGCAGCACGAAGCGCAACAGCGCCTCGACGCGCCGCTCGCGCGCGTGCACGGCCGGGTCAAGGTCATGAAGGGCACCTTCTCCGGCGGCACCGTCGCCAGCATGCTGGCGACGGTGGAAGCGATGAAGTCCGATCCCTCGCTGCGACGCACGCTGATCGACCCGTTCGCGCTCACCCCCGGCTTCAAGGGCCCGCGCCAGCCGAGCGACCACCTCGCCGCCTTCGACGAACTCGCGCAGGGCTGGACCGCGCCGTTCGTGATGGCCACGATCAACACCAAGAACGTGCACCGCAGCCACTTCCTGCTCGGCCACCCGTGGGGCACCGATTTCGTCTACAGCGAAGCCATGCTCACCGGCGACGGCGCCAAGGGCGAGCAGCGCGCGAAGAAGATGGCGCGCGCCACGAAGGTACAGAACATATTGCTGGCGTTCGCGCCGACCCGCGCCCTGCTGCGCCGCTTCGCGCTGCCGAAACCCGGCGAAGGTCCGAACCCGGAACAGCGTTTGAAAGGCCGCTACGAACTGCTGTTCTTCGGCGCCACCGCCGATGGCCGCAAGCTCACCGCCCGCGTTACCGGCGATCGCGACCCGGGCTATGGTTCCACCAGCAAGATGATCGCCGAAGCCGCGCTGTGCCTCGTCCGCGATATCGACCGCAACGCAACGCCCGGTGGCGTGTGGACGCCCGGCGCGGCGATGGGCATGCCGCTGATCGAACGCCTGCGCGAGCGGGCGGGACTGACGTTCACCGTCGTCGAAGCCTGAAGCGGCCTGTAGAGCGGCCGTAGAGCGGCCTTCAGGCCGCTAGCTTCGGATACACAACCGTTTCATTTTTTCTCGGCGTGGGCACGTCCCTGATGTCGTCGCCGGTCGGGTTCTACCTGTGCCGGCCTGAAGACCGCTTTACGGGGCGCAGTAAGGACGATTCCCGGCGACGGCGCAGCTCCTGTAGGAGCGACGGAAGTCGCGAAGCCAGCGCCGCAGCCACCTCGGCGACTTGCGCACTCATGCATCCATCATCGCCCAAAGCCTCAAGGTGACGATGGGCGAAGCTGCTTCGAATTCGCGGGCTTCGCGGCTTCCCCCGCTCCTACATAGCAACAGAAACGGCCGCTTCCTCACATGGCGGCGGCTATTCTTTTTGATACACCTGCGCACCCTGCGCGCGGAACTCCGCTGCCTTCTCGGCCATGCCCGCTTCCAGCGCAGCGGCTTCGTCTACACCGTGCTCGGCGGCGTAATCGCGCACATCCTGGGTGATCTTCATAGAACAGAAATGCGGACCGCACATCGAACAGAAGTGCGCGCTCTTGTGCGCGTCCTTCGGCAGAGTTTCGTCGTGGAATTCCTTCGCTTTCTCGGGATCGAGGCCGAGATGGAACTGGTCTTCCCAGCGGAACTCGAAACGCGCCTTGCTCAGCGCGTTGTCACGGATCTGCGCGCCGGGATGACCCTTGGCCAGATCGGCCGCGTGCGCGGCGATCTTGTAGGCCATGATGCCGTCGCGCACGTCCTGGCGGTTCGGCAGCCCCAGATGCTCCTTCGGCGTGACGTAGCAGAGCATGGCGCAGCCGTACCAGCCGATCATCGCCGCGCCGATCGCGGACGTGATGTGATCGTAGCCCGGCGCGATGTCGGTGGTCAGCGGCCCCAGCGTGTAGAACGGCGCCTCGCCGCACTCGACCAGCTGCTTGTCCATGTTCTCCTTGATCAACTGCATCGGCACATGGCCGGGGCCTTCGACCATGGTCTGCACGTCGTGCTTCCACGCGATCTTGGTCAACTCGCCCAAGGCTTCGAGTTCGCCGAACTGCGCGGCGTCGTTGGCATCGGCGATGCAGCCCGGACGCAGGCCGTCGCCCAGCGAAAAGGCCACGTCGTAGGCCTTCATGATCTCGCAGATGTCCTCGAAATGCGTGTAGAGGAAGTTTTCCTTGTGATGCGCGAGGCACCACTTCGCCATGATCGAACCGCCGCGCGACACGATGCCGGTCACGCGCTTCGCGGTGAGCGGCACATGCCGCAGCAGCACGCCGGCGTGGATGGTGAAGTAGTCCACGCCCTGCTCCGCCTGCTCGACCAGCGTGTCGCGGAACAGGTCCCAGGTCAGTTCTTCGGCGCGGCCGTCGACTTTTTCCAGTGCCTGATAGATCGGCACGGTACCGATCGGCACCGGCGAATTGCGGATGATCCATTCGCGGGTTTCGTGGATGTGTTTGCCGGTGCTCAGATCCATCACCGTGTCGCCGCCCCAGCGGATCGCCCACACCAGCTTCTCGACCTCTTCGGCGATCCCGGACGACACCGCGCTGTTGCCGATGTTCGCGTTGATCTTGGTCAGGAAATTGCGCCCGATGATCATCGGCTCGCTTTCCGGGTGGTTGATGTTGTTGGGCAGGATGGCGCGGCCGCGGGCGATCTCGTCGCGCACGAACTCGGGGGTGATGATCTTCTGGATATTGGCGCCGAAGGCTTCGCCCGGATGTTGCGACAGCAGGCGCGCATCGCGCACCGTTTCCAGCCGCTGGTTCTCGCGGATCGCCACGTACTCCATTTCCGGGGTGACGATGCCGCGCTTGGCGTAATACATCTGCGAGACGTTGGCACCGGCCTTGGCGCGACGCGGCAGCGCACGATTCGGGAAACGCACCGCGTCGAGCTTGGCGTTGCCTTCGCGACCGCGACCGAAATCGGAACTCAGCGCAGGCAATTGTTCGGTGTCGCCGCGCTCTTCGATCCAGCGCGCGCGCAGCGGCGCAAGCCCGGCCGAGAGGTCGATGTTCGCATCGGGATCGGTGTACGGCCCGGACGGATCGTAGACGGTGATCGGCGGATTCTCTTCGCCGCCGAACAGCGTCGGCGTCTGCGACAGCGAAACTTCGCGCATCGCCACCCGCAGGTCGGGACGCGAGCCCTCGACGAAGATCTTGCGCGAACCGGGAATCGGCCGGGTCACGGATTCGGACAGTTGATCGGTCTGCTGCAGCAGCGTCGCGGGCACGGCATTCATCGGCATTCGTCCTGGTCTTGTAGAAGCCCTCGCACGGATGCGCGAAGTGTTCGGGACGAAGCGGCGGCGCTGCGACCACGCGCGCGGGCGCAGTGGTGGCTGGCGAAGCTTCCCTACGCCGATATCAATCGGATCAGGTTCGAAGGGACTGTCTCAATCGCCGGGCGGGCCGGCGATACCCCCGCTTCTGGCGACATTGAACCATTCCTCGCCGCCGACCGCCAGCATCCGGGCTTCTTTGTGTGCGTATTTCCGGCCCGCAGCGCGAAAACAGCCGATTTCCCGGAATTGCAACGCCGTTCAGCGCAGAGACGCGTTGATCCTGTCCAGCGCGGCGGCGCCCGGATTAAGGTCATTCGCACCCATGGCGTTCAGCGGCTTCGCGGCGGTGTTGAGGTGGCCGTGCAGGTCGTCCGCTGCGGCATCGACGTACAGCAGGCCGGTCACCACTTCGCCGCGGGCGTGACGCTGCTGGATGAGATTCATCGCTGCGATCCGGTCGCGCGGATCGTAACCCTCGTCGAGTTTGTGCAGTCGCAGCACCGTGCCGTCGTGCTGTTCCACCGCGATGGTGTCGCCGGCCGGATAATCGACCGCGATCTCCGCGCGCGGCAGGATCACGTCGAGCTGGTTCACCGCATCATTGTGCTCGCGCACGTAGTCGTAGCTTTTGGTGCTGCCGGCGTGATTATTGAAGGCGACGCAGGGGCTGATCACGTCGAGAAACGCGGCGCCGCGATGCGACAGCGCGCCCTTGATCAAGGGCACCAGCTGATGTTTGTCGCCGGAGAAGCCGCGCCCGACGTAGCTGGCGCCGAGCTGCAGCGCCATCGTCACCAGATCCAGCGGGCTGTCGGTGTTGGCCACGCCCTTTTTCGAGACCGAACCCTGATCGGCGGTCGCCGAGAACTGGCCCTTGGTCAGGCCATAGACGCCGTTGTTCTCGACGATGTAGACCATGTTCACGCCACGCCGGATCGCATGCACGAACTGGCCGATGCCGATGGATGCGGAATCGCCGTCGCCGGAGACGCCGAGATAGATCAGCTCGCGGTTCGCGAGATTGGCGCCGGTGAGCACCGACGGCATGCGTCCGTGCACGGTGTTGAACCCGTGCGACTGGCCGAGGAAATAATCCGGCGTCTTGCTGCTGCAGCCGATGCCGGAGAGCTTGGCGACCAGGTGCGGCTGGATATCCAGCTCCCAGCAGGCCTGGATGATCGCGGCCGAAATCGAATCGTGGCCGCAGCCTGCGCAGAGCGTGCTGATCTTGCCTTCGTAATCGCGACGGGTGAAACCGATCGCGTTGCAGGAGAGCGTGGGGTGATGCAGTTTCGGCTTGGTGAGATAGGTCATGCGCTTCGTCCTGCTTGTCGCTCTTGGTATTGGGCTTTCAGCTGTCGCTGCGGAAATCCATCGCTTCGCCGTCGCTTTTGCCCTCTTTCGAAAGGGGAGCCAAGGAGGAATTCCCGGCCCTCCATTCCTGCACTTCGCCGTCGCTTTTGCCCCCTTTGAAAAAGGGGGCTATGAAAGCAAAGCGGGTCTGGCTTCATCAGTCAGGCCACCTTGTCGCGCTGCCCGACCGGCCGGATGCGCTGGACGATCGCATCCGAGATGAAACGCGCGGTGATCGGCGTGCCGTCGTAATGCAGCACCGCGACCAGTCGCGCCGGATCGATATCGAATTCGTTGATCAGCAGGCTGCGCAACTGGCCGTCGCGGTTCTGTTCGATCACGAACACCGATTCGTGCGCATCGACGAACTCGCGCACCGATGCGGGAAACGGAAACGCGCGCACGCGCAGCGTATCCAGCGGAATATCCCGCTCGCGCAGACGCTCGATGGCTTCCTGCATCGCCGGGCTGGTCGAGCCGAAGTAGATCGCGCCGAACCGCGACGGCATTTCGGCCTGCGACAACAGCGGCTGCGGCACCAGGGTCTTGGCGGTGTCGAATTTCTTCAGCAGGCGCTGCATGTTGTAGATATAGTCGGCGCCGCGTTCGGAATACTGCGCCTGCGGGTTGCGCGATGTGCCGCGGGTGAAATAGGCCCCTTTCTCCGGATGCGTTCCCGGATAGGTGCGGTACGGGATGCCGTCGCCGTCCATGTCCTTGTAGCGCGCGAACTCCGCACCCGCCTCCAGCGCTTCGCGATCCAATACCTTGCCGCGATCGTAAACACGGGCGTCGTCCCAGACGAACGGCGCGCACAGGCGCTGGTTCATGCCGATGTCCAGATCGGTCATCACGAAGACCGGCGTCTGCAGGCGGTCGGCCAGATCCAGCGCATCGGCGCAGAACGCGAAGCATTCGTGCGGGTCTTCCGGAAACAGCAGGATGTGCTTGGTGTCGCCGTGCGACGCATAGGCGGCGGCGAGAATGTCGGATTGCTGGGTGCGCGTGGGCATGCCCGTGGACGGGCCGCCGCGCTGCACATCGATGATCGTCGCCGGAATCTCCGCGAAATAAGCCAGACCGATGAATTCGTTCATCAGCGAAATGCCCGGCCCCGAGGTCGCGGTGAACGCGCGCGCGCCGTTCCAGCCGGCGCCGACGACCATGCCGATCGAAGCGATCTCGTCCTCGGCCTGGATGATCGCAAAACGATTCTCGCCGGTGTCGGCATCGACGCGGAACTTCTGGCAATACTTCTGGAACGCCTCGGCCAGCGACGAGGACGGCGTGATCGGATACCACGCACACACCGTGGCGCCGCCGTAGACGCAGCCCAGTGCCGCCGCACTGTTGCCGTCGACGAAGATCTGGTCACCGACCCGGTCGGACCGTTGCACCCGGATGCCCAGCGGCGCCGGCAGGTGCTCCTTGACGAAGTCGCGACCGAGATGCAGCGCCTGGACGTTGGAGGCCAGCAGCTTCTCCTTGCCCTTGTACTGTTCGCCGAACAGCGTCTCGATCACCTCGGCGTCGACGCCCAGCAGCACCGACAGCGCGCCGACGTAGACGATATTCTTGAACAGCTGACGCTGGCGCGGATCGGAATAGACCGCGTTGCAGATCTCGGTCAGCGGCATGCCGATCACCTGGATGTCGGGACGGAACTTCGCCGGCGGCAGCGCCCGCGTGTTGTCGTAGAACAGGTAACCGCCCGGCTCGAGTTCGGCTACGTCGGCGTCCCAGGTCTGCGGGTTCATCGCCACCATCATGTCGATGCCGCCGCGCCGGCCGAGGTGGCCTCGTTCGGTGACCCGCACCTCGTACCAGGTCGGCAGGCCCTGGATGTTGCTGGGGAAGATGTTGCGCGGGCTGACTGGCACCCCCATGCGCAGGATCGCCTTGGCAAACAGCTCGTTGGCCGACGCCGAGCCCGAACCGTTGACGTTGGCGAACTTGATGACGAAATCGTTGACCGCTTCGATGCGAGGCAATACCGCCCCCACGTTTGCGGCCACAGCCGCTGCACCGCCCCCCAAGGGAGCCTTCGCGCCTTGGAACGGCCCGGCGGCGCTCATGCCACGACTCCTGTGTGGACCGGGGTGCCCGCCGGCGCCATCTTCAGCAGGAACTTCTGCATGTCCCAGGCGCCGGTCGGACAGCGCTCGGCGCACAGCCCGCAATGCAGGCACACGTCCTCGTCCTTGACCATCACGCGGCCGGTCTTCAGGCCGCCGGACACGTAGAGGTCCTGCGCGAGGTTCAGCGCCGGCGCCTTCAGGCGGGTGCGCAGGTCGGCTTCCGGGCCGTTCTCGGTGAAACTGATGCAGTCCATCGGGCAGATGTCGACGCAGGCGTCGCACTCGATGCACAGCGGCTCGGCAAACACGGTCTGCACATCGCAGTTCAGGCAGCGACCCGCCTCCTTGACCGCAGTGGCGACGTCGAACCCCAGTTCGACCTCCACCTTGATGCTGGCCAGCGCCTTTTCGGCCGCCGCCCAAGGCACCTGATAACGGGTGTCGTTGACAGTGTCGTTGTCATAGCTCCACTCGTGGATGCCCATCTTCTGCGACAGCAGGTTGGTCATCGGATCGGGCCGAGTGCCAACCTCCTCGTCGTGCAGCAGGCGATCGATCGAGACCGCGGCCTCGTGTCCGTGCGCCACCGCGGTGATGATGTTTTTCGGACCGAAGGCGGAATCGCCACCGAAAAAGACGTTGGCCACGCTCGATTGCAGGCTCACCGGATCGAGTTTGGGCAAGCCGTGTTCGTCGAATTCGATGCCGCAGTCGCGCTCGATCCAGGGAAAAGCGTTCTCCTGGCCAACCGCCACCAGCACGTCGTCGCACTCGAAGAAGGCGTCCGGCTCGCCGGTCGGGACCAGCTTGCGGCGGCCGCGCTCGTCATAGACCGCCTGCACGATCTCGAAACTCATTCCCAGCAGCTTTCCGCCTTCGTGGACAAAGGCCTTGGGCACATGGAAATTGAGGATCGGGATGCCCTCATGCATCGCATCCTCCTTCTCCCAGGGTGATGCCTTCATCTCCTCGAAGCCGCTGCGCACGATCACCTTGACGTCCTGGCCGCCAAGCCGGCGGGCCGAGCGGCAGCAATCCATGGCGGTGTTGCCGCCGCCCAGCACGATCACCCGGCGGCCGATGGCGGTGACATGCCCGAACGAGACCGAGGCCAGCCAATCGATCCCGACATGGACATGGGCCGCGGCCTCGACGCTGCCGGGCAGGTCGAGCCGGCGACCGCGAGGCGCACCGCAGCCGACGAAGACGGCGTCGTAGCCTTGTCCGAGCAGCGCCTTCATTGAACCGACGCGCTGGTCGCCGTGGAAGTGCA
>JBKJTC010000281.1:0-9736 GCA_046590925.1 Lysobacteraceae bacterium | reverse complement strand
TGCGGCGCGCGGCTTCCTTCATTTCCTCGACATCGGCGACGATCCGCCGCGCGCGTTCGGCGGCGTCGCGGCCGGCGGGGGTCAGCATCACCCGGCGCGGCGCGCGTTCGACCAGCGCGACGCCCAGTTCGTCCTCCAGCTTCTTGATCTGGGTCGACAGCGTCGGCTGGCTGATGAAGCAGGCCGCGGCGGCGCGGCCGAAATGCTTGTGGTCGGCGAGCGAGACCAGATACTTCAGATCGCGCAGATTCATGGCGGCGAGACCTTCGTGTCGGCCGCTGGCGCGGCGGAGTGTTCGCGGTATTCGGCGCAGTCATTGAATGCCGTGAACGCGGGCGATGCAATCGTGAGGCTTGAGGCGATCCCGAATAGAGACCGGACCTCGGCCTGCATGATGCGTTGTTTCCGCGGCCGGGCCGCCTGTCGCTTCTGACAGGCTTCCCCGGACGACCTTCGCGGGCGCGGCGCGCGGTGCCTCGCGGGCCCCGCGCGCGGACCGGTCACGCCGGTTCCGTCTCTGCCGGAACCGGTACATCGGCCTGTACTGCCGCCGCTGTCGGCGCGGCCGGCGCCGACGCGCGGATCAGATGATCGAATGCGCCGAGCGCCGCTTTCGAGCCTTCGCTCATCGCGATCACGATCTGCTTGTACGGCACCGTGGTCGCATCGCCCGCGGCGAACACGCCGGGCAGCGAGGTCTGGCCGCGTTCGTCGATCATGATCTCGCCGCGCGGCGACAGCGCCACCGCGCCCTTCAGCCATTCGGTGTTGGGCAACAGGCCGATCTGCACGAACACGCCGTCCAGGCTCACGGTGTGCGCGGCCTGGGTGTTGCGATCGACGTACGTCAACCCGGTGACTTTCTGGCCGTCGCCCAGCACTGCGCTGGTCTGCGCGGACACGACGACATCGACGTTCGCCAGGCTGCGCAGCTTGCGCTGCAGCACCTCGTCGGCGCGCAGCTTCGCGTCGAACTCGATCAGGGTGACGTGGGCGACGATGCCGGCCAGATCGATCGCCGCTTCCACGCCCGAGTTGCCGCCGCCGATCACCGCCACGCGCTTGCCCTTGTACAGCGGGCCGTCGCAGTGCGGGCAATAGGCCACGCCCTTGTTGCGGTAGTCCTGTTCGCCGGGCACGTTCATCTGCCGCCAGCGCGCGCCGGTGGCGAGGATTACGGTCTTCGATTTCAGCGATGCGCCGCTGGCGAGTTTCACTTCGACCAGGCCGTCCTTGCCGGCGGGAATCAGCTGTTCGGCGCGCTGCAGCGGCATGATGTCGACGTCGTAGTCGCGCACGTGCCGCTCCATCGACGCCGCCAGTTTCGGGCCGTCGGTTTCCGGCACCGATACGAAATTCTCGATCGCCATCGTGTCCATTACCTGGCCGCCGAAACGCTCGACGGCGATGCCGGTGCGGATGCCCTTGCGCGCGGCGTAGATCGCCGCCGCGGCGCCGGCCGGGCCGCCGCCGACGATCAGCACGTCGAACGCGTCCTTCGCGGAGATCTTCGCGGCGTCGCGCGCGAGCGCGCCGGTGTCGAGCCTGGCGAGGATTTCCTCGACGCTCATGCGCCCGGCGCCGAAGGTTTCGCCGTTGAGGAAAATCGTCGGCACCGACATCACCTGGCGCGTCTCGACTTCGTCCTGGAACAGCGCGCCGTCGATGGCGACATGCTTGATCCGCGGATTGAGCACGGCCATGAGGTTGAAGGCCTGCACCACGTCGGGGCAGTTCTGGCAGCTCAGCGAGAAATACGTCTCGAACGTGAACGTACCGCCATGAGCCGCACCGTCGAGCGCGCGGATCTGTTCGATCACGTCCTGTGCCAGCTTCGACGGATGGCCGCCGACCTGCAGCAGCGCCAGCACCAGTGAGGTGAACTCGTGGCCCATCGGGATGCCGGCGAAACGCAGCGAAATGTCTTCGCCGGGCGTGCCGAGGGCGAACGACGGCACGCGGTCGCCGGGCTCGCGCGCTTCGCGCAGCGTGACCAGCGTCGACAGCTGGGTCAGTTCGATCAGCAGCGCGCGCAGTTCCTGCGACGCTTCGCCGTCGTCCAGCGCGGCGGTGATCACGACCGGGCGGGTCAGCTTCTGCAGATAGGCCTGCAGTTGGGTCTTGAGATCGGAATCGAGCACGACCGGCTCCTTGGCGAGAGGGGAAGGGGAGAAGGGAGGCTGCGTTTGCAGCAGCGGCCTGCGTCGACGGACGTGGGCCGGGGGAGAGGGACCGGCACGGGGAGGAACGATCCGGTGCGGTACAAGCCGCTGCTGCAAGCGAAGCGCGGGCGCGGGACGGCGGCCCGAAGCCCCCGGCGAAGCGATGCGCTTCGCCGGGGATGGCACGGAGGTTGTCGCGGAGGTTGCTACGGAGGTATTGCGGGGGTGGAGCGGTTGGGTCAAAAACGAGGTGAAGTCAGGGTCGAGCCGGGAGCGGTACCACAACCGCGGGCGGACTGCACGGTCCGTTCGCGGCCTTTCTTGCGGGTGGTCTTGTTGCGGGAACTTCGGGTCAGATCATGCCGACTCAGATCTTGCCGACGAGATCCAGCGACGGCTTCAGGGTCTGCGCGCCTTCCTTCCACTTCGCCGGGCAGACCTGGCCCGGGTTGGCGGCGACGAACTGGGCGGCCTTCAGCTTGCGCAGCGTCTCGGAGACGTCGCGGGCGATCGCGTTGTCGTGGATTTCGAGGGTCTTGATCACGCCATCCGGATTGATGATGAAGGTGCCGCGCAGCGCCAGGCCTTCTTCTTCGATATGCACGCCGAACGCGCGGGTCAGCTGGTGGGTCGGATCGCCGACCAGCGGGAACGTGGCCTTGCCGACAGCCGGGGAGGTTTCGTGCCACACCTTGTGCGAGAAATGCGTGTCGGTGGTGACGATGTAGACCTCGGCGCCGGCTTTCTGGAACTCGGCGTAATTGTCGGCGGCGTCTTCCACTTCGGTCGGGCAGTTGAAGGTGAACGCGGCCGGCATGAAGATCAGGACCGACCACTTGCCCTTCAGCGACTCGTCCGAGACCTGGACGAATTCGCCAGCGTGGAACGCAGTGGTCTTGAACGGTTTGACCTGGGTATTGATCAGCGACATCGGGGGGTTCCTTGTGTGAGTGAAGATCGAAGATGGGGTGGGAAGCAGCGATCGAAAGGGTGCTTCGAAACAGGGAATTGATCGCAACGAGGCGTATGTTAGGCCCACGCTATCAATCAAGCCAATGAATTGAATGAATGCAATCGATAGTTAGCGACTATCATAACTTCGATCCGATACTGTATGAATCCACAGCAGACCCTGTAGGAGGGCCTTCAGGCCCGAGCAGGCCGCGGAAAGTCCATAAGGCCCGAAGGCCCTCTACCGATAACATGGCCCGCAGTTGGGCGAATCAACGGGCCGGAGCGGCCGCGCCCGAGCGGTTGTCCACGGATTCGCTACCCACGAAGGCCCGGATCGCCTCCAGCAGGTCCGGATGCCGATCGGGGCGGTACAGCGCCGCCAGCGGGGCGATATGCCCGGCGTCCGGCAGCCACAGCAGTTCGGCGCGGCTGCCGACGCCGCGGAGTTTGTCGGCCAACTCCTGACTGTCCTTGGCTTCCACCACCCTGTCGCCGGTGCCGTGCACCAGCAGGAACGGCGGCTCGTCGCCATCGACGAAACGGATCGGCTGCGCCTGCGGCCACTGCGCTTCGGGCCCGAACACGTCCTCGTAGCCGGCGATCTCGAAGTCGTAAGGCCCCGACAGCCCGATCACCCCGGCCAGGTCGCGCGGTTTCATCCCGTGCGGCGCCAGATAGCGGGCGTCCAGGCCGACCAGCGCGGCGATCTGCGCGCCTGCGGAATGTCCGGCGATGTACAGCCGCTGCGGGTCGCCGCCGTATTCGGCCGCGTGCGCCCGCGCCCAGGCCACCGCGGCGGCGGCGTCTTCCACGAATCCGGGGAACACAGCCCGCGGAAACGTCCGATAGTCGGCGACGATCGCCAGCGCGCCGGACTCCGCCAACCGCTGTCCCACGAACCGATACTGCCCGCGTTCGCCACTCCGCCAACTGCCGCCGTAGAAGAACACCACCACCGGCACGGGACCGTTCGCGGACGCCGCAGGCCGATAGAGGTCGAGCGAGAGGTTCCGCTGCCGGTCGTAGACCACGCTGGCCGACGGCGCGGCCACACCGGCGTTGGCGATGCCGAAACCGACGCTCTGGCAGCCGGCTGCCAACAGCGAAAGCAGCGCGGCGATCAGAGTACGGAGCGGAGACATTCGGGGCATGGGCAACGGCCTGTCGGGTAGCGGACGTGAACGGAGACGTGGCCGCGAACGGCTACGATAACGGGATGATGACGAGTCAACGCCCCCCTCTGGATGCAGTGCTGCGCCAGGCCTGCGAAAAGATCGACGGCGCCGACGCCCGCGCGCTGCTGGCGCATGCCCTGGAGCGCCCGCCCGTCTGGCTGTTCGCCCACGGCGACGAACCCATCGACGCAGTCGCGCATCAGCGTTTCGAAGCGCTGCTTACCCGCCGCATCGCGGGCGAGCCGGTGGCGTACCTGACCGGCCGCCGCGGGTTCTGGGCCTTCGATCTGATGGTCTCGCCGCACACCCTCATCCCGCGCCCGGAAACCGAATTGCTGGTCGAACTGGCCCTGGAGCGCGCGCCGCCCGACACCGCGCTGCGGATGGCCGATCTGGGCACCGGCAGCGGCGCGATCGCGCTGGCGCTGGCGCACGAGCGGCCGCGGGCGCAGGTCATCGCAGTTGACGTCAGCGAAGGCGCGCTGGCGGTCGCCCGCGCCAATGCCCGCGCGCTGGATCTCGCCAACGTCGAATTCCGCCAGGGCGACTGGCTGGCGCCGCTGGCCGGCGAGCGATTCCATCTGATCGCCGGCAATCCGCCCTACATCGCCGACGCCGACCCGCATCTGCGCGAGGGCGATCTGCGCTTCGAACCGGCGCGGGCGCTGTCGTCAGGGCCGGACGGGCTGGAGGCGATCGGCATCATCGTTCGCGAGGCGCCCGCGCATCTGCATCCTGGCGGCTGGCTGTTGCTCGAACACGGCTGGGCGCAGGGCGAAGCGGTGCGCGCATTGTTGCGGGCCAGCGATTTCGAAGAAGTGCAGACGCATTTCGATCTGGAAGAGCGTGATCGGGTCTCATCGGGCCGTGTCTCGGGCTGATGTCGCCCGCGGCCTGTCCAGTTAGCCCCCTGTCTTTCTTCCCTGGCATGCCGTCGGTGGATGAAGGACGATAGGCGCTCCGCATCTCCAGGTGTTAGCCATGCGCCACGATTTGACGCGTACGCTCTGCATCGGTGTGATTGTGGGGGTGTTGTCCGCGGCGGCATGCCAGCCGTACTCGGTGAACGCCTCCGATTCCGCCGCGGGTGAACACCGTGTCCGGTTGCAGCGCGAAATGGCAGCAGTGATGGTCAAACGTGACGCCGCTGCCATCGATCGTCTCGTTGCCGAAGCGAACGGACTGCTCGGCGAAAAGGTCGGCAAGCCGGATATCCGGGATCGCTACGCTGCCATTCCTGATGAGGCCACCCCCCTGCAGATGGACGAGATCCGCGCGCTCGCCGCGAAGATGCCTGCCAGGATCGAGGCCAAGCGCTGGTGGCGCATTGGCCTCGATCCATTGAAACTCGCCCATGCGCTGCGCGAAACCGCAGGGGCGATCGGCGGCCTGCTCGCCATGCATCGCGCGGGCCTGGACGGTGACGGCGCAGCGCTGCGCAGCGCCCGCGAAGCCGGCGAGTTCCTGCTCTGGACGCAAGCCGAAGCCGGCAACGGCGTGTTTCCCTTTCCGGCTTCGCGCGGCGTGTCCGAAGCCGCGCCATTCAAGGCGTCGGCCGCGTTTCTGGATGAGAGCGAACGCAGCGGCGATAGCGGCAGCAAGGTTCGCAACGGCTGGTTGATCGATGATGCCGGCGACGGTGGCCTGCAGTTCGACAACGGCGAATGCGGCGTCGCGATGCTTGAACTGCATGCGGCCACCGGCGATGTCCGGTTTCTGGATGCGGCACGTCGCGCGGCCGATTGGGCAATCGGGCAGCCGCTGTCCGTGAACTGGAACTACAACAGTTTCAGCGTTTATCTGCTTGCGGAAATGTATCGCGCCACCGGCCAGACCCGCTACCGCGACGCCGCGCTCGATAAAGCCTCCTATGGCGTATTGCCGGGCCAATTGCGCGTTGGCCTGCACGCTGGTCGTTGGCACGATCCGCACAACGCACGGCCCGCCTATCACTACATCATGCTGCGTGCGCTCGCGAGCCTGGCCACCGCCTTGCCATCGGGCAACGACGACCGTACCCGTATCGAAGCCGCGCTGCGGCTCGGTTTGCGTGCGCGCAATGCGGACTTCATCGGCCCTGGCGCGGCCAACAAGGATAAGGCGATGGAGACGCTGCTCATGGTTCAGGGGCTGTATCGCGACGACCCGGAATTTCTCGACGCAAGCTTGACCCCCCAGGCTTTCGACGCGCTGGAGCGGCTGGTGATCGTAGCGTTGCGAGCAGGACAGGATCCTCTGAGCCCGCGTGGTTACGGCCGGTATCTCGCCCATGCCGTCGACCGCGCAGGGCGATAACAGGCACGCGTGGCGGATACGCTAGACTTCGACATCAGTTCGCGCGCGAAGCGCCTTTGCAGACTGCATACGGATCCCATCACCATGCGCACGCTCTATCCGGACATCCAGCCCTTCGACAGCGGCACGCTCAAGGTCGACGACCGCCACACGCTGCATTACGAACAATGCGGCAATCCGCACGGCAAGCCGGTGGTGATGCTGCACGGCGGCCCCGGTGCAGGCTGCAGCCCGAAGATGCGCCGTTTCCACGACCCGGCCAAGTACCGCATCGTCCTGTTCGACCAGCGCGGCAGCGGGCGCTCGACGCCGCACGCGGATCTGGTCGACAACACCACCTGGACGCTGGTCGCCGATATCGAAACACTGCGCGAAACACTCGGCATCGAGCGTTGGCAGGTGTTCGGGGGTTCGTGGGGCTCCACGCTCGCGCTGGCCTACGCCGAAACCCATCCGCAGCGCGTCACCGAGCTGGTGCTGCGCGGCATCTTCATGCTGCGCCGCTGGGAACTGGAGTGGTTCTATCAGGAAGGCGCGTCGCGGCTGTTCCCGGATGCGTGGGAGCACTATCTCGCCGCGATTCCGCCGGTCGAACGTCACGATCTGATCTCGGCGTTCCACCGTCGCCTCACCAGCGACGACGAAGCCACCCGCCTGTCCGCCGCGCGCGCGTGGAGCGTGTGGGAAGGCGCGACCAGCTTCCTGCACGTCGACGAGGATTTCGTCGCCGGCCACGAAGACGCCGCGTTCGCGCTCGCGTTCGCGCGCATCGAGAACCACTATTTCGTCAACGGCGGCTTCTTCGAAGTGGAAGACCAGTTGCTGCGCGACGCCCACAGGATCGCCGACATCCCCGGCGTGATCGTCCACGGCCGCTACGACGTGGTCTGCCCGATCCAGAACGCCTGGGATCTGCGCAAAGCGTGGCCGAAGTCGGAGCTGCACATCACCCCGGCGTCCGGCCACTCCGCGTTCGAGCCCGAGAACGTCGACGCGCTGGTGCGCGCGACCGACAAGTTCGCGCCGTAACTCGCAATCCGACGTCGTAGGGCGGGCCCTGGCCCGCCATTGCGGCATTCCAGGTTGCGCCGCGCATGTGGCGAAAAAGTCACGGCCATGGATGATTGATCGCAACGTCCAACACGGCGGGCCAGGGCCCGCCCTACGGCCCTGCGCTCGCTCCACCCTCCGTGTGAATACGATGCGCCACAGGCGCACGCTATGCATAAGCCGCCAGCATCCCACGCACCCATGCATTGCCCGTGTCGCTGGCGAGCAACATCAGCACCGCGACATTCACCACCACTGTGACCCTGAACGTGCGCTGGAATGCGAGCTTGCGCGACTTGTGGCGGAACACGCGCTGCGCAAGCAATGCACCCGGCCAGCCGCCGATCAGCCCGAGAAAATGCAGCGTCGTTTCCGGTGTGCGCTGCCGTCCTGCATTCGCCGCCGATTTGTCGAGGCCGTAGGCGATGAACGCGACGCTGCTCACGGTGGCGTAGGCCGCGAGTACGGTCGTCGTCAGATGCCCGAGCAGCGCCGCACCCGCAAGCGCCGCGACGAACAGCAGCGCGAATATCGGCCCGAACCAGCCGGGGGTCGCGCGATCGTCCGCAGGCTTCTTTTCGCCGACGAACCGGATCGCGTTCGCCTGAAGCCGGCCCTGCCTGTCGCGGGCGACGGTGTAGGTGATGGGATCTCCGTCGATCGGACGTCGCGTCGCTCTCGGGAACGCCTTGATATGCACGAACGCCTTGTCGCCGCCGCCGTTCGGCGTGACGAAGCCGAAGCCCTTGTCGTCGTTCCAGTTGTGGATTCGTCCCTGATGGCGCATGCGGTGTGATCGTGATCGGTCGAAGCGATTCTAGCGTGCGCGCTGGCCTTCATAGCCCATCACATCCTCCTCCACCAGCAACGCCCGCAACTGCGCCATCGAGGCACGTCGCATCGGCTTCTCGTCGATGTTCGACAGCGGCGCCTGGCGCAGCGCGTCGTGCGGCAGCACGGTGAGGTCGAAGCTCAGGTCTTCGGCGGAAAACAGCCATACCGGGCAGTCGAGCGCGCGTTCGCGGTCCAGGCGCAGGCGGCGGCCGCTGGTTTCGGCGGGGATGCGGTGGTCGTCGAGGAAACGCGGGACGGCTTCGGCGTCGTCGGTGTAGAGATGCAGATGCACCGCTGCATTGGCGTCGGCGGTACCGTCCAGCACCGGGCCGACCAGGCGGGCATCGAACGGCGCGAAGAATTCCAGCGCGCGCAGCGCAGCTTCGCGGCGCTGGCGCAGGGCGTTGAGCTGTGAGTCGCCCTGGAACAATCGCTGGTATTCGCGCAGCGCTGCTTCGATCTCGCTGTTGCGCGGCAGCGACGCATCGTCGTGGATGCCCAGGCGCTGCGCGGCCTTGAGTTTGGCCTGATGGAAATCGCGGATGCCGCTTTCGGCGATGAGCCGGGCGGCTTCGTGCGCGAGCCGATGACGGCGCTCGCGGGTCCTAGTCTCGGCGTGCTTGCGTGCGTTGTGCATGGGCAGCGTCCCGGCGGGGCCAGGGGATGACTGTAGCGGAAGCGGTAAAAAAAGCGAGCGATCGGCAGTGAGCAGTAAAGCCTCCCATCACACGCACAAAGGATAGCGGAAGGCTCTGCTCTGCTCCCTCCCTTTCGCCGCAGGCGAAGGGGAGGGTTGGGGAGGGGTGCTTTTGGGCAAAAAGCCACCCCCTCCCAACCTCCCCCTGCGCTTCGCGCAAGGGGAGGAGCAAAAAGCAGGGCTTCCCCTGCGCTTCGCGCAAGGGGAGGAGCAGAAAGCAGGGCTTCCCCCTGCGCTTTGCGCAAGGGGAGGCGCAGAAGCAGGTCCCTCACCCCGAAGAGCTGCGATTCGGGATGACAGACGCTTTACGGCTCACCACCCTCAGAAAATATCGAACGACTCTTCGCTGGGCAACGCGTCGTCGCTGCCGTAGTCGACGTAGGTGTCCATCTTCTCGAGGTCTTCGACCTTCACGTATTCGGTGATGCCGCCGCTGCCGGTGGACGGCAGCAGTTGGCCGCTGGCGGTGACCGCGACCTTGATCATGCCGTTGGGCGGCTCGTTGGCGGCGATCGGCACGTCGGTCAGCGCGACCTTCATGTACTCGATCCAGATCGGCAGCGCGGCCT
>JBKJTC010000234.1:0-46234 GCA_046590925.1 Lysobacteraceae bacterium | reverse complement strand
ACATTTTCTGGAGTTATCGCAATGGCTGCCAAAGATATCCGTTTCGGTGAAGATGCCCGCGCGCGCATGGTGCGCGGCGTCAACGTTCTCGCCAATGCCGTCAAGGCCACCCTCGGCCCGAAGGGCCGCAACGTCGTGCTCGAGAAGAGCTTCGGCGCCCCCACGATCACCAAGGACGGCGTGTCCGTCGCGAAGGAGATCGAGCTGGCCGACAAGTTCGAGAACATGGGCGCGCAGATGGTGAAGGAAGTCGCGTCCAAGACCTCCGACAACGCCGGCGACGGCACCACCACCGCCACCGTGCTGGCCCAGGCGCTGATCCGCGAGGGCATGAAGGCGGTCGCTGCCGGCATGAACCCGATGGACCTCAAGCGCGGTATCGACAAAGCTGTCATCGCTGCGGTCGCCGAACTGAAGTCGATCAGCAAGCCCACCGCCGACGACAAGGCGATCGCCCAGGTCGGTACGATCTCGGCCAACTCCGACGAGTCCATCGGCAACATCATCGCCGACGCGATGAAGAAGGTCGGCAAGGAAGGCGTGATCACCGTCGAGGAAGGCTCTGGCCTGGACAACGAACTCGATGTCGTCGAGGGCATGCAGTTCGACCGCGGCTACCTGTCGCCGTACTTCATCAACAACCAGCAGTCGATGTCGGCGGAACTCGATGACCCGTACATCCTGCTGCACGACAAGAAGATCTCCAACGTCCGCGACCTGCTGCCGGTGCTCGAAGCCGTTGCCAAGTCGGGCAAGCCGCTGCTGATCGTGGCCGAGGAAGTGGAAGGCGAAGCGCTGGCGACCCTGGTCGTCAACACCATCCGCGGCATCGTCAAGGTCTGCGCCGTGAAGGCCCCCGGCTTCGGCGACCGTCGCAAGGCGATGCTGGAAGACATGGCCATCCTCACCGGCGGCACCGTGATTTCGGAAGAAGTCGGTCTGTCGCTCGAGAAGGCGACCATCAAGGATCTGGGCCGCGCCAAGAAGATCCAGGTCTCGAAAGAGAACACCACGATCATCGACGGCGCCGGCGTGGGCGAAACCATCCAGGGCCGCATCAAGCAGATCAAGGCGCAGATCGAAGAAACCTCTTCGGACTACGACAAGGAGAAGCTGCAGGAGCGCGTCGCCAAGCTCGCCGGCGGCGTTGCGGTGATCAAGGTCGGTGCCTCGACCGAAATCGAAATGAAGGAAAAGAAGGCCCGCGTCGAAGATGCCCTGCACGCCACGCGCGCCGCAGTGGAAGAAGGCGTGGTGCCCGGCGGCGGCGTTGCGCTGATCCGCGCGCTGCAGGCCATCTCCGGCTTGAAGGGCGCCAACGAAGACCAGAACCACGGCATCAACATCGCCAAGCGCGCGATGGAAGCCCCGCTGCGCGAGATCGTCGCCAACTGCGGCGAAGAGCCGTCGGTGGTGCTGAACAACGTGGCCGAGGGCAAGGGCAACTACGGCTACAACGCCGCGACCGGCGAATACGGCGACATGATCGCGTTCGGTATTCTCGATCCGACCAAGGTCACGCGTTCGGCGCTGCAGAATGCGGCTTCGATCGCCGGTCTGATGATCACCACCGAAGCGATGGTCGCCGAAGCGCCGAAGAAAGAAGAGTCGGCCGGCGGCGGTATGGGCGGCGGCGGCATGGGTGGTATGGGCGGTATGGATTTCTGATCCATCCAACCCCGCGATGCGTACGAAGAAACCCCGCCGCGAGGCGGGGTTTTTCTTTGCGCGCGGCGAGCATGCGTCCATGCGGCGTCACCCCGGCCCGCACATCCATGTGCGGGCGTTCGCCGGCGCGCGGCAGTGCCGCGCGAAAGCTCCGGCTCAGCCGCAGAGATGCGGGGTTTTTCTTTGCGTGCCTTATTCCTCGCATTTGGAAGTCTTTTCAAAAAACTCTCGCGCACGACGAGAGATCTCTCGCGCCGGGGGTCTTCGACGAGGATCACGCTTTGCGCGCGACTCGCTCCCTACGATGCCGCCCGCACCGGTGCCGCTCGACCTCCGGCGCGCATGTCAGTTCGAGCTTGCCGCAGATGCGATGCGCACCCCATGCGCGCGGCGGCTGCGGCCCCAACAAGGAATGCGATACATGAAGGATCCCACACGTTCCAACCTGCGACTGTGCGCTGCCGCAGCGCTGCTGTCCGCCGGCATCGCCCATGCCCAGACCTATCAGCAGCTCAGTCCGCTGCCCGGCGGCATGCAGGGCGCGCCGATCCTGGTCAGCAACAATCCCGAATCGGTCAATCGCGCGGGCCTGCTGCTGGGTCTGGATGCGATGAATTCGACCGATCCCGGCAAGGTCACCCGCCGCCTGACCGGCGCGGCTTCGCTCGACAGCGGCTGCGCCAGCGGCGGCATGCGCGAGTTCTCGTTCTACATGCACCACATCCTCGGCGACCCGATCGGCACCGAAGCCCGCGTCGATCGCATCTTCCTGGTCCTGGAGCCGGTGGGCGGCAGCGCGACGTTCACCGCGTTCGGCGCAGCGATCTCGCAGCGCGACATCCTCGAAAACGCCGCGTACACGCTCGACCCGGGCCGCAGCCCCAGCTACTCGGTCGCGCGGGTGCTGGTGACCGGCGCGATGCCGAGCTGGGTGGGCACCACCAACGGTTCGCAGATCGTGAACATTCCGACCTCCGCCCCGCGGACCATTACCGGTCCAAACCAGATATTCCAACTGCGCGGCGGCAGCACGCCGAAGGGCGCATCGTTGGACGCGCGGGTCACCTTCAAGGCCTCCGCCGGTTGCCTGCGCGCGCGTCTGGTCGCCGCGCCCGCCACCGTCACCACCGCCACCGCGGCCAACGACCTGGGCAAGTCGCTGTACGCCTGGGGCAATGTACCGACCACCTATAACGCGGACGGCAGCACCAACGTCTTCGGCGGCACGCCCTGCACCTCGCGTCAGTCCCAGGTTCCCAACAGCAGCAACTACAACTGGACCGGCTGGGGCCGTCCGGCGGGTATCTATCAATTCAACAAGTGGAACGGCACGGTGCCGGTGTCCTTCACTGCCACCGGGGAGACGTTCGGATATCGCTATCTGGCGGCCCCGGCCAACCTCCTGCAGGCGCCCAGCACCTCTCCGGTGACCATGCCCAGCGGCGTCTGCGATCCGCCGGCCGGTTCGCCGACTTCGCCCTCGGGAGACGCCCAGCGTCCGCTGGCCCTGCGCTATTACTCCAGCAACACCTCGTTGTACGCAACCGGGCGGCCTGCCGACCGCGACAGCGACAAGTTCTCCACCGCCAACTACGGCGCGGAGTACAACGTCGCCTACAACGTCACCAACAACAGCACGTCCTGCATGAAAGCGCAGCTGGTCTTCACTGCCTATCCGGGCGGCCAGACCTGTGCCGCCTATACCGGCGCGGCCACCCGCCACTACGACGGCGACTTCAAGATCACCCAGACCGGCGTGGTCAGTCCGTTCGTGGTGCGGTCGTACATCAAGTGCAACACCAGCGTGAACACCACGCCGTTCATCCCGGCCAACCGCGTCACCGAGACGGTGCTTGCGGAAAAGGTGCTGGGCACCACCAGTACCAACCGTTCGGTCACCTGGACGGCGCAGAACTTCATCCCGGGGCTGATCTCGATCCCCGCGGCGATGCTGGTGCGTTCGGTGCCGTCGACCTGTCCGTAAGCGGCATGCGGTCAATCTAATGATGTCTCCGAGAGCCCCGCGAGCGATCGCGGGGCTCTCGTTCTGCGTGACGCATCGCAGCCGGGTCCGACCTCTGGCACATGCCGGCGCGATGGATTCGGGCATGCTCCGGGGCAGGTCCGTGGGCGTTCGGCGCACGGCGACGTCATTTTTTTCCGGAGAGTCCACATGAGCCGTGGCACCATCATCGCCGTGGTCGCGCTGTGCGTCGCAGGCATATTGCCGCCCGCGCACGCGCACGCGCAGGCGAAGAAAGAACCGTTCACTGCCGAACGCAGCTGGAAGATCCAGCGCATCGGCGCGCCCACGCTGTCCCGCGACGGCCGTACCATCATTGCGCCGATCACGCGGTTCGCGATGGACGAAGACAAGTCCTACGTCGACCTGTGGATCTGGAATGCCGATGGCAGCGGCCAGCGCCGGCTCACCACCGATGCCGCGAATGACGGCGCGCCGAGCATCAGTCCCGACGGAAAATCCGTCGTCTTCACCTCGCAGCGCGGCGACGACAAGGCGCCGCAGCTGTACGTGATGCCGCTCGGCGGCGGCGAACCGCGGCGGCTGACGAAACTCGCCACCGGCGTACAGAGCCCGAAATGGTTCGCCGACGGCAAGCGCCTGGCGTTCGTGTCGCGGGTGTTCGCCGATCTGCCGCTGGCCGATCAAGGCAAGCGCCTGGACGAGCGCAAGGACCGCAAGATGACCGCGATGGTCTGGGACGGCGGTCCGATCTCGGCCTGGGACCAGTATCTCGATGAGCGCCAGTTCCACGTGTTTTCGGTGGCGTTCGACCCCGCGGCCGACGGCGCGGAGTTGCCCGCGGTGCGCGCGCTGACGCAGCCGACCGGGCTGCAGCTGCCGCGCGGCGCGGTGCTGGGCACCGATGGCCATTTCGCGATCTCGCCCGACGGCAGGGAGCTGGCCTTCGTCGCCGATTCCGACCCCGCGATCAACAACAGCAACAACGATGTCTTCACCGTCGCCATCGCCGCCGATGGCAGCGGCGGCAAGGACGCGCGCAATCTCACTGCGGGCAACAAGGCCAGCGACGGCGGGCCGCAGTACAGCCCGGACGGTCGCTATCTGAGTTTCGTGCAGCAGCGCATCCGCGGTTTCTACGCCGACAAGGGCCGGCTGATGCTGCAGGACCGCCGCGACGGCAAAACGCGCGAACTGTTCGCCGACTGGGACCGCAGCGCCAGCGGCCTGGTGTGGTCGCGCGACAGCCGCCGTCTGTACGGCGCGATCGACGACGCCGGCACCGTGCGCGTCTACGATCTGCCGCTGGACGGCGCGCCGCGCAAGGTCACCGCCAGCGCATCGTTCAACGCGCTGGCGGTATCCGACAGCGGAACGCTGGTCGGCCTGCGCGAGAGTTTCGTCGAACCGCCGACGCTGGTGCGGATCGATACCGGCAGCGGCGCTGCGACCAAGCTGTCGACGATCAACGATGCCCTGCTGGCGGCGACCGAGATCGGCACCTACGAATCGGTGACCTACCAGGGCGCGAACGGCAAGGACATCCAGATGTGGGTGAACTATCCGCCGGGTTTCGATGGTACGAAAAAGTATCCGTTGTTCATGCTGATCCACGGCGGCCCGCACAACGCCATCACCGACGGCATGGCCTTCCGTTGGAATGCGCAGGTGTTCGGCAGTTGGGGTTATGTCACCGCGTGGCCGAACTTCCATGGCAGCTCGGGTTTCGGCCAGGACTTCGCCGACTCGATCAATCCCGAGTGGGCCGAGCAGCCCTATCAGGACGTGATCAAGGCTGCGGACTGGTTGGCCAAGCAGCCGTGGATCGATCGCGAGCGCATGGTCGCCGGCGGCGGCAGCTACGGCGGCTACCTCACGACTCTGATCCTCGGCCGCGAACACCCGTTCAAGGCGCTGGTCGCGCACGCGGCGGTCTACAACCTCTACGGCCAGTACGCGGCGGACTTCTCGGCCGAGGCGCCGCGCTTCGGCGGGTTCTGGGAAGGCGACAACCGCGCCGTGCTGGAGCGCAATTCGCCGCATCTGGGCGCCGCTGCGTTCAAGACGCCGACCCTGGTCGTCCACGGACAGACGGACTTGCGCGTCCCGGTGAATCACGGTCTTGAGCTGTACCACACGCTGTTGAACAAGGGCGTGCCCAGCCGATACGTCTATTACCCCAACGAAAATCACTGGGTGCTGAAACCGCAGAATTCGGTGTTCTGGTATCAGCAGGTCGGCACATGGTTCGACGAGCACAATCCGCCGAAGGATCGCGCGGCGGTTCGGTGATGCGGAAAGCCGCGTGGCGACGGTGATGCCGGCCGGTCAAATCTGCCGGGTATGTTTGGTGACGCTGCGATTTGGCCTCCTCCCCCGCGCGCGGGGGAGGATTGAGGTGGGGGCGGGCGACATGCGAGCGCACAGCCCCCCATCCCGACCTTCCCCCGCGCGCGGGGGAAGGAGAAACAGCCGCATGAGACGGACACTGCGTTGACTGACAGGCATTGGCCGCGAGGCGGGGTTTTTCCTTGCGCGCGACGACGCGGCGGTCGGGATCCGCGCATCGCCTCGTCGCGATAGCGCTGCAAACGAGAATGGTTCTGATCGGCGTGATGTGCCGGCTGTATCGATCCGCTTGCGGCGGGATAAAGACGTAGCCCGCTCTGCGCCCGCAATCATTCGATGAAAGCGTTTTTTTCGAGGAGGATCCCGATTTTCGCGCAACGCTCAGACGCTTCGGTCAGCCCGTCGTCCACTCGGCTTTCATGTACCCATGAGTTCTTTTTTGCAGTGCAGCGTGCGTTGAGATAACGATTCCTTCACGATGCTCGCGCATCCCGACGTGGGGGAGGGAGCAAGCCCGCTACCGGTTCGACCGGGGCGGGCTTTTTATTGCCCGCGTCCCAGGCATCGGATGCCAGAATCCGCGCATGGATCACCCCCAGCCCCCGCTTTCCGCTTTTTCCGCTGTCGCCGACCGCGCGCTTGCGCGCCTGCGTGCCGCGCTTCCGGACCTGCCCGACGACGCGGTCGCGCAGGCGCGTGTCCGCACGCTGGCGGTCGCCAGCGACTTCGCCATCGATGTCTGCCTGCGCCAGCCCGCGCTGCTGCCGCGGCTGCTCGACGACGACGGCGCACTGCGAGCGCCGCTGCCGGCGCTGACCGTCGAGAACCGCACCGACTGGCCGACCCTGCTGCGTCGTTTCCGTCTGGCCGAATCCGTGCGCCTGATCTGGCGCGACGTGCAGGGCCTCGACACCCTGGACGAGACCCTGGCCGCGACCACGCGCCTGGCCGAAGACTGTCTGCAATGCGGGCTGGCGGCGCTGGAGCGCGAGTTCGAGCAGCGTTCCGGCATCGTGCGCGGTGCGGACGGATCGCCGGTACGGCTGGTGGTGTTCGCGCTGGGCAAGCTCGGCGGCGGCGAATTGAACTTCAGCTCCGACATCGATCTGGTGTACGCCTACGAACAGGACGGCGACAGCGATGGTGCACGCACGCTCGCGGCGGAGGATTACTTCGCCCGCCTCGGTCAACAACTGGCAAAACTGCTCGACGAAGTCACCGCTGAAGGTTTTTGCCATCGCGTCGACCTGCGCCTGCGGCCGTTCGGCACCGCCGGCCGGATCGCGATGTCGTTTCCGGCGATGGAGCATTATTTCCAGCGCGAAGGCCGCGACTGGGAGCGTTACGCCTGGCAGAAGGCGCGCGCGGTCGCCGGTGATCTCGGTGCGGGCGCGCGGTTCCTCGACACGCTGCGGCCGTTCGTCTATCGCCGCTATCTCGATTACGGCGCGCTCGACGGCCTGCGCGAGATGAAGGCGACCATCGCCGCCGAAGTCGCGCGCAAGGACATGGCCGAGGACATCAAGCGCGGCCCGGGCGGGATCCGTGAGATCGAATTCCTGGCGCAGGCGCTGCAACTGATCCGCGGCGGACGCGAAGCGCCGCTGCGCGAGCGGCGCCTGCAGCCGGCGCTGCGCGCGCTTCGCGATGCGCGGCACCTCACCGACGACACCTGCGACGGATTGATTGCGGCGTATCGTTTTCTGCGCCTGCTCGAAAACCGCCTGCAGATGCTGCGCGACGCGCAGACCCAGCAGTTGCCGGAGGATCCGGCGACGCGTGCGCGACTGGCGCAGGGCCTGGGCGAATCCGGCTGGGCGGCGCTCTATGCGCGGCTTCAGGCGCATCGCGAGCGCGTGAGCCGCGAATTCGACCTGCTGCTGGCGCCGCGCGGGCGCGCGGCGCAGCCGGACGCGCTGGTGGCGTACTGGCGCGCGCTGCGCGAAGAGGCCGGCGACGGCGAACGCGAGACCGGCGCATCGGACGCCCTGCGCGACGAAGGCTTCGAGCAGGTCGAGGCGGTGGACCAGTTGCTGCGCGATTTCGCGCGCGCGCCGGGGGTGCGCGATCTGTCCGACGCCGCGCGGATCCGGCTCGACCGGCTGATGCCGGCGCTGCTGGCCAGCGTCGCGGTGTCGGCCGAGCCGCTGCTGGCGCTGCGCCGGTTGCTGGCGGTGCTGCACGCGATCCTGCGCCGTGCCAGCTATCTCGCCCTGCTCGACGAACAGCCGGCGGCGCTGTCGCGGCTGATCGACACGCTCGCCCGCAGTGCATTGCTGGGCGAGCGGCTGGCGGCGCATCCGCTGTTGCTCGACGAACTGCTGGACATCCGCGTCGCCGGGCCGCTGCCGCGCCCGGAGGAGTTCGACGCCGCGTGCGCGGCCGCGTTGCAGCAGGACGATTCCGAAGCCGCGCTGCTCGCGCTCAACGAAGCGCGCCAGCCGCTGAGTTTCCGCATCGCGCTGGCGACCCTGGACCGGCGCGTCGATGGCGTGGAGACCGCCCGGGTGCTTGCCGCGCTGGCCGATGCGATGCTCGACGCCGTGCATCGGCTCGCGGTGCGCGAACTGGAAGCCCAGCACGGCCGCATCGACGGTTTCCGCTTCGCGGTGCTGGGCTACGGCAGCCTCGGCGGCCGCGAGCTCGGGTTCGGTTCCGACCTCGACGTCGTATTCGTCTACGACGCGCCGGCCAACGCGATGTCGGATGGCGGGGCTTCCAATGGCGCGCGCGCATTGGATGCACCGCGCTGGGGCGCGCGGCTGGCGCAGAAGATCGTCGCATTGCTCGGCGCGCCCAGCGGCGCCGGCCGTCTGTACGACATCGACGTGCGCCTGCGCCCGGACGGCGCCAAGGGGCTGCTGGTCTCCACCATCGCCAGCTTCGAGGATTACCAGCGCCAGCGCGCCTGGACCTGGGAGCACCAGGCGCTGGTCCGCGCGCGCGCCGTTGCCGGCGATGCCGCACTGTGCGCGGAGTTCGAGCGCGTGCGCGCGCAGACGCTGGCGCAGCCGCGCGATGCCGACAAGCTGCGCGAGGACGTGGCGTCGATGCGCGCGCGCATGCGCGCCGAGCTGGACCGCTCCAGTGCCGGCCGCTTCGATCTGCAACGCTTCGATCTGAAACAGGGCGAGGGCGGTCTGGTCGATCTCGAATTCCTGCTGCAGTATTGCGTGCTGCGGGGATCCGCGGCAGACCCTTCGCTGCTCGTTCCGCGCGACACGCCGGGGCTTATCGACGCGCTGCGGGCGGCGGGTGTCTTCGACGCCGCAGCGGCGAGCGGGCTGCATGCCGCGCACGCGACGCTGCTGGACGCGGGCCTGGCCTGCACGCTGGACCGGCGGATGCGGATCGTCGCGCCCGACGCCGATGTCGCGGCTTCGCGTGCCGTCATCGCCTCGGCATCGGCGGCGTTCGCATCCGGCACCGTCGTGGGATGAGCGCGCTGCGCGTCGCGATCCGCGTGTCCTGTCGCTCGGCGCTCCGCGTTCTGCACGAAGAGGGCGTCGGTGTCATGCGCAATGCACGCGCAGGTGTTTGTTTTTTCACCGAATCCGCACAGAATCGTTCTGTATGAACGACAGCGGGAGGCGCTCGGAAGGGCGACGATGGCGTCGGGCGTTTCGCGGGGTATGCTCGTCGCCGGGGAAACATCCCGATGGCAGCATCCTGCTGGAAACGAGCGGCTTGAAACGGACGGCTTGAAACGAACGGCTTGAAACGAACCGAGCAAGGCGCCAGATCGGGTGTCTCCGGATCTTTCCGGAACACGTCTCCCGAACACATCCCCCACACAAAGTCACGGAGTCAACCATGTCGAAGATCAATATCCTGAATACCGATGAGCTGGTCACCGACGCCAAGATCGTCCTCGATGACGTCGAAGCGCTGCTCGACGAAGCCGCCAACGCCACCGGCGAACGCGCGCAGGCCCTGCGTGCCCGCGCCAGCGAAGCCCTCGGCCGGGCCAAGCAGCGTCTGCACGACGCGCAGAGCGCCGTCGCCACCAATACCCGTGCCGCAGCCCGCGCCACCGACGACTTCGTCCATGATCATCCGTGGGGCGCGATCGGTGTCGCCGCAGGCGTCGGCTTCCTGGTCGGCCTGCTCGTCTCGCGTCGCTGATCCAAGCCGCCATGGCTTCGGCTTCGCCCCTCGACGCCGTGCGCCGCCTCTCGGCGGCCACGGCCAATCTGCTGCTGTCGCGCGCCGAGTTCGCATCGCTGGAACTCGCGCAGGCACGCGCCCAGCTGCTGCGCTGGTTCACGCTGTCGCTGCTGGTCATGCTGCTGCTGTTGCTGACCCTGATCATCGGTTCGGCGCTGCTCACGGTGGCGCTGTGGCCGCAGTTGGGCTGGGTCACGCTGGCGATACTGCTCGCGGTGTACGCGCTGGGTGCGGCGCTGGTGTTGCGCAAGCTGACGGGTGAAGTGGCGGCCGCGCCGCCGGTGCTGTCGCAAACGCTGCAGGAACTGTCCAACGATCGCGATGTCTTCGTTGCCCGCGCCCGTCAATCGATGCAAGACACCGACGTGGAGGCGCGATGAGCGACAAATCCGTCAATCGCGATCTGCGCATGGAGATGTTGCGCATGCGCGCCTCGATCGAGCGTGCGGAAGTGGCCGGTGCGCTGCGCGAGCTGCGGGTCAGCACCGGGCGGATGCGCAATCTGGCGTCGGTGGCCGGAGGCATCAGTGCTGCGGTCGCCGGCCGCAGCGGGTGGATGGGATTGCTCGCCAGCTCGATGACCGGCCGGCCATGGTTGGCGGCGTTGGCCTTGGGCGCGTTGCGCACCCTGAAGAAACGGCCGCTGCTGGCGGCGTTGGCGATGGGCGCGGTGGCGATCGGCATGCGCGCGGCGAAGAAGAGCGCCGCTTCGCAGCCCGCGGACGGCTGACCCTTTTCAGCCAGCCTTGCTGAAATCCAGGCGCTCCGACACAAGCGCAGCCACCCGCTCGGCCTCGCGCAGCGGTTCGACATCGAACGACCCAAGCCTCGCATCCATCGCGCGGATCCGTCCGCGCGCCAGCAATGCATCAAGGAAAGCGCGCGGTCGCCCGCGCACGCGCGCCGGATCGAACACGAACACCGGCGCGTGCGTGGCGCAGGCTTCTGAAATCATGTTCACAGAGTCCGGCGAACAGACGATCCGGTCCGCCCAGGCCAGCAGGCCCGGATAGGGATTGGTGCCATCCTCCGCACCGCGCCAGACCACGCCGGGCGTGTCGTCGTAGCGGTGGGCGAGGGCCCGGATCAGTTCCGGGTCGGTGCGCCGCGAGGTGGTGATCAGCACGCTGCCGCCCTCGCGCGCGAGCACCGCTTCGAATTTCGCCGCCATCACTTCGAAGGCCATCCGGCCGAAGCGCGCATGCGCGCTGTTGCCGCCCAGCAGGAAAGCGGTCCGCGGCGAGGGCAGATCGGCATAGGCCGCGTGATCCCGCCGAGCGTTCGCGAGCCAGCCGTCGTCCACCGGATGCAGGCTGCCCAGCATCGGGATGACGTTCGGACCGCGCAGCGGATCGTGCTCGGGCACCACCACCAGATCCCAGTACGCGGGGTCGAGCCGCGGGTCGAGGATCTGCACGGTCCGGGCGCCGCGTTCCCGCAGCAGGCGGGTAGCGAGCCCGGCCTGACGGCCGCAGCCCACGGCCAGCGCGGGCGGGGCCGCAAGCAGCGACGCGAAGGCATCGCCATACCCGCGTTCGGCGCCGGGCCAGCGGCGTGGCGCCGCCCAGCGCCAGGGCGCTGTCGGTTGCAGAACGAGCGTGTCGAAGCCGGCGTCGCCGGCGAGCAGGCCCGCCAGTGCGTCGGCCTGACGGGCGTTGCCGGCGCGGCCATCGCTGATCGCGCGGATGCGTTCTGAACAAATCTGCGTTGAATTGATAAAAGTTGTGCTCATTGTTCTGAATTTGACTCGATTCGTTCCTGCCGTGCCGCTGCCGCCCGGCCGCCCGGACTCTACACTGCCGGCTCGCCATCCTCTTCAGACCAAGGATATTCCAACCGATGTCTTCGCCGCTGACCGACTCCGCTCTCGATCAACTGTTTCGCACCGCGCGCACCTACAACGCGTTCTCAGGCGACATCGACGACGCCACCCTGCAGCGCCTGTACGAACTGCTGAAGTGGGGCCCGACCGCAGCCAATGCCTGCCCGGCGCGTTTCGTGTTCGTGCGTTCGCCCGAGGCCAAGGCCAGGCTGGCGCCGGCGCTGGACGAGGGCAATCGCGACAAGACCCTGGCCGCGCCGGTCACCGTGATCGTCGGCCACGACATGGCGTTCTACGACAAGCTGCCGGTGCTGTTTCCGCATGTCGATGCCCGCGCCTGGTTCGCCGGCAAGCCCGAAGCGGTGCTGGAAACCGTGGCAATGCGCAACGGCAGCCTGCAGGGCGCTTACCTGATCCTGGCCGCGCGCTCGCTGGGCCTCGATACCGGCCCGATGTCCGGCTTCGACAACGCCAAGCTGGATGCGGCCTTCTTCGCCGGAACTTCGATCCGCTCCAATTTTCTGGTCAATCTGGGCAAGGGCGACCCGGCTTCGCTGTTCCCGCGCTCGCCGCGGCTGGGCTTCGACGAGGCCTGCCGCATCGAGTGATCGCACTCGCGTTGCCTGCCCGCAACGTTTTACCCTTCCAGCGCCTCTGTGGCGTGTCCCCCGACGCAAATCCATCACGTAACCCATCTAAGGAGTCTTCCGATGAATCGAGTTCTCGTCGCCGCCGCTTTCGCGCTGGCATCTACCGCCGCGCTGACCTCCACCGTCGCTTTCGCCGCGCCGCTGACCTACAAGATCGACGCCAACCACACCGATGTGGTCGCCAGCTGGAGCCACTTCGGCTTCTCCAACCCGATCGCGCATTTCGGCAAGGTCGACGGCAGCATCACCTACGATCCGGCCAAAGTGAGCGCCTCCAAGGTCGAAGTCACCCTGCCGCTGTCGGGCCTGAATTCCCACGTCGGCGATTTCGACGACCATCTGCGCAGCGACGATTTCTTCGACGCCGCGAAATTCCCGAACATCACCTTCAAGAGCACCTCGGTGAAAGCTGCGGGCAAGGGCAAGCTGACGGTCATCGGCGATCTCACCATCAAGGGCATCACCAAGCCGGTGACTTTGAACGTGACCATCAACAAGGTCGGCATGCAGCCGATGGCGAAGCGCGAAGCCGCCGGCTTCAACGCCACCACCACCATCAAGCGCAGCGATTTCGGCGTGGGCAAGTACGCGCCGAACGTCAGCGACAACGTGACCCTGACGATCACCACAGAAGCCATCGTGCCGAAGCCGGAAGCCGCCGTGCCGAAGAAGCCGGGCGAGTAAAGCGCCGCAGCGAAGCGTTCGGCTTCGAGTGTCGTTTTTTTCTGCAGACGGGTCGCATATCGCGGCCCGTCTGCATTTTCGGCGAGTGGATTTCAGGCGTGCGGCTGGACTTCCGGCGGCGGTGCATCGAAGCGGTAGGGCGTGGCCTGCGCCGATGGCCGCGCTGCGAAAATATCGGCGAACGCCATCAACCGCGGCATCGACGACAGATCGATCGGGCTGCGGAACGGCAGGTGCTCCAGCAGGCAGAACAGCCCGAGATCGAAGATCGCGATCCTCGTCGGCGGCAGTTCCGTGCGGATCTCGTCCCAGTGCTGATCGAGCCACGCGAGAGACGCGACCAGACTCGTCCGCCGCTTGCGCGAGGTCAGGTCCGGCGGTCGCTTCGATACGATTTCGTGGAACACCACTTCCACCTGCGCGGCCATGGCATGCGCCAGCAGCTCATGCGCGTTCATCGCCAGCGCGGTCGCTGCCTGTTCCGGCCAAAACACTTGCGCGACGCCGTCTTCCGCCTGCCGCGCCAGCCATCGGCAGGCGTTGAGGCTGCCCCACACGACGATGTCGCCCTGCCGCAGCGCCGGCAGTTTCAGCGCGGGATTGCCGGCGAACACCGCCGGGTCTTCGCTCATCAGATCGTGGATCGGCTGCAGCGCGTATTCGATGCCCAGTTCGTGCGCCAGCAGCCGCACCTGGCGGGTGTAGTGCGAACTCTGGCGGCCGATGATCTCGAGATGCGACATGGGCGGCGCTCCGATTGCAGTGAGTCGAGGCAACGGCGCGGATCGCCGCCAGCGGGCATTCTCCGGCATCCTCACACCCGCGCGCTGGGCTAAAATGCCGTTTCCGCGCAGGACGACCCCCCATGACCACTTCCCAGCCCAGCCAAGCCAACGCCCAGCAACGTTACGAAGTGCACCATGGCGATCTGCCGCTGAGCTGCCCCAGCCCGTCGATGGCGCTGTGGAACTCGCATCCGCGCGTCTATCTGCCGATCGAGGCCGAAGGCGGCACGTCGACCTGCCCGTATTGCGGCGCGGTGTACGTGCTGATCGACAGCCCGGTCATCGACTGATCTGCGACCACGCGAGGCGCTGAGCCGATGCGGCGCCGCCTGACCGTCGTCCAACTGCTGCCGGCGCTGCATTCGGGCGGCGTCGAACGTTCCACGCTGGAGATCGCCGACGCGCTGGTGCGCGCCGGGCATCGCGCCATCGTCGTGTCCGCCGGCGGCCGGCTGGTGCCGCAGCTCGAAGCCGGCGGCGCCGAACACGTCGTACTCGACATCGGCCGCAAGTCGCTGTCGACCTTTCGCCACGTCCGCCCGCTGCGCGCCCTGTTCGCGCAGACCGGCGCCGACATCGTGCATGCGCGCTCGCGGCTGCCCGCGTGGATCGGCCGGCTCGCATTGCGCGGCATGCCGGCACAGCGTCGTCCGCACTTCGTCGCCACCGTGCACGGCCTGAACTCGCCTTCGCGCTACAGCGCGGTGATGACCCGCGGCGAGCGCGTGATCTGCGTGTCCGACACCGTGCGCGAGTACGTGCTGCGCCACTATCCAGCGACCGATCCGGCGAGCTTGCGCACGATCCCGCGCGGCATCGATCCTGCGGCCTTCGCACCGGCACCCTGGCCGGACCGCGCGGCGCGTCTGCGCATCGCCGCGCTGCATCCCGCGCTGGGCGGCGATGGCCCGCTGCTGCTGCTGCCGGGACGGGGCACCCGGCTCAAAGGCCATGCCGATGCGCTGGCGCTGCTGGGTACGCTGCGCGCGGACGGCCTCGACGCGCGGCTGTGGATGCCCGGCGCGCGCGAGCCCGGGCGCGAGCAGTACATCGCCGATCTGGAAGCTGAAGCCGCGCGCGGCGGGTTCGCGCAGGCGCTGGCGATCACTCCGCCCACCGCCGCCATCGCCGAGGCCTACGCCGCCAGCGATCTGGTGCTGCAGGTCTCGCGCAAGCCGGAGGCGTTCGGGCGCACGGTGATCGAAGCGCTGTCGGTGGGGCGTCCGGTGTTGGGCTGGGCGCATGGTGGCGTCGGTGAACTGCTGCGCGAACTGCTGCCGGCCGGCGCGGTGGCGCCGTTCGATGCCGACGCCCTGCATCGCGCTGCCCGTGCGTTGCTTGCGCCGCCATCCGCGCCTGCGGACGGAATGACGCTTTCGAACGGGATGCCCGCTACGATGCCCGCGTCCCTGCAGCGCTATTCGCTGGCGGCGATGCAGGCGGCGACGCTGGCCAGCTACTACGAACTGACCGCGACGAACTGACGATCCACGACCTGAAGCGGGAACCCGTTCCCACATGACCCCCATGACTCACGCGACGATACCCGCCACGACCGCCGAAACCGCATCCGCTCCCGCCGCCGGCTGGCGCTGGGCGCCGTTCTGGGTGCTGGCGTTCGTCGCGCTGTGGCCGGCGCCGGGCATCGCCGAAGCGGTGATGGCGCTGGGCGCGCTTGCGGCCGTCGTCCGTCTGATCTTCGTCCGCTTCCGCGGCGGCGGCGCCCTGCTCAGCGCACAGGCCTGGGCGCTGACCAGCGTGCTGTTCTTCACTTACTGGCTGCCGGAGCTGATCGGCGCGATCGATGCGGTCGACCGCGCCCGCGCGTTCCGCGAAGCCGCCGTGGATCTGCGTTATCTGCCGTTCCTGTGGCTGGCCGCGTCGGCGGTGGCCGATGCGCGCGGGCGGCGGATCACCTTCGTCGGTCTGGCCGCGATCGTCGGCGTATGGACGCTCGACGCGATCGTGCAGGCAGTGGGTGGCACCAGCCCGTGGTTCTTCGCCATGGACGCGGCGAAACTCGCGATCAGCGGCCATCGCCTGTGCGACGCCAACGACTACCTGCTGCTGGACCGCCTCGGCGGCGCGCTGGGGCCGTGCAATCTCAAACTCGGTCTGGTGCTGGCCAGCCTGTCGCCGTTCGCCATGCATGCCGCCGGCCGCCGGTTCGGGCCGTGGGGCTGGCTGCTGGCCGCGCTGGCGATCGGCTGCGTGATCCTGCTCGCCGGCTCGCGCGCCTCCTGGATCACCTTCGGTCTGGTGTTGCTGCTGTCCGGCTGGCACGTACTCGGCTGGAAGCGCCTGTTCGGCGTCTTCGCACTGGGCGGCGCGCTGCTGGTTGCGCTGACCTTCGTCTCGCCGCAGGTGCAGCAGCGGGTCGAACGCACCCTGCATGCGCTCAACGGGGATCATGCGGGGGTGGACAGCGCGCTGTCGGGCCGCGGCCGCATCTGGGGCGCGGCGTGGTGTATGACGAAGGCGCATCCGATCAACGGCGTCGGCCCGCGCGGTTTCCGGGAAGCCTTCCCGGCCTGCGACCCGGAGCCCGGCGTGGTCGCCGCCTGGGGCGAAGGCCCGGCCTTCCACGCGCATCAGATCGTGCTGGAAATCCTCAGCGAGACCGGCGTCATCGGCCTGCTGCTGTGGCTGGCCGGCGCGGCGATGGCGCGACGCGCCTGGCGTTATGCCGAACCCGCGGCGCGCGAAGCGGCCTATCCGGCGATGCTGGCGCTGGCGGTCACGGTCTTCCCGTTCAACACCCACCTCGCGTTCTATTCCACGTTCTGGGGCGGGCTGACGCTGCTGTTGGCGGCGTTGTTCGCGGGCAGTCTGCTGGCGCGCGACGGCATGGCCCGCGACGGCATGACGCCGCTTCAGTCGTAAATCTGCGCCCCATCCGGCCGCCGCTTGAAGCGGCGATGGATCCACAGGTACTGCTCGGGCGCGGCGCGGGCCATCGTTTCGATCGCCGCGATCACCCGTGCGGTGTCGGCGCCGGCATCCTCGGATGGAAAGTTGTCCAGCGCCGGCCACAGCCGCAGGGTGTAGCCGCCGTCGTCGCGGCGGACATGCTGGAACATCACCACCGCGGCGCCCGAAAGTCGCGCCAGTTGATGCGTCGAACTCAGGCTCTTCGCCGGCTGGCCGAAGAACGGCACATAGACGCTGTCGCCCTTGCTCGGATCCTGATCCGGCGCATACCAGAGCAGGCCGCCGCGCTTGAGGTGTTTCACCACGCCGCGCACGTCCTGCTTGGTGAACATGCCCGCGGCGTAGCGCGAGCGACCGCGCAGCACCGCCCACTCCATCGCCGCCTGCGAATACGGCCGATACATGCCGGCCAGCGGAACGAAATCGCACAGAAGCCGGCCGCAGACTTCGAGCGTGGTGAAATGACCGGACACGACGATGACGCCGCGCCCGTTCGCGCGCGCCGCTTCGATGTGTTCAAGGCCTTCGACGATCAGGTCGCGTCGCTGTGGGTCCACCGAACCCCACCATGCGCGTCCGAATTCGAGGATGGCGGTGCCCAGCGCCGCGAAATGCCGACGCAGCAGCGCGTCGCGGGCGCGTTCGTCCAGTTCCGGGAAGCACAGGGACAGATTGCGTTCGGCGATGCGGCGGCGTTTGCCCAGCGCGACTCGCAGCACTGCGCCGAATCCGTTGCCCAGTGTGCGCTGCAGGCGCCATGGCAGGCGTGCGAGCAGCGCCATCGTGCCGATGCCGAACCAGGTCGGCCAATGTCGGGCCGCGCGCGGCGACGGAGCGTCGAATTCGAAAGGCATGCGCCATTGTAAGGGCCGGGCCCACATGTTCGCCGGCCGCCCTCACCCGGTATCCTGTCTCGATGCGGGCCGACAGCTACGAACGCGTGATCGAGCACATCCTGCGCGGCCTGTATTCGGCGGCGTTGTATCTGCTGTTGCCCGTCACCGTGTACCACCTGATCTGGCGCGGTTTCCGCCAGCGCGCGTATCTGCTGCGCTGGGACGAGCGCTATGCGCGCTATCCATCGCCCGCGCCGCCGTCCGGCGACGGACATCTCTGGGTGCATGCGGTGTCGGTGGGCGAGGTCAATGCCGCCGCGCCGCTGATCCATGCGCTGTTGCGCGATCGTCCACAGCAACGCGTGCTGGTCACCACCATCACCCCGACGGGTTCCGATCGGGTGAAGGCGCTGTGGGGCGATCGCGTGGACCACGTGTATCTGCCCTACGATCTCACCGGCGCGGTCGCGCGTTTCCTGCACCATTTCCGTCCGAGGATCGCGCTGATCGTCGAAACCGAGCTGTGGCCGAACCTGTTGTTCGCCTGCCGCGATCACGGCATTCCCGTGTATCTGGTCAACGCGCGCCTCTCGGAACGTTCGCTGCGCGGCTATCGCGCACTGCGCGCGCTGGTCGGGCGCGCGCTGCGCACGATGCGCGCGGTCGCCGCGCAGTCGGACGCGGACGCGGCGCGGTTCGTGCGCCTGGGCGCGCGGGACGCGCAGGTGGTGGTCTGCGGCAATCTAAAATTCGATACCCGGGTCGATCCGGGCATCGAGGCGTTCGCGCAGGCATTCCGCGCGCGTGTGGCCGGCCGCCCGGTGTGGATCGCCGCCAGCACCCATCCCGACGAAGAGGCGCTGATGCTGGCCATCGATCGTCACCTGCGTGCGCGCTGGCCCGATCTGCTGATGCTGTGGGCGCCCCGGCACCCGGAGCGCTTCCGTCCGGCGACCCAGTTGGCGATCGACACCGGGATGCAGGTGGCGACGCGCAAACTCACCCTGTTGCCCGATGCCGACGATGCGGTGTTCGTGATCGATACCCTCGGCGAACTGATGAGTTTCTACGCCTGCGCCGACGTCGCTTTCGTCGGCGGCAGCCTGCAGCCGGTGGGCGGCCATAATCTGCTGGAGCCGGCCGCGGTCGGGACCGCGATCGTCACCGGCCCGCATCTGCACAATTTCAGCGATATCGCCGAACAACTGCGGCAAGCGGACGCGGTGAGGATCGTGCCCGATGCGGCGGCGGCGGCGGCGGAACTGGAACGCCTGCTCGCGGATCCGTCGGAGCGCGAACGCATGGTCGCCGCCGGGCGCATGCTGGTCGAACAAGGACGCGGTGCGTTGCGCCGAACCATCGCGCTGATCGGGGATTCGCTCTGACGGAGCGTCGCGCGTCGCACTGCGTTCTTTCTTGCGTTGCGCATTCCAGGCCGCCTATCCATTGCGCGCAATCGATCCAAACGATTTCGTCGTGCACGATGCCCCTGTGATTCGTGTCGCATCCGGCCGCCCGCCGGATGGATATACAGGACATGCGCGGAGATTTCTTCGACGCTTCGGCATTGGCCGCCGTGTCCGATCGACGTCTTGACCTTCGTGTTCCGCGCATCCTGCCGACGGTCGCGATAGATCAAGGAGTCTCGATATGTCCAGACATCATCTGCTCAGCGGTATATGCGCCGCTGTTTTCGCGTTCGGCATGATCTCCAGCGGCAGCGCATCGGCATGGCCGACGCCGGCGGGCGCATGCACCGTCGACAACGAGGGGGAGTACGCCATGACGTCCGAGTATTCGCTGCTGTACGTCGAGTACGCGACCTACGTCTGCAGCAGCGACGAATGGGGACTGCTCCACGTTTCGCGCTGTTATTACCTGATCGGGCGTTGCACGCTGCTCTAGGCGCAACACCGTTGCAGTGGCAACGTGCGTCCGGCTTCGGATGTCCGGAACGACGATGGCCCGCATCGTGCGGGCCATCGTGGGGTGTCGCCGTGCGCGACGATCAGGGCACGGAGGCGCTGATGGCGTCGGTGGTGAGCTGGCGGTTGACGTCCTGCAGGTCGTCGACGTCCAGCGTGCCTGCGGCCTGTTCCAGCAGCAGGCGGTTCTGCAGGAAGTTGTAGCGCGACAGCGCGTATTCGCGCTCGGCGTTGAACAGGGTCTGCTGGTTGTTCAGCACGTCCAGCACGGTGCGGGTACCCACTTCCAGGCCGACCTGCGAAGCCTCGTAGGCGCTGCGCGCGGAGAACACCGCGGCCTTGCGCGCTTCCACTTCGCTGATGCCCGCGACGAGCGTCTGATAGGCGTTGCGGGTGTTGCGCACCAGCGCGCGGCGCTGCTGGTCCAGCTGGTCGCCGGTCACGTCGCGCTGGGCGAGCGCCTGCCGCACCTGCGACTGCGTCGCGCCGCCAGAGAAGATCGGGATGCTGACGGTCAGGCCGACAGTGGAGGTGTCGGACGAATCGATGCCGGTCGGACCGACGTTGCCGTCGAAGAGGGAACGGTTGTTGCCGTAGGTCGCACGCAGGCCGATGCTGGGCAGATGGCCGGCGCGCGCGGAATCGACGCCGGCCTCGGCCGAACGCAGTTCGAGTTCCTTGGCCTTCAGCGCGGGATTGTTGTCGGTCGCGGTCTTCACCCAGCCGTCGACGTCGAGCGACGACGGCAGCTCGGGCTGGAAGTCCTGCGGCAACGACTTGAGCGCGCGTACGTCCTTGCCGGTGATTTCCTCCAGCGCGCGATACGCGTCTTCCAGCGCATTGCGGGTGACGATGGTGTTGGCGCGGGCGCGGTCGTACTGCGCGCGGGCTTCGTGCACGTCGGTGATCGGGGCGAGGCCCACTTCGAGGCGCTTGTCGGCGAAGTCGAACTGCTTCTTCAGCGCGGTTTCCTGCGCTTCGGCCGCGGACAGCGTTTCCAGCGCGACCAGCACGTTGAAATAGGCGGCGGAGGTGCGCGTGATCAGCGAATCGCCGGCGGCTTCGAGCTGAAAGTCGGCGGCTTCCGACAGCGACAGCTGCGAACGGTGGCGCGCGATGTTGCCGAAGTCGAGGATCGACTGGTCCACCGATAAACCGTAGCTGCGGCCGCCGCCGCCATCGGAGACTTCGAGGCCGCTGCCCAGTTCCGAGGTGGTGTCGGAATAACTCGCGCCGACCGAGCCGCCGATCTGCGGCAGGAAGGTCGCGCGGGTCTGCACCGCGCCTTCACGCGTGGCGAGACGTCCGGCCTCGGCGGCCGCGAACTGCGGATCGCTGTTGCGCGCGAGTTCGTAGGATTGCAGCAGATCTTCGGCCTGTGCGCCGAGCGGCAGTACCAGCAGGGCGAGGGCAAAGGCGAGCGGGCGGCGAGTCATGGTCTTCCTTTTAGGTATTGAACGATCCGCGGTCGGCAACGTGCCGTGCAGGCGGCTCACAGCTGGAATTGTGGGACAGGTGCGGCGCCGACGAGGTACGGAAGTTCGGTCTCGAACAGCGATTCGACCTGGAAACCGGCAGCGTTGTCGGCATGTCGGACCAGCGCGGCTTCCATCGCCGGCGCCAGCCCGTGGATCACGAACATGCGGCCGCCCGGACGCAGCCACTGCAGGAAACGCGAGGGGACCGTGGCGACCGCGCCGCCGACGCAGATCGCGTCGAACCTGCGTTCGCTGTCCCACTGCAGGGCGTCGATGGTGTCGATGCGGACGTTGCCGATGCTCTGCGCCTGCAGCCGCGCGCGCGCGGTCTGGGCCAGATCGGCATGCCGTTCCAGACTGACCACGTCGCGGGCCAGACTGCCGAGGCAGGCCGACAGATACCCGCTGCCTGTGCCGATCTCCAGCACATCTTCGCCGGCGGTGATCGACAGCGCCTGCAGCGTGCGGCCTTCCAGCACCGGTTTCATCATCGACTCGCCGTGGCCGATCGGCAGCGCCAGATCGGAGTAGGCGAGGGCGCGGTGCGCCTCGACCACGAACCGTTCGCGCGGCAGCCGCGCCAGGGTCTCGAGAACCCGGGGCTGGAACACTTCCCACGGCCGAACCTGCTGTTCGACCATGGTTTCGCGTGCTTTGGCGTAATCGATCGTCATCTCAAAGGTCTCTTGCGGCGCTGGCTGCGGTGGGAACGGGTGATCGGGCCTGACGTTTACCGGCATGAAGTTTACCGGGATGAAGTTTACCGGGATGGCCCTGCCACGACGACATCGCTGCCACGGGGCGCAGGATCGCCGCAAGCGGGCTTGCCCGCTGAGTGCCGGAAGTCACCGGGACACAGAGCACGGCGGGGGCGCATCGGGCGGATCAATTCGAGATCCCGGCGGCATCGCCGCATGCAGCATGGCCGTAAGCGCTCAGGAACAGGTCCACGGTGGCTTCGATATGGCGTTCGACGTCGCCGTCGGGCGTTCCGCAGCACATGCCGCAGAGCATCTGCATATGCAATTCCCCCTTGATCAGGCACAGGAACTGCGAGGCGGCGCGCGCGATATCCGGGATCCGCAGTTCGTCGCGCGCGACCCGGGAGCGCAGGAAATCGACGAAGACATCCTTGATCTGCTGTGGTCCGGCTTGCCAGAACAGCTCGCGGACGTGACTGTCGCCGGTGCCGGGCATCATCATCATGCGGTGCATCGCGATGGCTTCCTCGCTGGTGATCAGCAGGAAAAACGCGTGCCCGATCGCGGTGAGCTGTTCGCGCAGGCTGCCTTTCAGGCCGGCCAGGAACAGCGCCGACGGCAGTTGTTCCTCGCATTTGGCGCGGATGGCGGAACTGAACAGCGATTCCTTGTCGCCGAAATGACTGTAGACGGTGAGTTTGGAAACCCCGGCCTCGGCCGCGATCTGGTCCATGCTCACGCCGTCGAAACCGTGCTGACTGAACAGGCGCTTGGCCACCTCCAGGATCGCGGCGCGCTTGCCGAGATCCTTGGGGCGCCCGGGGCCGGCTGGTTTGGCGGGTTCGGGAGTCGGGGGATTGGGGTTCGAAACGACCATGCTTTTAATACTAGACTAATTGGTATGTTATTTATACGATACCAGCGAGTTTACTAATCCAGATCCGTTCATCGGAACACTCCACCCGGAGGATCTTTCCCCAGATCTTCCGGATAGCTTGAGGCGGCCATGGCAATGCGTTGTGCAGCAGTAATCAGGATGGCGGGCTTCAGAACGGCATGTTTGAGGACGGCATGTTTGAGGACGGCATGTTCCAGGATGGCAGGTCTGGTGGTGCTCGCCGCCGCGCTTGCCGCCTGCGGCAACGGCGAAAAGGTGTCGCAGCCGCCGCGGCCGGTGCTGGTGGCCCGTGCGGACGCCGCGACCGGGCATGGCGCCGATGGCCTCAGCGCCTATGCCGGCGAGATCCGCGCCCGCGAGGAAGCTGCGCTCTCGTTCCGGGTCGGCGGCAAGCTGGTGCGCCGTCTGGTGGACGTGGGCGACCGGGTGCGCAGAGGCGATCTGCTGGCCGAACTCGATCCCGGCGACCTGCGCCTGCAGGTCGAAGCGCTGCAGGCGGAGCTGACCGCGGCCGATGCCCAGCTCACCCGCGCCCGCGCCGATCATGCGCGCACCGCCAGCCTGTCGAAGGATCAACTGGTGAGCCGCGCCGCGCTGGATCAGCAGACCGCTGCGCTGCGCGCGGCCGAAGGCCAGGCCCGTGCCGCCCGCGCCGAGTTCGATCTGTCGCGCAATCAGGCCGCTTACAGCCAACTGCGCGCGCCGCAGGATGGCGTCGTCGCCAGCCGTCAGGTCGAAGCCGGGCAGGTGGTGGCGGCCGGGCAAGCGGTGTTCGGGCTGGCGGCCGATGGCGGCCGCGAGGTCGCGTTCGCGCTGCCGGAATCGGGCATCCGCGACTTCAAGGTCGGCCAGGCGGTGGTGATCGAACTGTGGAGCGCGCAGGGCGAGCGGATCCCCGGCCGCATCCGCGAAATCGCACCCGCGGCCGACCCGCAGGCGCGAACCTATGCCGCACGCGCCACGTTGGAAGGCGATGCCGCCCGCGTCGATCTGGGCCAGAGCGCGCGTGTGTACATCCCGGCCGCACTGAGCGGCGACGCGCTGCGTCTGCCGCTGTCCGCCCTGCATCGCGGCGACAAGGGTCAGGCGGTGGTCTGGACCGTGGATCCCAAGGTCAACAAGGCCCGCCGCGCGCCGGTGGGCATCGGTCCCTACGCCGCGGATGGCGTGGCGGTGCTGTCCGGGCTGAAGCCGACCGAGTGGGTGGTGATGGCCGGCGGTCATCTGCTGCATGAGGGTCAGCCGGTGCTGCCGGTCGATCGCAGCAATCGCCCCATCAGTCCGAACTGACCGGAGCTTCCGAAATGAACGTTGCAGCATCCGGTCTTCGAAGCGCCTACCGCACGGCAATCGCTCCCCTTCCCCCGCCTGCGGGGGAAGGATGGGATGGGGGCAATCACGCTGCGGCAGAGGCTGTCATCAGTGCGGCAGACGCCACGAAGCGCGGGATCCCCTGACCATGCGCAGATTCAACCTCTCCGAATGGGCGCTGGCGAACCGTTCGCTGGTGCTCTACATAATGCTGGTGCTGGCGATCGTCGGCGCCTGGTCGTATCGCAGTCTGGGTCAATCGGAGGATCCGCCGTTCACTTTCAAAGTGATGGTGGTCAGGACCGCGTGGCCGGGCGCCACCGCCGAGGAAGTCTCGCGCGAGATCACCGACCGCATCGAAAAGAAGCTGATGGAAACGGGCAACTACGAGGAACTGCTCTCGTATTCGCGCCCGGGCGAATCGCAGGTGTTCTTCATCGCGCGCGATTCGATGGACAGCAGCGAATTGCCCGATCTCTGGTATCAGGTGCGCAAGAAAGTCGGCGATATCCGCCCGACCCTGCCGCAGGGCGCGGTTGGCCCGTTCTTCAACGACGAATTCGGCGACACCTACGGCAATATCTACGCGATCAGCGGCAAGGGATTCGACTACGCACTGCTGAAGGATTACGCCGAGCGCCTCGAACTGGAACTGCAGCGCGTCCCGGACGTGGCCAAGATCGAATTGCTGGGTCTGCAGGACGAAAAGATCTGGATCGAGCTGTCCAACACCAAACTGGCCACGCTGGGCATTCCGTTGCCGGTCGTGCAGCAGGCGCTGGCCGAACAGAATGCGGTGACCTCTGCAGGATTCTTCGAGACCGCCACCGACCGCGTGCGACTGCGCGTCAGCGGCGCGTTCGCGTCGGTGGAACAGATCCGCCAGTTTCCGATCCGCGCCGGCGACCGCACGGTGCGCCTGGGCGACATCGCCGAGATCAAGCGCGGCTACGCGGATCCCGCCGCGCCGCGCATCCGCTACATGGGCGAGGACGCGGTCGGGATCGCGGTGTCGATGAAACCCGGCGGCGACATCCTGCAGCTCGGCAAGGCGCTGGATGCCGAAACCGAACGCCTGCAGCGCTCGCTGCCGCTGGGCATGAATCTGCACCGCATCGCCGATCAGCCCGCGGCGGTGCGCGATTCGGTCGGCGAATTCGTGCGCGTGCTGGCCGAGGCGGTGATCATCGTGCTGCTGGTGAGCTTTTTCTCGCTCGGCCTGCGCACCGGGCTGATCGTGGCCGTGACCATTCCGCTGGTGCTGGCGATGACCTTCGCCGCGATGCAGTACTTCGGCATCGGCCTGCACAAGATTTCGCTGGGCGCGCTGGTGCTGGCGCTCGGCCTGCTGGTGGACGACGCGATCATCGCGGTCGAGATGATGGCGATCAAGATGGAGCAGGGCTATTCGCGCCTGCGCGCGGCCGCGTTCGCCTACGAAACCACCGCGTTTCCGATGCTCACCGGTACGCTGGTCACCGCTGCCGGCTTCCTGCCCATCGCCACCGCCGCATCGAGCACCGGCGAATACACGCGCTCATTGTTCCAGGTCGTCACCATCGCGCTGCTGGTGTCGTGGGTGGCGGCGGTGCTGTTCATCCCGTATCTCGGCGACAAGATGCTGCCCGACCCGCATGCGGTGCCGAAACCGCGCTCGCTGGAAGGGCGCATCCGCGCCTTTCGCCAACGTCTGGCCGACCGCTGGCCGCAGTACGCGGGCATCCTGGGCCCGGCGCCGATCATGGTCGAAGGCGCGCATGCGCACGATCCCTACCATTCCGGGTTCTACCGGCGGTTCCGCGCCGTGGTGCGCTGGTGCATCCTCAGGCGCTGGCTGGTGATCGGGGGCACGGTGGCTGCGTTCGTGATATCGCTTGCGCTGTTCCGTTTCATTCCCCAGCAGTTCTTTCCCGATTCGACGCGGCTCGAACTGATGGTCGACATCGAGCTCGCGGAAGGCAGTTCGCTCAAGGCGACCGATCGGGCCGCGCGCAAGCTGGAAAAACTGCTGGCGGCGCGCAAGGAAGTGGAAACCTATACCGCGTACATCGGTACAGGTTCGCCGCGCTTCTATCTGCCGCTGGACCAGCAGCTGCCGCAGACGCATTTCAGCCAGTTCGTGGTGCGCACGAAGGACATCGAGGCCCGCGAAATCCTGCGCGACTGGATGATGGGCGAGGTGCGGCAGCAGTTCCCGGAATTGCAGCTGCGGGTCACGCGGCTGGAGAACGGTCCGCCGGTGGGCTATCCGATCCAGTACCGCGTCTCCGGCGAACACGTCGAGCGCGTGCGCGAGATCGCATACCGGGTCATGGCGGAAATCCGCGCCAATCCGAACGTGATCAACGTCAATCTGGACTGGGACGAGCCGAGCAAGGTGATGCGGCTGGTCATCGATCAGGATCGCGCGCGCGCGCTGGGCGTGAGCACGGAGCAGGTCGCGAATTTCCTGTCCAGCTCGCTGTCCGGGCTGCACGTCAGCACCTATCGCGAAGACAACGAACTGATCGACATTCTGCTGCGCGGCCCCGAGGACGAGCGCGCGCGCCTGGAATTGCTGGGCAGCCTCGCGGTGCCCACCGCCAGCGGCAAGGTCGTGCCGGTGATGCAGATCGCGCGCCTGGAGTCGGTGTTCGAGGACGGCGTGATCTGGCATCCCAACCGGCTGCCCACCGTCACCGTGCGCGCGGACATCGTCAACGGACCGACGCCGGCGACGGTGGTCGGGCAGATCGATCCGACCCTGGAGGCGATCCGCGCCTCGCTGCCGGCCGGCTATCTCATGGCCACCGGCGGCAGCGTCGAGGATTCCGCGCGCGGCCAGGATTCGATCAAGGCCGGCATGTCGCTGTTCCTGTTCGTGGTGGTCACGCTGTTGATGCTGCAGTTGCGCAACGTTTCGCGTGTGCTGCTGGTGATGTCGACCGCGCCGCTCGGCCTGATCGGCGTGGTGCTGTTCCTGCTGGTGTTCCGGGTGCCGTTCGGTTTCGTCGCGATGCTGGGCGTGATCGCGCTGTCGGGCATGATCATGCGCAACTCGGTGATCCTGATCGACCAGATCGAACAGGACATCGCCAGTGGCCACGACCGCTGGACCGCCATCGTCGAATCGACCGTGCGTCGTTTCCGGCCGATCGTGCTCACCGCGCTGGCCGCGATCCTGGCGATGGTGCCGCTGTCGCGCAGCGCATTCTTCGGGCCGATGGCCGTGGCGATCATGGGCGGTTTGATCGTGGCGACCGCACTGACGCTGCTGTTCCTGCCCGCGCTGTATGCGGCGTGGTTCCGGGTGCGCGCCAGCGAGGCGCGCACCGCGCCCGTCGGCGGCTGAGACGCACAACGCTTTCGCATCCGGGTCGCTTGCGGTTCCCTCCCCCTCCCGCCGCAGGCGGCCCGGATCGCGATTTTTCGCCGACGAACACGCTGCCCACAGACACGTAGAGCGGCCTTCAGGCCGCTGCTTCATACACAGGCATCCGCAGAAAGCGGCCTGAAGGCCGCTCTACAGGATCAACAATCGCTCGCGCAGCGCCGCATCGTCCGTCGCCAGCGCTTCGCCGTGCGCGGGCCGCGCCAGACAGGCCGCCAGCGCGGGCGGCAGTGCGACCGGATGACCGACCAGCGGTTCGACGATGGTGTCGAATTTCGCCGGATGCGCGGTCGCCACCACGGTCCACGGGCGCGTATCGCCCTGCGAACGCAAGGTTTCAAGGACGTGCAGACCGCAGGCGGTGTGCGGGCAGGGTAGGACGCCGTGGCGTTCTGCCGCCGCCGCGATGGTCGCGCGGATGGTCGCGTCGTCGACCGCATGCGCCGACACCGCCGCGCGCAGGGACGCATCGTCGCTGTGCCAATGACGCAGGCGTTCGAAATTGCTCGGCGCACCGACGTCCATCGCGTTCGCGAGCGTGGCTTTCGTCGCTTCCGGCGCGTAATCGCCGCCGGCGAAATAGCGCGGCAACACATCGTTGGCGTTACTGGCCAGCACGATCTCGCCGATCGGCAGCCCCATCCGCTTCGCGACGAACGCCGCCGCGGCGTTGCCGAGATTGCCGGTAGGGACGATCAGGTTGAGTGCTTCGCCGTGCCGTGCGTGAAGTGCAAGCGCGGTATGCGCGTAGTAGGCGACCTGCGGCAGCAGCCGGCCCAGGCTGATGCTGTTGGCCGACGTCAACGCCATGCGTTCGCGCAGATCGCGGTCGGACAGCGCAGTTTTCGCCATCCGCTGACAGTCGTCGAAACTGCCGTCGACGCGGAAGGTGCGGACGTTGTCGCCCCAGCATTCCAGCCCGTGCGCCTGCCGCGGCGACACGCGGCCGTCGGGATACAGAATGACGACCTCGAATCCCGGGCGGCGATGGAACGCACCGGCGACCGCGGCGCCGGTATCGCCCGAGGTCGCGACCAGAATGGTGGTGACGGGCGCGTCGTCGGCGCGCAGGCCGGCCAGGGCTTCGGCGAGAAAACGCGCGGCGTAATCCTTGAATGCCGCGGTCGGGCCGTGGAACAGTTCCAGCAGCGAATCGCCGTCTCCGCGCATCGTCACCAGCGGCGCGTCGAAATCGTAGGCGCGCGTGCAGATCGCCTCTAGCGCATCGCGCAGTCGGGATCCGGCGAAATAAGGCGCGAGCACGCGCGTCGCGGTATCGGCGAGCTTCATCGAAGGCAACCATCCACCTTCGAATACCGGAATGTGCTCCGGCACATACAGCCCGCCGTCGGGCGCGAGCCCGGCGATCAATGCATCGTCGATCGCGGTCGCCGGCGTTTTGCCGCGAGTGCTGACGAACTTCACGGCAGCACCTCAGCGCGCGGCGCCGCGACCGGCGAAACGTAGGCGCGGGCGTCGTAGCCGGCCGCCGCGAACGCAGCGCGCATCGCCGGTGCGGCCGCTTCTGCTTTCGCTTTCGACGCGAACCACGCGAACACGCTGGGGCCGGCGCCGGAGATGCTGGCGCCCAGCGCATCGTGATCCAGCGCGGCCTGTTTCACCGCTGCGAAGCCCGGAATCAGCGCGGCGCGGCGCGGTTCCACCAGCACGTCGTTCAAACCTTCGTGGATCATCCGCGCGTCGCCGCGCTGCAGGCCGGTGAGGAACAGCGCCAGATGCGTGGACTGCACGACGAACTGCGACAGCGGATAGGGGTCGGCCAGCGCGGCGCGCGCGCGCCGGGTTTCCAGTACCTGATCCGGATGCGTCACCACGGCGTACAGCCAGCTGGGCACCGACAGCGGGATCATCCGCTCCTGCGTCGCCAGCACCACGCCGCCGAGCAGCATCGGCGCGACGTTGTCGCCGTGCAGACTGCCGCTGGCCACGGCCTCGCCCTGCAGCGCGAAGGGATACAGCGCGTCGCGCGACAGCGGCTCGCTCCTGCCATCCGCACCGAGGACCGCGTTCGCGGCGATCAGCGCGGCGACGCAGGATGCCGCCGAACCGCCGAGGCCGGAGCCGAGCGGAATGCCTTTCTCCAGTTCGATCTCGAAACCGTAAGGCAACGCCAGCGCATCGCGCAGCGCGATCAATGCGCGGCCGGCGGTGTTGCGTTCGGCGTCGAGCGGCAGCGCGTCCGCACCGACCACCGTGCCGCGGATCGCGACGATGCGCACTTCCGGTGCGTCGATGCGGCGGACGATGGCGATGTCGCGCGGGCCCTCGATGGCGTGGCCGAGCAGATCGAAACCGACGCCGATATTGCCGACGCTCGCGGGCGCGAACGCGCGGGCTTCGTATCTGTTCCGCTTTGGTTCTGCATCTGCCGGGGAGGCATTCATGCGCGGGCTCCGAGCGTGCGTGCGATCGCAAGAATATCGCCGAACACGCCCGCCGCGGTCACGTCGGCGCCCGCGCCCGGGCCCTGCACCACCAGCGGGTTGTGCGCATAGCGCCGGGTGCGGAACTGGATCAGGTTGTCGGTGAGCCGGCTGTAAAGACTGGCGTGGCCGGGTTCGGGCATCGCCAAGCCCACGCGCGCGCGGCCGTTGGCGTCGAGCTGCGCCAGATACCGCAGGCTGCGTCCCTGCGCGCGCGCCGCGTCCAGTCGTGCCTGCATCGGCGCGTCGAGCTCATGCAGACGCGCGAGGAATTCGTCGCGCGACACGTCGCGCAGCGGTGCCGGCACCAGACTTTCGATCTCGACATCCGCCAGCGACAGCGATGCGCCGGCTTCGCGGGCCAGGATCACCAGCTTGCGCGCGACATCGGTGCCGCTGAGGTCGTCGCGCGGGTCGGGCTCGGTGTAGCCCAGCGCGCGCGCTTCGGCGACCAGTTCCGAAAACGGCGCGCTGCCGTCGTAACGATTGAACAGCCAGGCGAGCGTGCCGGAGAGCACGCCTTCGATGCCGGTCAGCGCGTCGCCGGTATCGAGCAGTGAACGCAGCGTCTGGATCACCGGCAGCCCGGCGCCCACGGTGGCTTCGTAGCGGAACAGCCCGCCATGTTTCTCGGCGTCGCGGATCGCGCGGTAGCGCGCCCAGTCGCCGCTGCCGGCATGTTTGCTCGGGGTGACCACGTGGATGCCCGCCGCCAGCCATTCCGGATAGCGCGCGGCGACCGCATCGCTGCCGCTGCAGTCGACGATCAGCGCGTGCGGCAGATGCTCGGCGCGGACGTGCGCGGCGAACCGATCGAGATCCAGCGTTTCGGCGTTGTCTGCGGCAAGCGCATCGACCGCGGTGGCGGGATCCAGGCGCGCACCGTTCAGCACCATGCTGCGGCTGCTCGCCACCGCACGCAGGCGCAGGTCGAGACGGTGTTCGATTTTCGATTCGTCGGCGAAACGCGGCAGCGCGTCCGCCAGCTGCGCGAGCAGGGCGCGACCGACGTTGCCGGGACCGATCAGCCCCACCGACAGCGTGGCCGGCGACAGCCAGAACGCGCTGTGCGCGGCGCGCAGCCCGCGCACGGCATCGGCATCGGCGACCGCGACCGAGATGTTGCGTTCGCTCGCGCCCTGGGCGATCGCGCGGATGTTCACGCGGGCCCGCGCCAGGCCTTCGAACAATCGCGCCGACACGCCGGGCATGCCGACCATGCCGTCGCCGACCGCGGCGAGTACGGCGATGCCGAACGTGGCGTCGATGCCTTCGACCTGACCGTTGGCGATGGCATCCGCGAACGCGTCGCGAACCGCATCGCGCCCACGCTCGGCCTGTGCGGCGGTCACCACGCAGCAGATCGAATGCTCGCTGGAGCCCTGCGAAATCATGGTCACCGACACGCCGGCGGCGTGCAGCGCGGCGAACATGCGCTCGGCGGTGCCGGGTACGCCGATCAGGCCGGCGCCGCTGAGTTCCAGCACCGCCATGTCGCGCACCACGCTGAGGCCCTTGACCGGCGAATCGTTGGTCGAGGCATCGCTGGTCAAGGCATCGCTGGTCGACGCAGGGTTGTCCGCGGCGATCCGGGTGCCCGGCGCGGCGGGATTGCGCGAATTGCGGATCAGGATCGGCAGGCCGGCCTGCATCGCCGGCGCCATCGTCTGCGGATGCAGCACTTTCGCGCCGAAATACGCCAGTTCGCAGGCTTCGGCATAGGACATCGAGGGCAGGCACACCGCGTCGGGCACCAGCCGCGGATCGGCGCTGAGCACGCCGTCGACATCGGTCCAGATGGTCAGGTCTTCGGCGCCGAACAGCACCGCGAAGATCGCGCCGGAATAGTCGCTGCCGTTGCGGCCGAGCGTGGCGATGCGGCCCGCGCCGTCGCGCGCGGCGAAGCCGGTGATCACCACGTCGCGCTGCGGATGGCGCGTACGCCAGTCGGCGAAACGTTCGCGGGACTGCGCCCAGTCGACGCCGACGCCGAGTTCGCCCGGATGCACCACCAGCACCTCGCGTGCGTCCAACTGCGCCCAGCCCGCCGCTTCGCCGCCGAGCGCGGCCTGCAGCAGCCGCGACGACCACACTTCGCCCAGGCACTGCACCGCGGCGAAATCGTGAGCGGGCAGCGGGGGCGCGGCCAAGGATTTCGAAGTCTGTGCGCCCTCCTCGGCGATGCGGCTGAGCAGCGCCGACAGTGCGGAAAATTCAGCGTCGAGCCACGCTATCAGTGCGTGCTTGTCGCCCGCGTCGAGGCGGTCAGCGGTGGCGAGATGCTTGTCGCGCAATGTCGACCACGCATGCTGCCAGTCGTGGCCGGCAGCCGCGGATTGCGCCAGCGCAGTCAGCGCATCGGTGACGCCCTGCATCGCCGAAACCACCACCGCACGCGGCTGGGGCGCGGTCTGCAGCAGATCGGCGACATGTCGATAGCGGTCGGCATCGGCGACGCTGCTGCCGCCGAATTTATGTGCGCGATAAGGCGCATCCGCGGGTTGCTGCGCGGCATGTGCGGCATTGCGGTGTGGTGCGGGCGAATCCATGATGAGGCTCCAGTGGGGAGCCCCGCGGCCCTGGGTTCGCGGGCTGGCCCCGCGACCCTGTTGGGGTGCGGGGCGAAGGTCGAAGGGGTTATTCCGTTTCGCTGCCGCAGCCCGCACCGCTGGTGGTACCAGTACCGGTGCCGGTGGTGGTCGAGATCATCGTGATCACAGCCGTCGTTCCGCGCGGAACGCGGATGAAGGAAGCGGCGATGGCGGTGCGGCGGTGCATGGCATCAGGTGTAAACGATCCGTGGGCGGCGCGTCAAATGATTTTTCCAGGTACGGGCACGACCCGCTCTACGGGGATACGTCAATCCCGCAGCTCCACGGCGACGCAGCGCCGTAGGGCGGGCCCAGGCCCGCCATTGCGGATTATCCGATGACCTTGCAATGATCGAATCGGTTTCAACCGTTGTCTGTCGCGAGCGGAACCGTCGCGATGGCGGGCCTGGGCCCGCCCTACAGACGAGATTAATCCCGCAGCTCCACGGCGACGCAGTCCACTTCCAGCCTCGCGATCACCGCGGCGGCCATTGCGGCTGTGCCGATGGCAGTGCCCGCGGGCGCGAGGTCCGCAGTCAGCGCCCCATTGTCGATGGCATCGGCGACCGCGCCTTCGATACAGCGGGCTTCGGCCTCCAGCCCCAGCGAATGCCGCAGCAGCATCGCCGCGCTGAGGATCGCGCCGCAGGGATTGGCGATGCCGCGACCGGCGATGTCCGGCGCCGAACCGTGGATCGGCTCGTACAGCCCGAGTCGGCCTGCGCCGAGCGATGCCGACGGCAGCAGGCCCATCGAACCGGCCAGCATCGACGCTTCGTCGGTGAGGATGTCGCCGAACATGTTTTCGGTGACGATGACGTCGTATTCGCGCGGACGCGCGATCAGATGCATCGCCATGCTGTCGACCAGTTGATGTTCCAGACGCACGTCGGGGAACTCGTCGCGCGCGACCCGGGTCGCGACCTGCCGCCACAGCCGCGAGGTTTCCAGCACGTTGGCCTTGTCGACCGAAACCAGATACTGGCTGCGCTCGCGCGCCAGCGCGCAGGCGCGGCGCACGACGCGTTCGATCTCCTCGACCGTGTATTCGCACAGATCGGTCGCGCGGGTGTCGGTGCGCGTGCGCTGTCCGAAATACACGCCGCCGGTGAGTTCGCGGACCACGATCATGTCCACGCCGGTGAGCAGATGCGATTTGATCGGCGATGCGGTCAGCGCGACCGGATGGGTCTTCACCGGGCGCAGGTTGGCGTACAGGCCGAGTTCCTTGCGCAGTCTCAGCAAGCCCTGCTCCGGACGCACTGCACCATCGGACCACTTCGGGCCGCCGACCGCGCCGAGCAGGATCGCGTCGGCCTTGCGGCACGCATCGAGCGTCGCGTCCGACAGTGCGGTGCCCTCGGCGTCGATCGCAGCGCCGCCGATCAGGCGGGTGTGGAAATCGAAGGTATGGCCGTAACGGCGTGCGATGGCCTGCAGCACGGCGACCGCGGCGGCGGTCACTTCGGGGCCGATGCCGTCGCCCGGCAAAACCACGATGTTGGCGTGCCTGATGTCGGCAGGTCTGATGTCAGTTGGCATGATGGGAATCCTCGAAAGCTTCAATGGAAGCGCTGTGTTTCAGCAGATAGCCGAGCTGATCGACGCCTTCGAGCAGACAGGTGCGCGCGAAGCCGTCGATCGGGAACGTGTAGCTGCGGCCGTCGGGCAGCGTCACGCTGCCGGCGGCGACATCGATGTCGAGTTCGATGCCCGGCTTCGCCAGCAATTCGTCGACCACAGCGGCGTCCAGCACCACCGGCAGCAGCCCGTTCTTCAGCGCGTTGCTGCGGAAGATGTCGGCGATTTCGGCGCTGATCACCGCGCGCAGGCCGAAGTCGCGCAGCGCCCACGGCGCGTGTTCGCGCGAGGAACCGCAGCCGAAATTGCGGCCGGTCACCAGGATCTGCGCGCCCTGAGCTTCTGGTGCGTTAAGTGCGAACGCCGGATCGGGGCTGCCGTCTTCGCGATAGCGCCAGTCGTTGAACGCGAATTTGCCCAGGCCTTCGCGCGACGTGGTGGTGAGAAAGCGCGCCGGGATGATGCGGTCGGTATCGATATTGCTGTCGGGCAGGCATGCGGTGCGCGAATGGACGTGCGTCAGCGGCGCATGGTTGGGCGGGACGGCGCTCATGCCGCGTCCTTCTGCAGATAGCTGCGCGGATCGACGACGTGACCGGCGACGGCGCAGGCGGCGGCGGTATACGGCGAGGCCAGCACGGTGCGCGCCTCGCGACCCTGGCGGCCCTCGAAGTTACGGTTGCTGGTGGACACCGCGAGCTGTCCGGGCGCGACCAGATCGCCGTTCATCGCGATGCACATCGAACAGCCCGGCTCGCGCCATTCCGCGCCGGCGGCGCGGACGATGCGGTCGATGCCTTCGGCTTCCGCGGCGCGCTGCACCTGCACCGAGCCCGGCACCACCAGCATGCGCACGCGCGGATGCACGCGATGGTCGCGGAGGATTTCGGCGACCTGGCGCAGATCGCTCAGCCGGCCGTTGGTGCAACTGCCGACGAACACCACGTCGACCGGCTGCCCGGCCAGCGACTTGCCGCCGGGGAAACGCATGTAGTCGAGCGCGCGCTGGGTATCGGCATCGTTCGCGACCGGCAGTTTGGCGTCGATGCTGGTGACCTGCCCGGGATGCGTGCCCCAGGTGACCGTAGGCCTGATGTCGCGCGCATCGATGCGGACCACGCGGTCGAAACGCGCGCCGTCGTCGCTGCGCAGCGTGCGCCACTGCGCGACCGCGCGCGCGAAATCATCTCCTTGCGGCGCGCGCGGCGTGTTCGCGAGATAGTCGAACGTCACCTCGTCGGGCGCGATCAGTCCGGCGCGGGCGCCGGCTTCGATCGACATGTTGCAGACGGTCATGCGTTCTTCCATCGACAGCGCGCGGATCGCACTGCCGCGGTATTCGATGACGTGGCCGGTGCCGCCATCGACACCGATCGCGCCGATGATGTGCAGGATCAGATCCTTTGCGGTCACGCCGACGCCGAGTTCGCCTTCGACCTCGATCGCCAGCGTCTTCGCCTTGCGCTGCAGCAGGCACTGGGTCGCCAGCACGTGGCCGACTTCGCTGGTACCGATGCCGAAGGCCAGCGCGCCGAACGCGCCATGCGTGGCGGTGTGGCTGTCGCCGCAGACGATGGTCATGCCCGGCTGGGTCAGGCCCAGTTCCGGCCCGATCACGTGCACGATGCCGCGGTGATCGCTGCCGAAATCGAACAACTCCACGCCGAACCGTGCGCAGTTCTCGCGCAGGGTGCGCACCTGTTTTTCGGCGTCTGGCGTGTAGTAATCCAGCTTTCCGGTGTTGTCCGGCGGCGTGGTCGGCGTGGAATGGTCGAGCGTGCCTTTCGTGCGCCCGGGCCGGCGCACCGGCAGGCCGCGCGTATCCAGTTCGGCGAACGCCTGCGGCGTGGTCACTTCATGGATCAGATGCAGGTCGATGTAGAGCACCGCGGGCGCATCGGCGGTTTCCGGTACGACGACGTGCGCATCCCACAGTTTCTCGAACAGGGTTTTCGGCTGTTGTATTTGCGGATCGGGAGTCATGGAGAAGGCTCGATGAAGAACGGATGGATCCCGGGGAGCGGAATACGCGCGGAATCGCCCTTGATGTTGCCCCCTTTGGAAAAGGGGGCGGGCCTCGCGCAGCGAGGACGGGGGATTTGTGGCGTCGCCGCAAAGCAAATCCCCCCGCCGATCGCGGTGCGATCGGCGACCCCCTTTTTCAAAGGGGGTAAGCGGCGATGAACGCCTTCGGAGGATTGGCGGGCAGGCCCTCGGAGCAAGGGCCGGAGCTTGACATGCTGCTCACACGCGGAATCGCCTCTGCTCTTGCCCCCTTTGGAAAAGGGGGCGGGCCTCGCGCAGCGAGGACGGGGGATTTGCGGAGTCGCCGCAGAGCAAATCCCCCCGCCGATCGCGGTGCGATCGACGACCCCCTTTTTCAAAGGGGGTAAGCGGGAGTCGGCGCCGCTCTTTTTCAAAGAGGATAAGCGGCAATCGACAACCCTTTCTTTCAAAGGGGGCAAGCGGGCATGGTCTGTGCTGGAAACTGGTTGCATGCGGGTCACGCGGTGGCGCTCAGGACTTCTTTCGACGGCGCCCCGGGCATCGCTGCGGCGCCAACGGCTGCCGGCGAAGTGCGGCGATGCACACGATTGACGATGTCCAGCCACGCCTGCGCGCTGGCTTCGAGGATGTCGGTGCTGGTGCCGGAGCCGGTGATTTCATCAACGCCGCCGTGCGCGTCGCGAACGCGTGCGGTGAGGCTGGCCTGGCCCTGCGCGTCGTCGCCGGTGGTGACGCTGGACACCTGGTAACTTTCGATATCCAGATGGATGCCGGTGCCGCGCGCCAGCGCCGCGAACAGCGCATGCACCGGGCCGTCGCCCGTCGCCGCTTCGGTCACGCGCTCGCCGTCTGGCGAACTCAGTTCGACGCTGGCCGTGGGCAGCGTGCCATCGCCGACGCCGGTGCTGACGTGCAGGCGGTTCAGCCGCCATCCACCGATGACCATGCTGTTACCGGTACCGCAATCGATGCCCAGCGCCAGCGCTTCCAGATCGGCATCGAACACTTCGCGTTTCTTTTCGGTCAAGGTCTTGAAGCGTCCGAATACCTGGTTCAACTGCGCCTCTTCCAGCGCGAAGCCGAGTTCGCGCAGGCGATCGGCGAGCGCGGCGCGGCCGCTGTGCCGGCCCATGATCATCTGCGATTTCGCCCAGCCGACCGCCTCCGGGCGCAGGATTTCGTAGGTGCCGCGATGCTTGAGCATGCCGTGCTGGTGGATGCCGGATTCGTGCGCGAACGCATTCGCGCCGACGATCGCCTTGTTGCGCTGCACGTTCATGCCGGTGATGCGGGTGAGCAGGCGCGAGGTGGGAACCAGCCGCTCGGTGTGGATGCCGGTGGTCGCGCCGAAATACGCGCGGCGCGTTTCCAGCGCCATCACCAGTTCTTCCATCGCGCAGTTGCCGGCGCGCTCGCCGATGCCGTTGATCGTGCATTCGACCTGGCGCGCGCCGCCTTCGATCGCCGCCAGACTGTTCGCCACCGCCAGGCCGAGGTCGTCGTGGCAGTGCGCGCTGAAAATGGCTTTGTCGGCATCGCGAACGTTGGCGCGCAGATACTCGAACAGCGCGCGGATCTCGCCCGGCGTGGTGTAGCCGACGGTGTCGGGGATGTTGAGCGTGCGCGCGCCCGCGGCCAGCGCCGCCGAGCAGATTTCGGCGAGGAATTCCGGCTCGGTCCGCAGCGCATCCTCGGCCGAGAATTCCACGTCGTCGACATGGCGCCGCGCGAGAGTGACGCCCATCACCGCGCGCTCCAGGACTTCGGCCTTGCTCAGGCCGAGTTTGTGCTCGCGATGCAGCGGACTTGTGGAAATGAAGACATGGATGCGCGGACGTTCCGCGCCTTCGAGCGCGCGCGCACAGGCTTCGATGTCGCCGACATGGCAGCGGGCGAGCGTCGCCAGCGTGGCGCCGCGCACGTCGCGCACGATCGCGGCGCAGGCGGCGAGTTCGCTCTCGGAACTGGCGGGGAATCCGGTTTCGATCGTGTCCACGCCCAGCTCGGTCAGCGCATGCGCGAACCGCAGTTTCTGTTTCGCGGTCATGCTGCAGCCGGGCGATTGCTCGCCGTCGCGCAGGGTGGTGTCGAAGATCGAGACCCGTACCGGCGCCTCGGGGGTAACGTCGGTATCCATCAGGCGCAAGCCTCCAGGGCGGAAGGGGGTGAAATGGTTGCGGAAGCGGTGGGCGACGCTGTCGCGAGGGCGGCGAGTGCCGGCCGGGCGACGACGGGAGAGAGCGTCGCCGCCCGGCCGGCGCGGGCAACCTGTTTGATGACGGTCTGTTTGACGACAGTGGATTTGACCGCCGTGGATTTGACGACTGCAGGCTTCGCGACCGCAGGCTTGATGCCGGCATCGTCGTGCGCACGACGCCGCGGTTTGCGCGGCGCGCGCGGGCGCACATCGGCCAGCAGCCCGGCCAGCACCGCGGCATCGATGTTGCCGCCCGATACTACGGCGCATTTGCGCTTGCCGGCGACGCGGCGCCCGGCGGCCAAGGCCAGGGCGCCAGCGCCCTCGGCGATCACGTGTTCTTCCAGCGCCAGCCGCACCAGGGTTTCGCGCAGCTCGGCTTCGCGCACGATCACGATGTCGTCGAGCAGGCGCGAGAGGATCTCGCGGGTGAGCAGCCCGGGGTTTTTCACGCGCACGCCGTCGGCGAGCGTGGCCGCCGGCAGCGGGCCTTCGGGTTCGCCGCGCAGGGCGCGATGCATCGCGTCGACGTGTTCGACCTGGGCGCCGATGATGCGTACGCCCTGCGCGTGCAGCGCCAGCGCGACGCCCGCGGCCAGGCCGCCGCCGCCGATCGGCACCAGCACCACGTCGGGCGCGAGCGACGCGATCTCCATGCCGACCGTGCCCTGGCCGGCGATCACGTCGGGATCGTCGAACGCGGACAGGAAGCGATAGCCGTTGCGTTCGGCCAATTGCATCGCGAATGCGCGCGCTTCGTCGAAGGTCTCGCCGTGCAGGCGCACGGTGGCGCCCCAGTGCGCGACCCCGGCGATCTTGGTCTGCGGGGCGCCGTGCGGCATCACTGCGATCGCCGGAACATTGAGCCGGTACGCGGCCCAGGCCAGACCCTGCGCATGATTGCCGGCGGAGGCGGCGATGACCGGGCGGTGATCGCCGCGTTCGTGCGCGGCCAGCAGTGCGTTCAGCGCGCCGCGCACCTTGTACGAACCGGTGCGCTGCAGGTTTTCGAGTTTCAGCCAGCAGCCGAAGCGTTCGGCGTGATGCAGCGGCGTCGGCGGCAGGTAGCGTCGCAGCCGCGCCTGTGCGGCGAGGATATCCCCCGCTCCGACCGTGGCGTGACTGCGGACATCGCCGACGACATCGCTCTGCATCGCTCAGACCTCCGTCAGCCAGCCGGACGACCACGCGCTCTCGCCGCGCACGGTGCGCGCATAGACGGCGGCGATCTCGCGGGCGACCGGACTGTCGGGGTCGTATTCGCGTCCATCGATCTCGTGGATCGAGGTGACTTCCGCAGCGGTGCCGCAGGCGAAGACTTCATCGGCGTCGCGCAGCTCTTCCATGCTCACCGGCCGCGATTCTGCGCCGATCAACCGGATCAACGTGTCGCGGGTGATGCCGGGCAGGGCGTCGCGATGTTCGACCGCGGTCACGCGGCCGTTGCGGACGACGAACAGATTGGCGCCGGTGCATTCGACCACGAAGCCGTCGTCGTCGGTGAACATGGCTTCGTCGAAGCCGCGCGCTTTCACTTCGCGCTTCGCGAGGATGGAATTGACGTACGCGCCGCACAGTTTAAGCGGCGGCAGCGCGCTGGCCGGGTTGCGGCGCCAGCTCGATACCGATACGCGGGTACGGTTGCCGCCCAGATGCACGTTGGTGGACGAGGTCGCGACCATCAGGTGCTGCGGATGGCCGGCCACGTCCAGGCCGAAGCTGCCGTCGCCGTACCATGCCAGCGGACGGATGTAGGCGTCGCCCTGGCGATTGGCGCGCAGCGTCGCCAGCACCGCTTCGGTCGCTTCGGCGACATCGAAGGTCATGCCCAGCAGCTCCGCGCCCTTGCGCATGCGCTCCAGATGCTCGGGCAGGCGGAACACCGCGGCGCCGCGTTTGGTGGCGTAGGCGCGGATGCCCTCGAATACGCCGCTGCCGTAGTGCAGGGCGTGGGTGTGCACGCTCGCCTGCGGACGACCGCTTTCGATCAGTTCGCCGTCGTACCAGATCGTGTTTGGCGCTGCAGCGGTGTCGACGCGCGGTGCGGGGGCCTGCTGCTGCGCGGGGGCTCGCTGCGTCGGGGCGCGTTCTGCCGGAGCCGCCAGCGTGGCGGATGCACTCAGAGACATGGCTGCACCTGCACATCGAGGCAGTCGTAGAGTTTGGCCAACTGCTGGTGCAGGCCCTCGGCGGAACGCTCGCCTTCCACCGTCATCTGCAGATGCCAGCGGTCGCCATCGGCGCGGGTTTCGCCCTCGACGGCGAGCGGGCGGAAGCCGCGGCGCTCGGTGGTGCCCAGCACGCGGGACAGCGCGCCTTCGGCTTGGCGCAGGGTCAGATCGAGTCGATAGCGCATGGTGGAATTCCTAAGACGAAGTGGGGAGGGAGAGGGCGGAGGTCTGCGTGGTCGACGTCGGGACTTGCGGCAGCGCGGGCATCGCGATGCGTTCCAGCGTGGTCGCTTCGTCGGCATCGAGCATTTCGCTGTTGTTGCGGTTCGGCGGCACTAGGGGCCACACGTTCGCGGTCTGGTCGATCGCGACATGCAGCAACATCGGGCCGGGCGCGGCGATCAACGCCTGCAGCGCGGCTTCGACATCGTCGGCGCGATCGACCTTCAGCGTCTGCACGCCGAACGCCAGCGCCAGCGCGCAGAAATCCGGGTTGTCGCTCAGATCGATCTCGGAATAGCGGCGCTCGAAGAACAGCTCCTGCCACTGCCGCACCATGCCCAGCGCCTGGTTGTCGAGCAGCACGATCTTCACCGGCAGGCGATAGCGCGCGACCGTCGCCAGTTCCTGCACGTTCATCAGGAACGAGCCGTCGCCGCTGACGCAGATCACCTGCGCGTCGGGCTTGACCATCTGCGCGCCGATCGCGGCCGGCAGGCCGAAACCCATCGCGCCCAACGCACCGCTGGTCAGATGATTGCGCGGATGATCGAAGCGCCAGTGCTGCGCCACCCACATCTGGTGCTGGCCCACGTCGCAGCTCACGATCGCGGCCGGCGCCAGTTCCGACAGCCGCCGCAGCAGCGACGGCGCGTACACGCTGTCGCCCGGTGCGTCGTAGCGCGGCGCGGCAATCTGCTTCGCGTGCAGGCAGGCATCACGCCAGGCGTGACGCGCGACCCCGTGGCGACCGTGCAGGTGCGCGGCCGATGCGGCCAGCATCCGCTGCAGACTGATCGTCAGATCGCCCTGCACCGGCGCGTCGGCGATGCGCAGCTTGCCGATCTCGCAGGCGTCGATGTCCAGATGCACCACGCGCGCGTTCGGCGCGAACTCGGCCAGCTTGCCGGTGGCGCGGTCGTCGAAGCGCGCGCCGACCACGAACAGCAGATCGCATTCGTGCACCGCCAGATTCGCGGCGCGATTGCCGTGCATGCCGAGCATGCCCATGTTCAGCGGATGCGCATGCGGCAGCGCGCCGAGTGCCTTGAGCGTCAGCACGGTCGGAATCTGGGTGGCATCGACGAATTCGCGGAACGCGTCCACCGCATCGCCCAGCGCGATGCCGCCGCCGGCGTAGATCACCGGCTTCTGCGCCAGCGCCAGCTGCGCCAAGGCCGCATGCAGCGCGGCGTCGGTGGCGCCCGGTTCGGCATCGATTCTGGCCGGCGTATGCGCGGGCAGATGCGAGGCATCCGCGTTCTGCACGTCTTTCGGCAGATCGATCAGCACCGGGCCGGGACGGCCTTCGCGCGCGAGACGGAAGGCCTCGGCGACGATGTTCGGCAGATCGTCGACGCTGCGCGGCAGGAAGTTGTGCTTCACGATCGGCATGGTCATGCCGAACACGTCCAGTTCCTGGAATGCGTCGGTGCCCATCAGCGGCGTGCCCACCTGGCCGGTGATGCAGACCATCGGCACCGAATCCAGCATCGCATCGGCGATGCCGGTGACCAGGTTCGAGGCGCCCGGGCCGGAGGTCGCGACGCAGACGCCGACGCGGCCGCTGGCGCGCGCATAACCGTTCGCCGCGAACGAGGCGCCCTGCTCGTGCCGCACCAGCACGTGTTTGAGGGGCGATCCGTGCAGTGCGTCGTAGAAGGGCATGATCGCGCCGCCGGGATATCCGAACAGCGTGTCCACGCCTTCCGCGAGCAGCGCTTGCACCAGCCAGCGGGCACCGTTCATCAGGCAGTCTCGGCAATGGGATGCGTGGAAGGTTTCGCAGCGGCCTGCACGCTGTCTGGCGCAGCCGCCGCGGTTTGCGGTGCACTCTGCTGCAGCCACTGCATCTTGGCGCGCAGTTCCCTGCCGACTTTCTCGATCGGGTGATCGAGATCGGCCTGCTGGTACTTCTTGTAGTTCGGCAGCCCGGCGTCGTATTCCGCCACCCAGCGCTGCACGAAGGTGCCGTCCTGGATCTCGCTCAGGATGTCCTTCATCCGCGCCTTGGTGTCGGCGTTGATCACCCGCGGACCGCTGACGAAATCGCCGTACTGCGCGGTTTCCGAGACGAATTCCAGCATGCGGGTGATGCCGCCCTCGTAGAACAGATCGACGATCAGCTTCAGTTCGTGCAGGACTTCGTAGTACGCGATCTCCGGCTGGTATCCGGCTTCCACCAGGGTCTCGAATCCTGCCTGCACCAGCGCGCTGGCGCCGCCGCACAGCACCGCCTGTTCGCCGAACAGATCGGTTTCGGTTTCCTCCTTGAACGTGGTCTTGATGAGGTTCGCGCGCGCGCCGCCCAAGCCTGCGGCATAGAGTTTCGCGAATTCCTCGGCGCGGCCGCTGGTGTCCTGGTGCATGGCGTAGATGCAGGGCACGCCGCGACCGATTTCGTATTCGCGACGCACCAGCGCGCCCGGACCTTTCGGCGCGACCAGCACCACGTCCAGATCGGCACGCGGCGAGATCATCCCGAAATGCACGTTCAGGCCGTGCGCGAACAGCAGGCAGGCGCCTGGTTTCAGATTCGCGGCCAGCACGTCGTTGTAGAGCTTCTTCTGCACCATGTCCGGGGTCAGCACCGCGACCAGATCGGCGCCGGCTGCGGCTTCCGCGGGCGTTTTCACGGTGAAGCCGTCGGCGAGCGCCTTGACTTCGGTGGGACCGCCCGGGCGCAGGCCGACGACGACATCGAAACCGGAATCGCGGAGATTCAGCGCGTGCGCGCGGCCCTGACTGCCGTAACCGATGATTGCGATGGTGGGGTTGGTGGAGGTGTTCATGGTTGGTTTCCGTGGTCTTGAGAGGAGGTTTATTTCTTGTCATCCCGAGCGCAGCGAGGGACCTGTTGTCGCTTTTCATTAGGCTTTGAAAGCAGGTCCCTCGCTGCGCTCGGGATGACATTGTTTTGTTCGTTATGCAGGCACTGCGCGATCGATTTCGTCGTTCGCATCGACCGTCAACGCCACATCGATCCGGCGTGTGTCGTCCAGCAACCCCGGCGACGTCACCGCGCCCTGCGACGCCGAGCGCACGTCGCGCGCGTATTTCGCCAGCACGCCGTGGCGCACGCGCGGCGCGATCCGCGCGGCGGTGCGCGAGGACAGATCGGCGGCGACGTCCAGCCGGCGCGAGGCGACATCGATGGTCACCAGATCGCCCTCGCGCAGCTTCGCGATCGGGCCGCCGTGCGCGGCTTCCGGCGACACGTGGCCGACCATGAAACCGTGGGTGGCGCCGCTGAAACGGCCGTCGGTGATCAGGGCGACGTCGTTGCCCAGGCCCTGGCCGACCAGCGCCGCGGTCACCGCGAGCATCTCGCGCATGCCTGGGCCGCCGGCCGGGCCTTCGAAACGGATCACCACGATGTCGCCGGCGTTGATCTTTCGCGCCTGCACCGCGGCGAACGCGGCTTCTTCGCTGTCGAACACGCGCGCCGGGCCGGCGTGCTTCTCGCGGCCGTGGCCAGCGAGCTTGACGATGCAGCCGTCCGGCGCGAGGTCGCCGTAGAGGATCGAATAGCCGCCGCGCGGCTTGATCGGATCGCCGACCGGACGCACCACGTCCTGCGTCGGCGATGTCGTCGCGGCATTCGCGAGCGCAAAAAAACTTTGGTCGGCGGCCGTGCTGCTGTTAACGGTAGGAATATCCTCGATCAGACCGGCCATCTGCAGTGCCTGCACCACCAGTGCGGTGCCGCCTTGTTCGAACATTTCCGCCGCGGTGTAGCGGCCGCCCGGTTTCAGGTCGGCGATCACCGGGGTATTGGCGCTGGCCGCTTCGAATTCTTCCAGATCGAAACGCACGCCGGCTTCGTGCGCGATCGCCAGCAGGTGCAGCGCGGCGTTGGTCGAGCCTGCGGTCGCGGACACCGCGCGCGCGGCGTTGCGCAGCGCGGCTGGCGACAGCAGTTGCCGCGGTGTCGGGCCGCCGTCGTTCAACAGCTTCATCACCAGCTCGCCGCAGCGTTCGGCGGCTTTCGGTTTTTCGGGATGCGTGGCCGGAATGTCGTTCTCGCCCAGCGGCGACAGGCCCAGGAAGGTCAGCACCATCGCCATCGTGTTTGCGGTGAACTGGCCGCCGCAGGCGCCTGCGCCGGGGCAGGCCTTGCGTTCGATGTCATCGAGTTCCGCATCGTCGATCCTGCCGGCGGCGTGCGCGCCCACGGCTTCGAACACGTCCTGCACGGTCAGCGCGCGGTCGCTGCTGGTGCCATCGGCATTTTTCGATTTGCAGCGGCCGGGCATGATCGTGCCGCCGTAGAGGATCACCGTCGGGATATCCAGCCGCGCCGCGGCCATCGCCGCCGCAGGAATGGTCTTGTCGCAGCCCACCAGCAACACCATCGCGTCCAGGCAATGACCCGTCACCGCGAGTTCGATGGAGTCGGCGATGGTTTCGCGCGATGCCAGCGAGGCGCGCATGCCGTCGCTGCCCATCGCGATGCCGTCGGTCACCGCGATGGTGTTGAATTCGATGGGCGTGCCGCCGCCGGCGATCACGCCGCGGCGCGCGTCCTGGGCGAGGTCGCGCAGGGTGATGTTGCAGGGGGAGACATCGGACCAGGTGTGGATCACCCCGACGAAAGGTCTGGCGATGGCCGCATCGTCGAGGCCGGTGGCGCGGAGCATGGCGCGCGCCGGCGCGCGGGCGGGTCCGTGTTTGATCGCATCGCTGAGCATGTCGCGGAATCCTTGAAGCGTGTGGTCGGGAACGTCGTGATCGAAAAACGTTGTATTGAAAATCCGTGGCCCTGATACGCGAAAACCCCCGCACCTTCTTCAGGGGCGGGGGTTTTTGTTAACCCGGGTTGTCAGTCGCTCAACCCTATCCCGCACCTGTGGTGTTGGTAATAAGGACGACGACGACGACAAGAACGAGCGACGCGAGCGCGACGTTGATAACGGTGGTGTCGATGCGCTTGGCGTGCGCGGCGCCTGCATGCGCCCGCTCCGCACGATGTGCGGGGGCGTGTTGCGGATGCGGGATGCTGCGCTGCGTCATGACTGAAGAGAACCACGCCGTTTCCAGGGATGTCAAGCCTGCGACTGCTGACGAATTGGAATAAGCGCGACGATGCGCGTGGTTCCGGGCATGAATGCCTGTTCGATCAATACGATAGCGAGCCGCGCCGGCATTCCTTGTGGCTGCGATGCTGCGCCGTTCCGGGCCGCGAACGGTGTCGTCATGGGCGGGGCTCGGATACGAATTGCGCGAATCGCGCCCATGGGCGCCGGCGGATGGGGCGTGCCGACGCGACCGTCCGCGGTCGGAATGGCGATATGGCGATCGCATATGTCCCCATCGATGGCCCCCACGTGACGACGGACCGATCCGGGGTCTAGCAGCCTGTCGGACTATCCCCGTCCCCGCTAAAATCGCGTTCGCTCTCCCGGATGCCTGAGTGCATGAGCCGATTTCGACCGATTGATCGCGAGACTGGTTATCTGCTGCCG
>JBKJTC010000262.1:0-3478 GCA_046590925.1 Lysobacteraceae bacterium | reverse complement strand
GTCGGCCATGGAGGGAGTATATCGCCCGCGCGGAACAGCAGGCCCGCAGGGCGTAACCGGGGAGCGACGAATCTGAGCCGGACGATTACGCCATCGTCGCGCCGCTTATCGGCATCTGGCGGGATCCGCTTCGCGGTTTCCTCCCTGCCCAGCAGGCATCAGGTCATGAACTGTTCGCTGAGAATGCGTTCTTCGAGATTGTGCTCGGGATCGAACAACAGCGTGACCATGCGGTCTCGGGATTCGCGGATGGACACTTCCACCACGTCGCGGACTTCGTGCGAATCGGCGGTGGCGCTGACCGGGCGCTTGAAGGTATCGAGCACGCGGAAGCGCACTTCGGTATCGGCTTTCAGCAGCGCGCCCCGCCAGCGCCGCGGACGGAACGGCGCGATCGGCGTCAATGCGATCACGCCGCTGCCCAGCGGCAGGATCGGGCCGCCGGCCGAAAAATTGTAGGCGGTGCTGCCCGCAGGCGTGGCCACCATCACCCCGTCGCAGATCAGTTCGTCGACGCGGGTCTGGCCGCTGAGTTCGATCGCGATGTGCGCGGCCTGGCGGGTCTGGCGCAGCAGCGACACTTCGTTGTAGGCCAGCGAGGTGACGCTGGCGCCGGATTCGGTCAGCGCCTGCATTTCCAGCGGGCGCAGTTTCGCGGGTTCGGCCGCGGTGATGCGTTCGAGCAGACCGTCTTCTTCGAACTGGTTCATCAGGAAACCGACGGTGCCCAGCTTCATGCCGAACACCGGACGCGCCAGGGCGCCGTGACGATGCAGGGTATGCAGCATGAAACCGTCGCCGCCGAGCGCGCAGATCACGTCGGCCTCGCCGGGTGCGCATTGGCCATGACGCGCGGTCATCGCCGCGAGCGCGGCCTGCGCATCGACGGTAGGACTGGCGAGGAAGGCGATTCGCTGTGCGGTCACACGGGCTCCATGCGGGACGCGGGCGAAGGCCCGCAGCGCGAGGATAGCGGATGCGTCATCCCTGCGCAGGGGTGTGCGCGACCGGAAGCGCCGCCGCAAACCTCCCTGAAAACGCCTCCCCAGAACGTCTCCGCAAACGCGAACGGCCCCGGTCGCCCGGAGCCGTTCGCAAACGACACCATCCGGATGCGTCGGGCGCCGGGCTCAGCCTTGGACCGACAACATCGACAAACGCCGCACCGCGACCGAAGCGGTCGGATAATCCAGCGTCTTCTGCGCGGCGAGTTCGCCGAGCATGTTGCGGGTGAAACGCAGCGAAGCGTCGTCTCGTTCGAACCAGTGCTTGAGTTTCGCGTCGGCATTCGCGCCCGGTGCGTCCAGCACCTGCATCGTCAACAGACGCTGCTGCGCCGCCAGTTCGTCGCGCAGCGAGCCGCGCGCGACGGCATGCCAGCGGCCGTCGACCGGCAGCGTATCGATCTGCGCATACAGCCACGGCAGTTTCAGCGCGTCGCCCACGCGGAAGTGCGCCCGGGCCACGTCGACCGGTTTGAGCTTGCGCGCGCGCGCCACTTCGATGATGTCGCAGCACCATTCGAGGTACGGCAGCGCCGCCAGGTGTTTCGCGAGCGAGTCCGGCAGCCCCTTGGCCTGCCAGTCGGCGTAGCTGGCGTCGTAGGCCGGCCGCATCGTCGGCGGCAGGATGCCCGAGCCGGCGCGGATCTCGCGGAAGCCGTCGTGATAGCGCTCGACCGCCGTGGCGATGCCCGGAATCGGACCGGGACGCGACAGCAGCCAGCGCGTCATCGAACGCTGCAGCGACCAGATCACCTGCAGTGCGTCGACCTGCACCGATTCCGGAACCGTGCCGCCGAGCGCATCGATCTGCGTCCACAGCTCGCGCGCATCCAGCGTTTCGCGGGTGATGGTGAACGCTTTGGCGACTTCGCCCGGGCTGCGGCCGGTGTCTTCGGTCATGCGCAAAACGAAGGTCGCGCCCATGCGGTTGACCAGCGAGTTGGTCACCGCGGTAGCGATGATCTCGCGCTTCAGGCGATGCTGTTCCATCGCCTTGGCGTACTTTTTCTGCAGCGGCGCCGGGAAGTAGCGCACCAGTTCCTTGGACAGGTACGGGTCTTCCGGCACGTCGGAATCGAGCAGTTGCTGGAACAGCACGATCTTCGAGTACGACAGCAGCACCGACAGCTCCGGCCGGGTCAGGCCGATCCGGCGCGCCTTGCGTTCGGCGATCTCGGCGTCGCTGGGCAGATATTCGATCTGGCGGTCGAGCAGCCCCTGCGATTCGAGCGTGCGGATGAAATGCTGCTTGGAGCCGAGGCGCGACAGACTCATCCGCTGCATGAGACTCAGGGCCTGGTTCTGCCGGTAGTTGTCGTTCAACACCAGCGCCGCGACTTCGTCGGTCATCGATGCCAGCAGCTTGTTGCGCTCAGGCATGGTCAGCTTTTTGCGCTGCACTTCGCCGTTGAGCAGGATCTTGATGTTGACCTCGTGGTCGGACGTGTCCACGCCCGCCGAATTGTCGATGAAGTCGGTGTTGAGCAGCACACCGTTCAGTGCCGCTTCGATGCGGCCGAGCTGGGTCAGGCCCAGATTGCCGCCCTCGCCCACCATCCTGCAGCGGAGTTCGCCGCCGTTGACGCGCAGGCCGTTGTTGGCGCGGTCGCCGACATCGGCATGGGTTTCGCTGGCGGCCTTGACGTAGGTGCCGATGCCGCCGTTCCACAGCAGATCGACCGGCGCCTTCAGGATCGCGTTCATCAGCTCCATCGGGCTCATCGACGCCGCGTCGGATTCGATGCCCAGCACCGCCTTGATCTCCGGCGACAGCGGAATCGCCTTGGCAGAACGCGGAAAGATGCCGCCGCCCTTGCTGATCAGCGAGGCGTCGTAATCGGCCCAGCTGGAACGCGGCAGCCTGAACATGCGGTCGCGTTCCGCGAACGAGGTCGCGGCATCAGGGTTCGGGTCGAGGAAGATGTGGCGGTGATCGAACGCGGCCAGCAGGCGGATGTGTTCCGACAGCAGCATGCCGTTGCCGAACACGTCGCCGGACATGTCGCCGACGCCGACGCAGGTGAAATCCTGGGTCTGCGAATCGCGGCCCAGCGCGCGGAAATGGCGCATGACCGATTCCCAGCCGCCGCGCGCGGTGATGCCCATGCCCTTGTGGTCGTAGCCGACCGAGCCGCCGGACGCGAACGCATCGTCGAGCCAGAACCCGTGCGCGTTGGCGATGTCGGAGAACGTCGCGGTGCCCTTGTCGGCGGCGACCACCAGGTACGGATCATCACCATCATGGCGCACCACACCGGCGGGCGGCACGACCTTGCCATTGGCCAGGTTGTCGGTGATGTCCAGCAAGCCGTTGATGAAGCGCTTGTAGCAGGCCACGCCTTCGTTGAACCAGGCGTCACGATTGCTGGCAGGATCCGGCAGCTGCTTGCAGAAAAATCCGCCCTTGCTGCCGACCGGGACGATGACGGTGTTCTTCACCATCTGCGCCTTGACCAGGCCCAGCACTTCAGTGC
>JBKJTC010000170.1:0-31266 GCA_046590925.1 Lysobacteraceae bacterium | reverse complement strand
GGAGACTGTACTCCTTAGAGTAAAGGCTCCATGCCCGCATCGCGGATCATCAAGAAGTACCCGAACCGCCGCCTCTACGACACCAAGATCTCGAGTTACATCACGATCGAGGACGTGCGCCAGCTGATCGTGGATGGCGAAGAATTCGAAGTCCGCGACGCCAAATCCGGCGACGACCTGACGCGCCAGGTGCTGTTGCAGATCATCACCGAGCAGGAGCAGGACGGCGAGCCGATCCTCTCCACCCAGTTGCTCAGCCACATCATCCGGTTCTACGGGGATTCGCTGCAGGGGTTCATGGGCAACTATCTCGAACGCTCGATGCAGGTCTTCCTCGATCAGCAGCAGCAGTTCCGGCAGCAGATGGGCGGCATGCTGGGGCAGACGCCCTGGACGATGATGAACCAGCTGACCGAGCGCAACCTCGAACTGTGGCGCGAGTTCCAGCACAACCTGATCGGCGCCATGGGCCGCAGCCCTTCGGCGAAGCCGGGCGACAAGTCCGGCAGCACCAAGTCGCACGACGAATAACCGTATCGCAGCCACCGGCGCGGCTTGGCCGCGCGCGGCGACGGCTGTGAGCGGCGACGGCTGCGTACGATTCCGGCTGCCCACGGCGGCCGATGACTTCAAGAAACAGGGGACAACCGAATGAACAAGCGCGTGGCCGTCGTGACCGGCGGCATCGGCGGGCTCGGCACCGAGATCTGTAAAACGTTGGCCCGCGCCGGCCGAACCGTCGTCGCTGCGGACTTGGGCGCGCGCGCCGAACGCATCGCCGAATTCGAACGCGACGTGGCCGGCCTCGACATCCATTTCGAAGCGCTGGACGCCGGCGATTTCGACGCCTGCGCGGCCACGGTGCGCAGGATCGAAGCCGAACACGGTTCGCTGGACATCCTGGTCAACGCCGCCGGCATCACCCGCGACGGCACCCTGCGCAAGATGGACAAAGCGCAGTGGGATGCGGTGATCAACGTGAATCTCGACAGCGTGTTCAACATGTGCCGGCACGCGATCGACGGCATGGTCGAACGCGGCTTCGGCCGGATCGTCAACATCAGTTCGGTGAATGGACAGACCGGCCAGTTCGGGCAGACCAATTACTCGGCTGCGAAAGCCGGCATGCACGGCTTCACCATGGCCCTCGCCCGCGAGGTCGCGCGCAAGGGCGTGACCGTGAACTCGGTGTCGCCGGGTTACTGCGAAACCGCGCTGGTGATGGCGATCCCGGACGACATCCGTGCAGGTATCGTCGAGAAAATCCCGGTCGGCCGCCTCGGCAAGCCGTCGGAAATCGCGCGCACGGTGGAATTCCTCACCGCCGACGATGCGGGATTCATCACCGGCGCGAACATTCCGGTCAACGGCGGGATGTTCATGAGTTTCTGAGTGCGTACGTGCGGTTCCGCTTATAGACTGCGCATCCGAAAAGCAGATCCCTCTCCCGATGAAAGCGGGTTCGGGATGACAGGGTTTTGGGCTTGACCACCCATTCGGCTGTTGAGAACCTGCCCCAACGACATCAACAACACTGATAACGACGGCCGCATACATGATCAATCTCACCCCGCCCAGCACCGCCGCATGGCTCGTCTCGATTCTGCTCGGAGGCGCCGGCATCGCCGGGAAACTCGGCTACCTGAGCGTCGCCGCCCCGAATGCCTTCTGGCTGCTGGCGACCGCCTTCGTGCTGTTGCTGCTGTCAACGGTGTTCAAGGGCTTGTGATCGCACCGGTCCGCGCTTCAAATTCCCAGCTGAAACCATCGCTTTTGTAGGAGCGACGCAAGTCGCGAAGCCCGCACCGCATCCTCCGCGGCGAGTCCCGCAATCAGGATTCGCCGATGTGGATGCGTCGACGATCAAAGCCTCACGATGACGATTCGCTAAGCCGCTGCAAAGTCGCGGGCTTCGCGACTTGCGTCGCTCCCACAAAAAGAACCGTTGCTGCAAAGTTGCGGGCTTCGCGGCTTGCGTCGCTCCCACAAAGACAAACATCGCTGCGAAGTCGCGGGCTTCGCGGCTTCCGCCGCTCCTACAAAAAACCATCGCAGCGAGGTCATGGATTCGCCGCTCGACCGATATTCGGCCGTCGAAAACTGCCGCGCCGCCGGACCCCGAAACTCAGCCGCCGGCTTGCGCACAGAATTTCTGGCGGTACTGCATCGCCTTGGGCATCAGCGCCTGCAGGTTCTGGATACGGGTGCCGGGGTTCGGGTGGGTGGAGGAGAATTCCGGCGGCGCCTGGCCGCCGCTGGCCTGGCTCATGCGCTCCCACAGCGGCACCGAGGCCTCCGGGTCGAAACAAGCGGCCGCGGCCAGCATCAGACCGACGGCGTCGGCCTCGGTTTCGTGTTTGCGCGCGTAGGGCAGCAGATAGCCGTAGCCCATCGCGGCCTGCATCATCTGCTGCGACTGCGGGTCCATGCCGCTCATGGCGCCGGCCATCTGACCGAGCTGGCCGAGCTTCTGCTGCGACATCCGCTGGGCGCCGTGACGCAGCAGCGCGTGGGCGATTTCGTGGCCCATCACCACCGCCACCGCGTCGGCGTTCTGCGCGACCGGCAGCAGGCCGGTGTAGACCGCCATCTTGCCGCCGGGCAGACAGAAGGCGTTGGCCTGATCCGACTGGATCACGTTGACGTCCCACTCGAAGGTCTGCCAGACCCGATTGGGCTGCTTGCCGTTTTCGGCGGCGAGCGCGGCTTCCACCTCGGGCACCTTGGCGATCAGGCGGTTGGCGATCTCGCGCACCTGCCGCGCGACCTGCGAATTGGGATCGACCGGGCGCTCCTTCGAGAGGATGTCCTCGTAGGCCTGCAGGCCCATCGCTTTTTCCTCGTCGATCGAAATGCTGCTGTCGATCAGCACTTTTTCGCCGGTGTACGGATCTTCGGTACGGTTCGAGAACCAGTAGTACGCGGCGTAGCCCGCAAACAGCAGCAGGATGATGAAACGCGGGTTGATGCCGCCGCGCCGGCGCTGGCCCTGTTGCTGGTTGCCTAAGGGGTTTTGTCGCATCGGTGTGGTCCTCGCAGGGCTGCGGCTGGAGATGGGGAAGCGCTGAGCGATTCAGCGCTTCCGTGCGCCAAGGATGGCGCGCTCGCGGATGAAGCATGTCAGTGCTTCATCCGGCGGGAGCGAACCCAGACTTGGTCTGGGTTCGCGACGTCCGATTTATTCCAGAATGGAATAAATCGGACCTTTTCTAAAGATCCCTGACCACCCGGAAGCCGGTCAGTGCGTTGGTGGCGTCCGACTCGGCCTGACTGCGCCAGGCCGCCCGGGTCTGCGCCGGCGAGTTCGCCCAGGCGCCGCCGCGGACCACGCGGGTGCGGCAACCGGAGTTCACCCAGGCCTCGCCCTGCGTCGGCGCGCGACGGTAGCCATCATGCCAGCAATCGGCGACCCACTCGCTGACGTTGCCTTCGAGATCGTGGACGTCGAAGCGATTGGCCCGGAAGCTGGCGGTCGGCGCCGGCCCCCAGAATCCATCGCGATAGCCGGCGAAGGCGTTGCCCCAGCTGCGCCCGGCCGGCGAGCGGTCGCCGCCGCCGGTGAGGTTGCCGGTCCCGGACTTCGGCGGCTCGTCGCCCCACGGGAAACGTCCGGCCTCGCCGCTGCGCGCGGCGTATTCGAATTCGGCCTCGCTGGGCAGGCGGTAGCGTTGGCCGCTGCTTTCGGACAGCCAGCGTGCGTACGCTTCGGCGTCCTTGGCGCTGACGTGCAGCACCGGCATGGCGTCGGCGGCGACCCGACCCAGATAGTCGTGGCGCCAGTCCACGCCGCTGCGGCGGACGAAATTGCCGCCGCGTTCGTCGTATACGAGCGAGTGCCCGCGACGCACCGCGCGCGGGCGATGGCCGCTGATCTGTACGAAACGGCGGAACTCGGCGACGGTCACTTCGGTGCGGGCGATCGCGAAGCCGCGGTCGAAGCGCACGTAGCGCGAGGGCCGTTCGGCGTCGCTGGCGTCCGGCTCACTGTCGCGCGCGCCCATCCGGAAGCCGCCGTGCGGCACCACCACCATCTGCGGGCCGCGTCCGCCGCCGCTCAGCGCGTCGGTAAAACGCTGACCGGGCCGCAGCAGGCCGTAATGCGCGGCCAGATCGATGCGATTGCGCAGTTCGGCGGCAGCGGGATCGCCGGGCCGGGCGATGCGCAGGATTTCGGCCAGCCGCTCCCGCGCCCACGGCAGATGATTCGGGCGCTGCGGTTTGCTCAGGAATTCCAGGCCCTCATCGTGCAGATGGGCGATCTGCGCCTGACGGATCGCTTCCACCCGCGCGCGGCCGGTGTACACCGTGTCCACGCCGGGCCGCACCGTCTCCGCCCGGGCCAGCCAGCGCATCGCCTCTTCGAAATCGCTGCGCCCCGCCGCGTCCTCTGCGCGTCGGATCAGCGCGCTTTCCACTGCGGCCACGCCCTGGCTGGCGCGCGGCTGACCGGGTTCCAGCACCAGCACGTGGCGGAACAACGGCAGCGCGCCTTCCACGGGATCGTCGGGCTTCGCGGTATCGCCGAGACGACCTTCGGCCAGCGCCGCCTCGGCCTCCTCGTTCAGTTCCCACAGGCGATCGGCGCGATCGAGGCGGACGATGAACGCCGCGCCGCCCTCCACCCGCGCCAGCCCGACGCTGCGCATCACCGCGGCGGCCGTATGCGCACGACGCAGCGCCTCGGCGTCGTCGCCGGACTCGGCCAGCGCCGCATCGCCGGCTTCGACCAATGTCGTCAGTGCGCGGGCCAGCCCGGTTTTCGCCCGGGCGTCGTCGGGGTCGCGCTGCAGCAGCGCCAGATAAAGAGGAATGGCGGCATCGGCGTCTTCGTACAGCCGGCCCTCGGTCAACGCCGCCGCAGCGCGCTTGCGCACGGCCGGCACGTCGGCCTCCACAAGTTCGATCTTCGGGCTGCGCCAGGTCAGGCGATCGGCGATGGCGTCGTCGCCGCTCACCGTCACCTGGCCATCGGCGCGCGGCCGTGGCGTGGCGCCGTCCTTGTCTTTCGCGGTGCGATCGTCGCGACCGCAGCCGCACAGCAGCACCAGCGTCGCCAGAACGCCCGCCGCCCATGCCCGTTGTGTCGCGCGCAACGCCAATCTCCGCTCCGGCTGTCGTGTTCGTCTGCGGTGGTCACCTTATCGTATCGACCGCGCCGGCCGATGACCCGGGGCCGACTCCGGTAGCATAACGGCCCGCCTCCGCCGACCCGAACCCGTGCCCCACTGGATCACCGACCCCGCAGCGCTGGACGCGCTGATCGCCGCGCCGCCGGCTACCATCGGACTGGACACCGAATTCGTGCGCGAACGCACCTACTGGCCGCAGCTGGCGCTGGTGCAGATCGCGGCTGAGGAGGAGATTTTCCTGGTCGACCCGCTGGCACCGGGCATCCCCGCCGCGCTGGCGAAGCTGCTGTCCGATACCCGCGTGCTGAAGATCATGCACAGCGCCAGCGAAGACCTGGTCGCGCTGAAGTACGCCTGCAATGCCCTGCCGCAGCCGCTGTTCGACACCCAGGTCGCCGCCGCGCTGTGCGGCGTGGCCGCCGGGATCGGTTACCAGCGCCTGCTGCAGGATCTGCTGGGCATCAGCGTCGACAAGGGCGAGACCCGCTCGGACTGGCTGCGCCGGCCGCTGTCGCCGTCGCAGCTGCATTACGCCGCCGACGACGTGCTGCACCTCGATGCCCTGCATCGCACCCTGACCGCACGCCTGGAAACACAAGGCCGCATGGCCTGGCTGGAAGAAGACTGCGCACGGATGCTGCACAACGCCGCGCAGGACGAGGGCGAACGCTGGCCGCATCTGGGCATGCGCTCGGCGCAGTTCCTCGAGCGCGACGGCCAGATCCGCCTGCTCCGCCTGCTGCGCTGGCGCGACGCCTATGCCCGCGACCACGACCGCCCGCGCACCTGGATCCTCGACAACGAACTGGCGCAGGCGCTGGCGCGCACGCCGCCGCGCGACGCGGCCGAGCTGCAGCGCACCTTCGATGGCCAGCCCAAGGCGCCGCGCAAACTTACCGCGCAGATCTTCGACGCCCTGAACGCGCCGCTGGCGGACGAAAACGAGCTGCCGCCGGCGCGCGGCGACGACCGCGACCGCCAGGCCTACAAGCGCCTGCAGCAGGCGGTGGCCGAGCGCAGCGCCGAACTGGGCCTGCCCGACGGCGTACTGGCCTCGCGACGCTGGATCGAAGCCCTGCAGGACGGCGAGGATTGGCCCGGCGCGCTGTCGGGCTGGCGCCGCGCCCAGCTCGAAACCAGATTGGCGCCATTGCTCGCGACGACTGGCGGCGGCTGATCGGCCTCCGTTATACTTGCGCCCTTACCGGATGGGGCGGTAGCTCAGCTGGGAGAGCGCCACGTTCGCATCGTGGAGGTCAGGGGTTCGATCCCCCTCCGCTCCACCATCCGATAAAAGAAAAAGCCGAAGCGCATGCTTCGGCTTTTTTGTTGGCCGAACGCGGCTGCATGAAGTGAATTTCTTCTCCCCGCACCGCGGGGAGAACGTGCCCGAAGGGCGGATGAGGGGCGCTCTTCGCACAGCGCATCGAAATTCCCACCGGCAGCCATGCACGCAGCCGATGACATCAATCAGGTACGCATCCACCGCAGCAGCCCCTATCATCGAACCCGATTCAGGCGTCCCCCATGACGAGGCGCGCCACTGAACAGGGGACCCGCACGGATGACGCCTGAAGCCAAAGCCCGGCAGTTGATCGACGACAAGCTGGCGCAGGCCGGCTGGCTCGTGCAGGACATGAAGCAGCTCAATCTGGCGGCGGGTGCAGGCGTGGCCGTACGCGAATACCCCACCGATACCGGCCCCGCCGATTACGCGCTGTTCGTGAACCGCAACGCCGTGGGCATCATCGAAGCCAAGCGCGACGAGGCCGGCGAAAACATCACCATCGCCGAGCGGCAGTCGGAGCGCTACGCCAACGCCACCCTGAAATGGCGGAAGAACAACACGCCGCTGCCGTTCCTGTTCGAGGCCACCGGCCAGATCATCCGCTTCACCGATGGCCGCGACCCCGCGCCGCGTTCGCGCGAGATCTTCCACTTCTTCACGCCTGCGCAGCTCATCGCATGGATGGCGCAGCCGGACACCCTGCGTCGCCGGCTCGCCGGGCAGATGCCCGAGCTGCCCGCGCGCAACCTGCGCGACTGCCAGGTCGGTGCGGTCACCGGGCTGGAAACCTCACTGGCCGCCAATCGCCCGCGCGCGCTGATCCACATGGCCACCGGCGCGGGCAAGACCTTCACCGCCATCACCTCGGCCTACCGGCTGCTGAAGTTCGGCGGCGCCAAGCGCATCCTGTTTCTGGTCGATACCCGCAACCTCGGCAAGCAGGCGCATCAGGAATTCATGGCCTACACGCCGCCGGACGATGGCCGCAAGTTCACCGAGCTGTACAACGTGCAGCGGCTGGGCTCGCCACACATCGACCCGCACGCGCAGGTGTGCATCAGCACCATCCAGCGCATGTATTCCATCCTCAGCGGTGAGCCCATCGACGACGCGGCCGAAGATGTCTCGCTCAACGAAATCCAGCAGACCGGCAAGCAGCAGAAACTGGTGCGCTACAACCCCGCCGTGCCGGTGGAAATGTTCGATGTCATCGTCATCGACGAATGCCACCGCAGCATCTACAACCTGTGGAAGCAGGTGCTGGACTACTTCGATGCCTTCCTCGTCGGCCTGACCGCCACGCCGGACAACCGCACGCTGGGCTTCTTCAACCAGAACATCGTCGCCGAATACACCTACGAACAATCCGTCGCCGACGGCGTCAACGTCGGTTACGACGTGTACGTGATCGACACCGAGATCACCGCGAAGGGCGCGCGGGTGGAAGCCAAAGAGTGGGTGGACCACCGCGACCGCCAGACCCGCAAAAAGCGCTGGGCCGAAACCGAAGACGACACCGTGTACACCGGCAAACAGCTGGACCGCGCCGTGGTCAACCCCAACCAGATCCGGCTGGTGATCCAGGAGATGAAGCGCGCGGTGGAAACCGGTATCTTTCCCGGCCGCAAGGAAACGCCCAAGACCTTGATCTTCGCCAAGACCGACAGCCACGCCGACGACATCATCCACATAGTTCGCGAGGTGTACGGCCAAGGCAATGCGTTCTGCAAGAAAGTCACTTACAAATCAGAAGAAGACCCCGACAGCGTGCTTGCCAGCTTCCGTAACGATTTCAACCCACGCATCGCCGTCACCGTCGACATGATCGCCACCGGCACCGACGTGAAACCGCTGGAAGTGCTGCTGTTCATGCGCGACGTGCGCAGCCGCGGCTACTACGAACAGATGAAGGGCCGCGGCGTGCGCTCGCTGGATGCCGACGGCCTGCAGCGCGTGTCCGCCAGCGCCAACGGCGCCAAGGAACGCTTCGTGCTGATCGACGCCGTGGGCGTGGAGAAGTCGCTGAAGACCGAAAGCCGACCGCTGGAGAAGCTGCCCACGCTGGCGCTGAGCAGCCTGCTGCAGGGCGTGGCCATCGGCCACCGCGACGACGACACCGTGCTGTCGCTCGCCAACCGGCTGCTGCGTCTTGCCAAACAGCTCGATGTCAAAGCGCAGGCGCGCATCGCCGCTTTGGCCGGCGGCGTCACCGTCGGCGGCCTGGGCAAGGCGCTGGTGGAAGCGACCAATCCCGACGCCATCGTGCAGCACGCGCTGGCCACGGCGCAGGCGAACGGCATCACCCGCGATGAAGACAGCCTCACCGCCGCCGAACTGCAGGCTGCGCGCGACGCCCGCGTCGCTGTCGCCTGTCTGCCGTTCGACAATCCCGCATTGCGCGAGGCCATCGACAACGCGCGCCGCGAGCACGAGCAGCTGATCGACCACATCAATCCGGATCAGATCATTTTCAGCGGTTATTCCGCGCAGGCCGAACAGGACGCGCAGCAGGCCATCCAGCGCTTCGCCGACTACATCGCCCAGCACAAGGACGAGATCGAGGCGCTGAGTTTCTTCTACCAGCAGCCGTATCGCCGCCGCGCGCTCACGTTCGACATGATCGAAGACCTGCACGAACGCCTGCTCAGCCCGCCGCTGCTGCTCACCACCGAGCGCCTGTGGGACGCCTATGCCCGCGTGCAGGCCAGCCACGTCGCCGGGGCCGAACGCAAACGCCAGCTCACCGACCTCATCGCGCTGGTGCGCTTCGCCATCGGCCTGGACAGCGAGCTGCGGCCCTTCAGCGACCATGTCGACAAACGCTTCCAGACCTGGATCTTCCGCCACAACGCCCAACGCACCACCTCCTTCACCCCCGAACAGACCGAATGGCTGCGCCTGATGAAAGACCACCTCGCCACCAGCGGCTGCATCACCCGCGAGGACTTCGACCTGCCCGGGCTGTCCGCGAAAGGCGGACTGCAGAAAGTGTGGGCGGTGCTGGGCAATGAACTGGATGGATTGATGGATGAGATGAATGGGGAGTTGGTGGCGTGAGTGAATCAGGCACTGATCTGGCTGTAACGCTTGGGGATGTTGCAGCCGAGCCAATCGAGCAAACTGGACCGACCCGTAATTTCGTGTACGTAGATATCAGCAGCATTGATCGCGAGTCCAAGAGAATCGTGGGCGAAAAAGAAATCTCTGCAGTCGATGCTCCGAGTCGCGCAAAGCAAATATTGAGATCCGGAGACGTTTTGGTTTCAATGACACGACCGAATCTAAATGCCGTTTCAATTGTTCCAGATCGTTTGGATGGAGCCATTGCATCCACAGGCTTTCATGTATTGAGGTCAAAGTGGGTCGAGCCAAAATTTTTGTTCAACCTCGTACAGACCGACGAATTCATTGATTCGATGTGCAATGTCGTACAGGGCGCCCTATATCCTGCTGTTCGGCCCAAAGACATCGCATCTTTCGCGTTTACTCTGCCATCATCAAATCAACAAACCCGCATCATCGAAAAACTCGAAGAACTGCTCTCCGACCTCGATGCCGGCGTGGCCGAACTGAAGACCGCGCAGGCCAAACTCGTGCGCTACCGGCAGTCGCTGCTGAAAGCTGCCGTGGAAGGCGCACTCACCGCCGAATGGCGCGCGGCCCGCGCCGGCGTACACCCTCCCCCGCGTGCGGGGGAGGGCCAGGGTGGGGGCGCTGTACCCCCATCCCAACCTTCCCCCGCACGCGGGGGAAGGGGCCAAAGCGACACCGGCGCGCAATTGCTGCAGCGCATCCTCAGCGAACGCCGCGCCCGATGGGAAGCAAAGCAACTCGCCAAGTTCGCCGAACAGGGCAAAGCGCCGCCCAAAGACTGGCAGAAAAAATATCCGGAGCCGGTGCAGCCCGATATCAGCGACTTGCCGGAACTACCGGGGGGTTGGGTGTGGGCAACTGTTGATCAATTGTCGCCCGATGATATTGCGAACGGCCGATCAGTTCCCACGTCAACACTTGGCACAAAAGTACTTCGCTTGACCGCAATTAAGTCAGGCAGAATTGATCAGGCTGAGTGCAAGATCGGCGCTTGGAGTGAAGATGAAGCTCAGCCATTCTCAATCGTGGAAGGCGACTTGCTGATCGCCCGTGGAAATGGCTCACTGAACTTGGTTGGTCGCGCTGGAATTGTTGGCAGTGTTCGTCATCTGATCGCCTATCCGGACACCATGATTCGCTTACGTATCGTTGATTCGGTTGTAAGCGCTTCTTGGATCAACCTCGTATGGGAATCCAAGTTCGTCAGGACTCATCTCCAACAGCGCGCAAGAACATCAGCCGGAATCTACAAAATTTCACAGCCCGACATCGTTAGCGCCCCGATTCCAGTAGGACCACTGGAAGAACAGGCTGAAATTATTGGCTTGATTGAGCGCACCTTCGATCATGTAGGTGTCCTGCAGAAATACCTGCATGCAAGTTCGCGCCAATCCACCGCCCAACGCAAAAACATCCTCCGCGCCGCTTTCGCCGGCCAACTGGTGCCGCAAGACCCGAACGACGAACCCACCCGCGCGCTGCTGGCGCGCATCCGCGCTGAGCGGATTGATAACGTATCTCGCAAAACGAAGCTCAAGAAAAAGAGAAATACATGATCCAAGATGTCGACGCCACCTATGCAAATCGATTGCTCGCCTGGGCTTTGCCTCAGCATGAGACGAACAAGCTGGAAACAAAGCGAGTCTCCGGCAAGATGGTTGGCAAAGCGCTCGAGACAATTTGCGCGTTTGCGAACACCGACGGCGGGTGGTTGCTGCTTGGCATGGAGGATGCAAACAAGGCAGTAGGCGCGCAACGACTGTACGGGATCATCGAGAACCAAGAGGCTGTGGATGAGTTGCTGCGCAAACTCAAGACGCACCAGCTTCCGGTCATCGAGGGAATACATGCCTTGCGCCTGCCCACCACGCTCCGCGATGGATCTGCGGGGGATTTGGTCGCGATTTATGTGCCCGCGAGCGACAAAGTGCACTCGATTCTGGACGACGGCACATGGACGCGTGGTCAAGCCAGCAACCGGGAAATGAATGCGAGCGAGATCACCGAACTGTCTTATCGCCGTGGCGTCCGCAGTGCCGAGTCGGAGCCGGTGGATATCGATTTCGATCTGCTGGATACAGACATATGGCGGCTGTTCCTGCGCGGACGGGGACTGACATCAACAGGTATCGCGGACCAAATGTATCGGATAGGGCTGGCGAAGAAGGTTGGAGGTGATCTGCGTCCCGTACGTGCTGCCGTTCTGCTATTCGCCGATCATCCCGGCGCGCTGCTGGCATCGACCGGCACCCGCGCAGATGTGCGCGTGTTCCACTACAAGGGCACGGCTATCGAATCGGGCGTAGTCCCGAATTTGAAGAAGGCGCCGAAGACACTGTCGGGGCCACTCTATCGATTGATAGAACAATCCCATGCCCATGTGCTGGATGAATTGGCAGGCGGCTTGACGCTCGCTGCATCAGGGTTCAAAACAGTGCATCGCTATCCTGAGCGGGTGATCAAGGAAGCCATCACCAATGCGCTGATCCATCGCGATTATCGGCTCAATCGTGACGTGCAGATCCGCATCTTCGACGATCGTATCGAAGTGCTCAGCCCGGGCCTCTTCCCGGGACGCATTACCGCCGCCACCATCCAGCGTGCGGGATCGTTCGCCCGTAATTCGCTCATTGCCAGCAATCTTCGTGAATTTCCCGAACCGCCCAACGTGGATGCTGGCGAGGGCGTGCGCATGATGTTTGACGTTATGAAGACCAGCAACCTCTATCCGCCCCAGTACCGGGAAATTCGCGATCAGGACCAGCAAGCCATCATGGTGACCCTGCGCAACGAGGAGCGCCCTCCGGCGTGGGAGCAGGTCAGCGACTGGATGGACAGGAACGGACCAATCGGCAACAGCGATTTGTGCAAAATCATCGCCGGACTGGACACGCTGAAGGCGTCCAAGATGCTGAAACATTGGGTAGATCAAGGTCTGCTGATCCAAGACCCCGCCCGCGCCAAACGGAACATGGTTTACCTCAAACCCGCCGCCACGGAGGCGTCATCCGCACTGGGTTCTTTTTCCAACCCGCTGGATAACAAACCGGAGTAGCGTCTTAAGACATTGAATTTAATAGACTTTCCTTGATGTTTATTATCCGAAAGCACCCAATTCCCCAAAATCTCAGTCGCAGAAACCAGTCGCTACATCTACGAATCTCCAGACCTTACCTCCAGAGCTGTGCCCGCCAACCCCCAGAGCTAAGTCGCGTACCCCCAGAGCTCGATCCTTACCTCCAGCGCAATCGAATCCCTGCCTACACAACTTACGCGTTCTTTGATCAGCGCCCGACCTTACACACTTGCGTCGCTTAATTAACTCAATAAAATCAATAATTTACGTGACTTTTTATTTGACGGGTATTTGATGGAATCCTCGCAATGAATGCCTCCACCCTCATCCAGAAAATCTGGACCTTCCGCCACACCCTGCGCGACGACGGCGTGAGCTGTAGGGACTATCTGGAACATATGACCTGTTTGCTGTTCCTGAAGATGGGCCACGAGAACACGCAGGCAGCCGTTTGAACATGCTCCCCACCTACGGCGGCCTGCTGACCGAGATCAAAGACCGTATCCAGACGGCGCAAACGCGGGCGGTGCTGGCAGTCAATGCCGAGTTGATCCAGCTGTATTGGCAGATCGGTCAGCTGCTGGCGGCCCGGCAAACGCAGGAAGGCTGGGGCGCGGGCGTCATCCCGCGTCTGGCGCAGGACATTCGCAATGAACTGCCTGAGCAAAAAGGATTCTCCGAACGCAATCTGAAACTGCTGGTGCAGTTCTTCCGCACCTACTCGACCCTGTTCGTTCAGGTTGCGGCAATTGGGCTACCGGCGTCGGCGCTACCAGACACGCCGGAGGTTGCTGCAATTGGGCAACCACCGGTTGCCCAATTGGATGCTGGGACAATGAGGCAACCGCTGGTTGCCCGATTGCCCTGGGCGCACAACGTGCTGCTGATGCAGATGGTCAAGGATCAGGCCCAGCGGGATTGGTACGCCCAGCAGGCGTTGGCACAGGGCTGGAGCCGCAATGTGCTGAAGATGCAGATCGACAGCCTGCTGCACCAGCGCCAGGGCGCAGCGGTGAGCAACTTCGCCACCTGCCTGCCCACGCCGCAGTCCGATCTGGCGCAGCAGGCGCTGAAAGACCCGTACATCTTCGACTTCCTGACCCTGGAGGCGACTTTCCATGAGCGCGAGTTGGAAGTGGCCCTGGTCGCCCATCTGGAGAAGTTTTTGCTGACACTGGGCCAGGGATTCGCGTTTGTGGGGCGCCAGCACCACATCGCCGTGGGCGAAAACGATTTCTATTTCGATCTGCTGTTCTATCACCTCAAACTGCGCGCGTATGTCGTGATCGAACTCAAGCGCGGCGATTTCAAACCCGAGTACGCCGGTAAGCTCAATTTTTACTGCAACGTGGTGGACGACACCCTGCGTCACCCGCAGGACGCGCCCACCATCGGTTTGATGCTGTGTCAGGGCAAAGACAATCTGCTGGCCGAATACGCGCTGCGCGGCATCGACAAACCGATGGGGATCGCCAGCTATGAATTGACCCGCGCGCTGCCCGCGTCGTTGGAAAGCGCGTTACCCAGCGTCGCGCGTATCGAGGCTGAGCTGAGCGGCATCGCCCCACATCACGACACGGACCCTACTGAATGAATACGTCTTCCCTCGTCCAGAAAATCTGGAACTTCTGCCACACCCTGCGCGACGACGGCGTGGGCTATGGCGACTATCTGGAGCAGCTGACCTATCTGCTGTTCCTGAAGATGGCGCACGAGTACGCGCAGCCACCCTACCAGCGCGACACCCACATTCCCGACGGCTACGGCTGGACGCACCTGAAGTCGAAGGTGGGCGAGCCGCTGGAACGGCATTACGTCAAGACCCTGAACAAGCTGGGCAAGGAAGACGGCATGTTGGGCGCGATCTTCTTCAAGGCGCAGAACAAGATCCAGGATCCGGCCAAGCTGTCGCGGCTGGTGCAGATGATCGATGCCGAGAACTGGGTGGGCATGGACGCCGACACCAAGGGCGATCTGTACGAAGGCCTGCTGCAGAAGAACGCGGAAGACACCAAGAGCGGCGCCGGCCAGTACTTCACGCCGCGCGCGCTGATCCAGGCGATGGTGGCGTGCATGCGCCCGCAGCCGATGAAAACCATCGCCGACCCGGCCTGCGGCACCGGCGGCTTCTTTCTGGTCGCCAACGAATGGCTGAGCGGCACCGGCGACTGGCTGAAGCACAACGCTGATTGGCTGGGCTACGAAGCGCCCAGACTGAATTCGAAGCAGAAAGCGTTCCTGCGCGATCAGACCTTCCACGGCAACGAGATTGTCGCCGGCACCCGCCGGCTGTGCCTGATGAATCTGTTCCTGCACAACATCGGCGAACTGGTGGGCGAGCCGTCGGTGGAGCGCTCGGACGCGCTGATTTCCGAACCGCAGCGCAAAGTGCATTACGTGCTGGCGAACCCGCCGTTCGGCAAGAAAAGCAGCATGACCATCACCAACGAGGAAGGCGAGGAAGACCGCGACGCGCTGACCTACGAACGTCAGGACTTCTGGGAAACCACCTCGAACAAGCAGCTGAATTTTCTGCAGCACATCGTCAGCATGCTGAAAGCGGACGGCAAAGCGGCGGTGGTGCTGCCGGACAACGTGCTGTTCGAGGGCGGCGCTGGCGAGAAGATCCGCCGCAAGCTGCTGGAGACCTGCGACGTGCACACCGTGCTGCGCCTGCCGACCGGCATCTTCTATGCCCAGGGCGTGAAAGCGAACGTGGTGTTCTTCGACGCCAAGCGCAAGGACGGCCGCACCCAGACCGAAGGCGTGTGGTTCTACGACCTGCGCACCAACCAGCATTTCACGTTGAAAACACGGCCGCTGAAACTCGATGACCTGCGCGACTTCATCGCCTGCTACAACCCGGACAACCGCCACACGCGCAAGGAAACCGAACGCTTCAGGTATTTCAGCTACGACGCGCTGATCGCCCGCGACAAGGCCAGCCTGGATCTGTTCTGGCTGAAGGACGACAGCCTGGACAATCTCGACGACCTGCCGCCGCCGGACGTACTGCAGCAGGAAATCATCGACCATCTGGAAGCGGCGCTGGCGGCGTTCAGGGATGTGGCGGCGGGGCTGCCGTCGTCGGTGCAGAAGGCTTGACTGCGCCCTGTCATCCCCGAACACGGGCGCAGCCCGTGGGAGGATCTGCTCTTGTTGTTTGAACAGCGAAGCGCATGCTGTTTGTGGGAGCGACGCAAGTCGCGAAGCCTGCAGCCGATCCGTGGCGACGACATTGGCAATCAGACCAATGTCGTCGATGCCGCGATGATGCTGCGCAGCCGGATGACGATTGAAGCGGTCGCGACCAAATAACCGGCTTCGCGACTTGCGTCGCTCCCACAACAGTCAAGGACAGTGGCTTTGTCTGCGGGTGGGAATGAGCAGGGGTTCGCGGTGAACACCCCTCATCCGGTCTTCGGCCACCTTCTCCCCGCGCTGTGCGCGGGGAGAAGGACAGCAATTCGCAGGTGACATGCAATCGTTGGCGAGACGGATGCTGTTTCCTTCGGTCACACTCAACCATGATTGATCCGATCCTCACACGGTAGAAGCGGCTCCAGCCGCGACGCTTTCCATGCAAAATGCCTCGCGGCTGAAGCCGCTTCTGCGATGCCGCTCACCCTGACATGACCAAGCTCAAAACCAAACATGCGGCAATCCGCGCTGCCGACGCGCCGCTGCTGCTGCCGTCGCTGACCCCGCTGGGTCATCTGCGTCTGGCGCATACACCGGATGCGCTTCCGCTGGCGGCGGCGCTGGCGGAGCGGCTTGCGCGCGCGTTCGCCGTTGGCGCGGGGCATGGTCTGCTGCAGTTGGGGGCGGCCGAGGTGGTGACGGCGCTGCCGCCGGTCTGGGGCTACTGGCGGGATTTCGCGGTGCGTTATGTGACCGCGCTGACCGCGACGCCGGAAGGCGGTGCGATCGCAGTGCCCGCGCCGGATCCGCTGATTCTGCAGACACTGGTGCGGGATGCGCCGCCGATGCGCGGCGCGGAGTACCTCACGGCGGCAGTGCTGGCCGATCTATGGGCGCAGATCGAAGCGGCGGCGCAGGGTGAACTGGCCGCCTCCGGCACGTCGTTGCAGGATTTCCTCAAGGCCCGGCATCCAGCCTGGAATCTGGTGGGTCGGGTGCATTTTCATCTGGCCGAAAACCGCCAGGATGCGGAGACGCCGTTCGCATTTCTCGCCACCTACACCACGCGACTGTCCGCACACGGCAAGGCACAGCATCTGCCGCTGTCGCAGGCACTGACCGAGTTTTCCGGGGCGCGCAGCAAGGCGCAGCTGCTGTCGCTGCTGCTGCCGGTGCAGCGTGCGGCGGAGCAGTGCCCGTGGCTGGCGCAGCTGGTGGCGGCAGGCGAGATTTATCATCCCATGCGCTGGCGGGTGGACGAGGCGGTGGCGTTTCTGCACGCAGTTCCGGCACTGGAGGCGGCCGGGATTGTGATACGCATGCCCGCCAGCTGGCATCTGGGTCGCCCAAGCCGTCCGCAGGTCAAGGCCACGCTGGGCGCCAAGCCGCCGTCGATGCTGGGTATGAACGCACTGCTCGATTTCACGATGACGGTGACGTTGGACGGCGAGCCGCTGAGTGCGAAGGACATCCGCGCACTGTTGCGCAGCACCGATGAGCTGCTGTGGCTGCGCGGACGCTGGGTAGGGCTGGACAAGACCCAACTGGCGCGCGTACTGGCGCGTTTCGAGGCCATCGGGCAGGCGGCAGAAGACGGCCTGGCGTTCGGCGACGCGATGCGCCTGTTGGCCGGGACCAGCCTGAAAGCCGACGAGGCACCGGACCCCGAATGGTCGGAGGTGGCGGCCGGGCCGTGGCTGGGCGAACTGCTGCGCGGGCTGCGCACGCCTGAAGGGCTGGCTGCCGTCGACCCCGGCACGGCGCTCAACGCCACGCTGCGCCCCTATCAGCACAACGGCCTGCGCTGGCTGTATCTGCTGACCCGGCTGGGGCTGGGGGCGTGTCTGGCCGACGACATGGGCCTGGGCAAGACCATCCAGGTGCTGGCGCTGCTGTTGGTGCTGAAGCGCGAGTCCGGCGCGCAGCGTCGCCCTTCACTGCTGGTGGCGCCGGCTTCGCTGTTGGACAACTGGGTGCAGGAAGCGCGGCGCTTCGCGCCATCGCTGAAGGTGTTTGTGGCGCATCCGGCCTTTCAGTCGCGGGATGTGCTGCGCACGCTGGATGCAGATCGACTCATGGCGTTCGATCTGGTCGTCACCAGTTACGCCACGCTGCCGCGTCTGGCGCAGCTGATGGAAGCGCGTTGGCGGCTGGCGGTGATCGATGAGGCGCAGGCCATCAAGACGCCCGGCACCAAGCAGACGCGCACGGTGAAGCAGCTCAAGGCGGACGCGCGCATCGCGCTGACCGGCACGCCGGTGGAAAACCGTCTATCCGACCTGTGGTCGATCTTCGACTTCACCCATCCGGGCCTGCTTGGTTCACAGCGGGCGTTCGCCGATTACAGCAAGCGGCTCACCCAATACGGTCCGCTTCGTAGCCTGGTGGCGCCCTACATCCTGCGCCGCCTGAAGACCGACCGGCGGATCATCACCGATCTGCCGGACAAGACCGAAGTGGTGGCCTGGTGCGGCATGAGCGCTGCGCAGGCGGCGCTGTATCAGCGTGCGGTCGAGGAATTGCAAGAGGTGCTGGCGGACACCACCGATGGCATCGCGCGCAGGGGCCGCGTGCTGGCTTTCCTGATGCGCTTCAAACAGATCTGCAACCATCCTTCGCAATGGCTGGGCGACAGCGTCTGGCGGCCTGCGGACAGCGGCAAGTTCGCGCGGCTGGCGGAACTGGTGGAGGTGATCGCCGCGCGTCAGGAAAAACTGCTGGTGTTCAGCCAGTTTCAGGAAACCACCGCGCCGCTGGCGGCGTTTCTGGGCGGTTTGTTCGGCCGCGAAGGGCTGGTGCTGCACGGCGGCACGCCGGTCGCCAAACGGCGCGAGCTGGTTCGCCGTTTCCAGGACGATGAGGACGTGCCTTTTTTCGTGCTGTCACTGAAGGCCGGCGGCGCGGGGCTCAATCTCACCGCCGCCAATCACGTCATCCATTTCGACCGCTGGTGGAACCCGGCGGTGGAGCAGCAGGCGACCGATCGCGCGTACCGCATCGGCCAGCACCGCAATGTGTTGGTGCACAAGTTCGTTTGCCGTGGCAGCATCGAAGAACGGATCGACGCAATGATCGCCAGCAAACAGCAGCTGGCGCAGGACGTGCTGGAAGGCGGCGCGGAAATCAACCTCACCGGGCTGTCCGACCGCGAATTGCTGGATCTGGTGAAGCTGGACATTCACACCATCGAGGAATGAAAACGTGAGCTATTCTGGCTGGAAACCCTATGTGCCAGTCGCCGAGCGCCGGGCGCAGGCTGACAAGGCCAATGCCAAGGCCAAAAAAGCAGGCAAAGGTTATGCACCTGTCACAGTGAACGGCCGCACCATCGCCAACACCTTCTGGGGCAAGGCCTGGTGCGACAATCTCAATGCATACAGCGATTACAGCAATCGCCTGCCCCGTGGCCTCGGCTATGTGCGCAACGGCTCGGTCGTCGATTTGAAGATCGAGCCGGGCAAAGTACTTGCAAAGGTCATGGGCTCCCGCCTGTACACGGTCGAGATCGATGTGAGCGCAGTGTCCGCGCAGCGCTGGAAGGCGTTGGCGAAGGACTGCACCCACTCGATCGATTCGCTGGTGGAATTGTTGCAAGGCACGCTATCGAAGGCGGTGATGCAGCGCCTGTGCCAGCCCGACACCGGGCTGTTCCCCGCGCCGAAACAGATGCGTTTCACTTGCTCGTGCCCGGACTGGGCCACGATGTGCAAACACGTCGCGGCGACGCTTTACGGCGTTGGCGCGCGGCTGGATGGGCAGCCGGAACTGCTGTTTACGCTGCGCCGCGTGGATGCGGCCGACCTGGTGAGCCAAGCGGCCGTCTTGCCCGTCAACAGCAGACAGCGACCGACAAAGGCCCGGGCGATCGAAGAGGCGGCACTGTCCGAACTGTTCGGAATCGAATTGGGCGTGGCAGCAGGCGTGCCTGTAGCCGCGCCGAAAAAAAACAGAGCGACTACAGGCAAGTCCACTCCGCCCAAGCCGGCTGCGGCGAAAAAATCGGCAGTAAAAAAAGCCGGGACAAAAAAAACTGCAGCGAAAAGTGCTGCAGTAAAAAAGCTTGCGATAAACAAGGCTTTGACGAAAAAGGCTGCGTCGAAAAAAACAGCGCAGACAACCAGTCCCGTAGGGCCGACCGGATCTTCGTCTGCCGCCGCACCGAAAAAAGCATCGCCGGGAAAGACTCCGTTGAAAAAAGCCATGCAGGAGACATCGGTGAAGACCGCTCATGCCGCGCGACCGGTAAAAACCTCACCTGCCGCTGCAAAGAAAATAGTCCGGACCACCCACGCAAAAGCGGCCAGAAAACTTCGATGAAGCATTGCTGGGCAATCGGCTCTGCGTATTGAAAATCGACAATTATTTATTCTTTGACGGATTTTCCGGCACGGGGACGAGAATCGCTGGCGCGCGAAGCGTCTGCGCACGCAGGTCGAATTCATCGACGAAACCCGCGACGATGCGTTGAGCATCGAGGCGATGCTGCAGGCGCTGCGTACGCTGATCGCGCCGGATGCCGAAACGCTGCGCTGCACGGGCGAGATCGACCGGCTGGATGCGATCCTCGCGGAAGGCACCAGCGCCGACCGCCAGTTGGCCATCTATCGCCGGCAGCGCGGCCTGATGAAGAGCCGCCGCCATGCCATGGAAAGCGTGGTCGACTGGCTTGCGGACGTTACCCATGCGCTACCTGTCGGACAGTTCCGTAGCGTTCACGGCGGTTCCGGCGTGGTGAACGCGTAACCCACGTTCGGCACGTATTCGATCCAGTTGCCGGATCCGCCTGCTGTCGCGAGTTTGCGACGCAGGCGATGCACGACCTGTTTGAGCGATTCGCGATCGGCCGCATCGCGATCCGACCACACGAAGCCGATCAGCCGTTCCGCATCCACCGGCCGACCCTGCTGGCTGAGCAGCAGCCGCAACAGGCGCAGCTCGAGCGTCGACAGCCGGAAATTCTGGCCGGTCGCGACGACCGCCTCGCTGCGCTCGATGTTGAGCGTCAATGGTCCCCACGACAGCACGGCGTCGTCCAACTGTTCGCTGCCCCTGCGTAGCAGCGAGCGGATGCGCGCCAGCAGCGTGCGCGGGCTGAAGGGCTTCTTGAGGTAATCGTCCGCGCCGAGATTCAGACCGCGGACTTCGTCCTCTTCCGCAGAGCGCACGGTCAACATCATCACCGGCACCTGGCTGTGCTTGCGGATGAGGTCGAGTACCTCGAAACCGTTGCGGATGGGCAGGTTCACATCGAGCAGGATCAGATCGGGCCTGGTTTCCCGGAACCGCGACATGGCCTGTTCGCCGTCGAAGGCCGTGACGACATCGTAGCCCGCACCGTTGAGCGCGAATTTCAGCAGGCCGACCAGTTCGACATCGTCGTCGACGACCAGGATCCTCATGCGTCGCGCTCCAACGGCAGGACGATGCCGATGCGCGTGCCCTCGCCGCGCAGCGGTTCGGCCACCTTCACCACGCCGCCGTGCGCCAGCACGATCGCATGCACGATGGTGAGCCCCAGCCCGGTGCCGCGCTGACTGGGCTCTTCGTGCGGCGAACGCTTGAACGGCGCGAACAGGTCGCTCACGGTGTGCGACACGGGCAATCCGGGGCCGTCGTCCTCCACCCACACCATCACCCGGTCTGCGGCCCACTCGATGTCGATCCAGATGCGGGTCTGGTCCGGGGCGAACTTGTTGGCGTTGGCGATGAGATTGACGATCACCGAGAACAGGCGCTGCGGATCGCCGGTCAGCGCCGGGCCGGACGCAAGCGACGCCACGACGCGCTGGTCGCGCTGGTCGATGAGCGGCTGCATCAGTTCGATCGCCTCGCTGACCACCGCAACCAGATCGACCGGCTCGTAACGCAGGCGCATCTCGCCGCTCTCGATGCGCACGCTGTCCAGCAGATTGTTGACCAGTTGCGAAAGCCGGATGGTGCCGCGGTACTGCGCGCTGGCCAGCTTCATCGCGATCTCGTCGCCGAATTGGCGCAGGTGATCGCGCAGCAGTTCGATCGAGGCGATCTGCGCGGACAGCGGGGTCTGGAACTCGTGCGACAGATTGGCGAGGATCCGATCGCGCATGCCGCGCGCGGCCTCGATCGCATTCTCTTCGCGCACCACCAGCAATTGCCGGTCGGGCGATGCGCGCAGCCGGCGGGCCAGCAGCGGCCGCATCATGTCGGTCGCGAAGTAGCGCTCGGGCGGCGGCAGGCCGGCGATGGCATCGTCGCCGCTGCGGGCGTCGCCGGACAGCATCGGCACCAGCACGTCGTCGACTTTCAGGCCGATCACCTCCGCGCGATCGCGGCCGACCATTTCCAACAACTGCCGGTTGGCGTAGTGGATCGTGTCGTGGTCGTCGATCCCGAGGATGCCCTCGTCCACGCCGTCGAGGATCACGTCGAGTTCCTGTCGCTGCTCGCGTTCCGATGCGGTCAGCGCGCTGACCTGGGTGCGCATGCGCTCCAGATCCTCGGCCAGCGACAGCGGCTCGGCGAGAAACGTTCGCGGCGTGGGCACCGGCGTCGACAGATCGCCCGAACCCAGGCGCCGGGCCGCGCTGGCCAGGCGCGCGAAGGGACGCGAGATGCGCGCGGCCAGCAGATAGGCCAGCGCGAACGCGAGCGCGCCGGTGACGAGACTCGACAGGCCGAAGCTGGCGAGCCACTCCAGCATCCGTCGCTTCAGCCATTGCTCGTGGACACTGGCGACGAGCAGCGCCGCAGAGCGCCCCGCTTCGTCGCGGACGTTGCCGATACGGACTGCAGCAGCGCCCTTGATGTTTTCGAAGGTATCGGATTCTCCCGAATCGGAAACTTCCCGCAGCGCGACCGCCAACACATCATCGGGAGCGGAATTCTTCCGCGTCGGCGGGCGCAACGTCACATGGACGTATTCCACCGCTGGGCGTTCGGAAAGCCGCTCTTTCAGCGATTCGGCGACGAGAATGGAAATGCCCTGGACGTTGGGCACCTTGCGACGCACGATCCACCATGCCTCGCCCTTGCTTCCGAACACCAATCCTTCGGCGAGAGACGGTGGCCGTTTTCCGACTTCGCCGAACATCGCGCCGGCTTTTTCCAGACCGATGTAATCGATGCCGCTGGTCGTGCGGACGTCCTCGATCAAGGTGCGCGATTTGGTGAGTTGGCCGCGCTGGAGATAGAACGGCAGCGATGGCTGTTCGACCAGCAGGTCGGCGACCACGTTGGGCTCGCGCTGCCACTCCGCCAGCCGGCGCCGGGCCTCGGAGGCGCTGCGTTCGGCCTCCTTCCGCGCCTGCGCCACGGCGGCCGAGCGGATCGTGCCGAGGCTGGCGGCCACCAGAAATACCGCGAAGAAGACCACCAGGCCGATATGACTGAGCAGCAGGATTTGCGACAGTTGCCGGCGTGTCGACATGCGGGTCCAAGCCATCCGGAATATTGGACGTCCGATTATGCGGACATCGCACGATCGGCGCGATTCGTCGCTGATCCGATCAAGAAATCGGCGACAGGCATGGCACCCGAAGGTGACCATGCCTGCCGCTGACCCCTAACCTGGCCTGCGCATGCGGCAGGGCGAATCGGTATCACCGGGCTTCGTAATCGATTTCGACCCGGCGGTTGCTGGCCCAGCAGTTTTCGGCGGATTCGAGACACACCGGACGCTCTTCGCCGTAGCTGACGACGCTGACCTGACTGCTCGACGCACCGCTGGCGGTGAACGCGCTGGAGACGGCATTGCCGCGGCGTTCGCTGAGGCCCACGTTGTATTCGCGGCTGCCGCGCTCGTCCGCATGACCGCCGAGCACCGCTCTGGCCGATGGACGATCGCGCAGATACTTGGCATGGCAATCGACCACGCTGCGGGACTCCGGACGCAGACTGTCCTGGTCGAAATCGAAATAGATGACGCGCTCTTTCAGGCAGGCATTGCTGTCGAGATCGCCAGGCTTGTAGGCGCCGGCCTGGGTGCCGCGATCGGTCGTCGAACCCGCGCGCTCGGCGCCGTTCGTGGTCGAAGGTTTCACTTTCTTGGTGGTGTTGCAGGCGACAGCCGTCGTGCACAGGGCGACGACGATCAAACTGCGGGCGAGTGGATTCATGGGTGATTCGCTCGAATGGCGGTTGCGTATGTGGTGACGGGCCGGGCGCTGTTGCTGCCCGGCCACGGGCGTTACGCAAAATTAACCAATCGACTCGAGGCCTGTCAGTTATGGGGCCGTTACGATCCGCGAACGATTTGATGAACAGGACGAGCGACCTGCAGTCGAGCGGCGCGGGCTTGCATTGGCGCCTGCCGAACGCACCGTCGCTTTGCGCGCCGGTCCGCCACCACGAAAAAAACCGAGGCGGACGCCTCGGCTTTCGCGATCATGACACCGGCAGCTTTCAGACCGTATCGCCCGCCTCCTTCACCTGCTGCTCCAGCCGCGCCTTCAGGCTGTCGTCGAGCTTGAGCTGACGCGCCAGTTCGTCCAGATACGCGCGCTCCATGAAGTTCTGTTCGTCCGCGGCGAGCAGACTGGCGAGGTACATCTCCGACGCCATTTCCGGGGTGGTCGCGGCGCGCGCCACTTCGGCCGGGTCCAGCGGCTTCTCCAGTTCGGCCTGCAGCCACTGACGGACTTCGGGCGCGGCATCGATCCGGCTGAATTCGCCCTCGATCACTTCGCGCTCGCGCGCGTCGACGTGGCCGTCGGCCTTGGCGGCGGCGATCAGCGCCTTGAGGATGGCCTGGCTGTGCGATTCGGCTTCCGGCGCCGGCAGCATGTCCACGGTGCGCGGTTCGACGGCCGCACCGGCGCCGCCCTGCTGTTTCTTCCAGTCGCCATACGCCTTGTAGGCCAGCACGCCGACGGCGGCGAGCCCGCCATAGACCGCGACCTTCCCGCCCATCTTCCGCGCCTTGCGGTTGCCCAGCAGCATGCCCAGCGCGCCGCCGGCCAGTGCGCCCTTGCCGAAATCCGCGCCGCTCTTCACGCCCGCCGCGTTGCCCAGGCCGCCGGCGCTCTGCTGCGCGGTTTTCAGCAACTGGTCGAGAAAGCCTTGGATCTTCATGCGCGGTACTCCGGAAAAAGGTGAGGGGATGCATTTCAGTGTGGGCCCGACCGCCCGGCTTCAATCCGCCGAAAGTCATGCGTGCTGCCCGGCGCCCGGCATGTTCAGGCAGACGCCGCCCATCCGGCGCAAGATGCCCGGGCCGCAGACCGGCCCTTCAGCCCACCCTGGCGCCGGTTCCGTCGCCAGCCCGTTAACCCGTTCACGGCAGCCGGACGCACAGTCCGCTACAAGATGCCACCCACTTCCGACGTCGAGGCACGCCCCCATGCCCCAGTCCATCTCCCTCGTTTTCGCCGTCGGCCTGCTGCTGACGTCCTGCACCGGCACCATCGGCAGCGATGGCGCCCGCCTCGAAGTCACCAAGGCCGAGCGCGAAGCCGCCGCATTGCGCCGCGAGCGGCCCGCCCGCCCGGCCAAGCCCACCGCGCCGGCGGCCGAAGCCGCCGAGAAGCCCAGGATCTCCGGCGGGCCGAATCGCCCGACGCAACTGCCCAATCCGCCGTTCAACAGCACCTCGTTCGGCACCTTCAACGAGCCCTGGGCGATGACCTTCCTGCCCGACGGGCGTCTGCTGGTCACCGAGAAATCCGGACAGCTGCGGCTGTTCGATACGGTCACCAGGACCACCGGCACCATTACCGGCCTGCCGGCCGTGGCCTACGGCGGCCAGGGCGGCATGGGCGATGTCGTGCTGCATCCGCAGTACGCCAGCAACCGCTACGTCTATTTCAGCTACGCCGAAGCCGGCAGCAACAACACCTACGGCGCGGTGGTCGCGCGTGCGCCGTTGACCCTGGACGCCAACGGCAGCGGCAGCCTGGGTACGTCGCAGATCGTCTGGCGGCAGTCGCCCAAAGTCGGCGGCCAAGGCCACTACAGCCATCGCATCGCCTTCGGCGCCGACGGCAAACTCTGGATCACCTCCGGCGACCGCCAGCAGGCCACGCCCGCGCAGGACATGACCAAGAACCTCGGCAAGCTGATCCGTCTCAACGACGACGGCACCGTGCCCGCCGACAATCCGTTCGCGAATCAGACCGGCGTCGCCAGGGAGGTCTGGTCGCTGGGTCACCGCAACCTGCTCGGCATCGCCTTCGACGGCGCCGGCAAACTCTGGACCCATGAGATGGGGCCTGCCAACGGCGACGAATTGAATCTGATCGAACGCGGCACCAATTACGGCTGGCCGCTCGTCTCCAACGGCAACAACTACGATGGCAGCAACATTCCCGACCACGCGCCCGGCGACGGTTACAACGCGCCTGAAGCCTGGTGGAACCCGACCATCGCACCATCGGGTTTCATCATCTATTCCGGCGATCTGTTCCCGTATTTCCGCGGCAGCGGTCTGATCGGCGGCCTCGCCTCGCAGGCGCTGGTGCGCATCCAGTTCAACGGCACCACCGCCCGGGAAGCCGAACGCTACGCGATGGGCAAACGCATCCGCGAAGTGGAACAGGGTCCGGACGGCGCGATCTGGCTGCTGGAAGACGGCGCAGGCGCGCGGCTGCTGAAGCTCACGCCCAAACCGCTGTAATCAACCTCTTTTCTCGCGCAATCATCACGGCCCCGCATCGCGGGGCCTTTCTTTTGCACGGGGCGAATGCGCGTTGTCGTGCGCCCTGCATGGCGATGATCCCGGGATGCACGTCAAAACCTCGGTCGTCATGCGCGATCGGTCGGCTGTTCCGCGATTCAGCCGCCGATGGACATAGTCGGTCTCGAACGGTCCGTCTCCAGAAGCTCGACATTCTGCGACCAGCGAGGCCCGGCATGTGCAGGTTGCCCCGCGATGATCGCGACATCCCGCGGGCTCCACTCCCGCTTGCGTCATCGAAGGAGTTTCCCGATGAAAACCAGACACGTCTTCCTGATGCGCGACCTCGCGTCCGCGCGCACGGCCGTTGCATCCCTGCACACCTCGGGCATGCCGCAAGAGGATATTTCCATCGTCGCGCGCGCCGATATCGAGATGGAGCGGATTCCCGACGATTACCGCAACGCCAGCACCGATTTCATTCCGGCGGCGCTGCGCGGCACACTGGGCGGCGGCAGCGCGGGCCTCGTTGCCGGCCTGATCGGCATCGCCGTGCCTGCGATCGGCGTCACCATCGCTGGCGCCGCAGCGCTCACCCTGATCGGCGCGGCGACCGGCGGATGGGCCGCGGCGCTCGCGGGATCGGCGGTACCCGATCCGATCCGCCGACGCTACGAGCAGGAGATCGCCGACGGCAAGATCCTGCTCGTCGTCGATGTCGACGACGACGATCCGGAAGACACGGTCCGGATCGAGCGGATCGTGGCCGAAAACGGCGCGGAGCCGCTGTCGTTCTCCGAACCCAGCGCGATGCGATAAGCGCACCGCGCCTGGACTTGCCAGGCGTCGATCGTCCGATGGCTCACTGCCGGCCTACAACACCGTGCAGGTCACGTCGAAGGTCAATGCCCCGGACACCGGAAGCGTCGCGATCACAACGCCGCCCGCCGACTGCAGTGCGGCGATGCTCACCGCAGGACAAACGGCGCCGCCGGTCGCGCTGCCGCAGGTCACCGCCGTGCAGTTGAGGTTCGTCGGCGCCGGGTCGCGCAGCACCGTGCCGTTGGCGGCATTCGGACCCGCGTTGCTGACCACGATGCGGTAGTCGACGGTACTGCCCTGGACGACGGTATCGGCCGCCTGATCGACGTTGCCGTTCACGCCGGGCGTATTCGTCTTGGTGACACTCACGTCCGACGACGGGCGCGCATTGGTGTAGCGGCACGCGATCGCCGCGCCGGTATCGCCGACGGTCAGCGTACTGCCGCTCAACGTTGCGGGGCCGGTACAGCTCAACGTGGCTGTGTAGACGCCGGCGTTGCCGCCGCCCAACACTTCCGCCAGCGTCAGGGTCTCGCCCTGGAAGACCGTCACCGGCGTAGGGTCGTTGTCCACTTCCGTCGCGGTATTGGCGATGGAGGCCAGCGAATCGATCACCGTGCCGGCACGGCTCAGGCTGACGGTGGCGGTATCGTTGAGGGCCGCGCCCGACCAGGCCTTCTGCAGCGTGAGCTGCGATGTCACGCAGGTGACACTGCTGAAACTCAGGAACGCCTCGTCGAAATTCGCGTTGTTGTCCAGGTCCACCACGTAGGAAATGGTGCTGCCCGCGGTCACGTTGACGGTGCCGGAGACGAACACCCACGGCGCATTGCCCGACGTCGACGGCGCGACGGGCGCGGGCATGATCGCGCTGGCGCTTGCCAGGATCGGGCCGGTCCGGCCGGCCCCCTGACGGATGGCGATGCTGCCGTTACCGGCGCGGTTGTCGCGCGTCGAGAACCAGCCCGAGAAGGTCGCCGTACGCACCTGGCCCACGCTGCCGCCGCAGATCGGCACAACGAAGGACTGGAAGAAGGTGTTGGCGCCGGACGCGATATCCAGATAATGCTGCTGCACGCCCGCGCCCGTGGCCGGATCGGCGTCCAAGGCAGGACCGCCGTTGCCGTAGTTGAAGTTCACGCTGCCATCGACCTTCACCACATTGGAGGTCTGGCCCGGCCCCAGGGTCCAGGGCGCGATCCCATAGCCGATGTTGTTGCCGAACGCAGGCGGCGGATTGTTCTCGAACCCGGGATTGGAGATCAGGTTCTGCGCGGCTGCCGGCAACGCCAGCAACAACGCCGTAATGGCAACTATTCCCGCCCATATCCGCACGTTCTTCCACGATCTGGACTGCATCGTTTGGCCTCTTCCCATGTCGAATCCCGGTACCACCAGCAGCGATTCGTGACAAGCTGCCAGAAATGATGGGGCATGGTACGCGATTCGGCACACCATACGGAACGATGGCATTTTGCATGGTGGGGGTTGGCGCTCCGGGGATTCGCGGCCGCAAGCGCGCTGGGCACATCGGCGTGTGCGCCGTGAAGCAATCCAATAGAAGACGTAAGCCGTTGATTCATTGGAGTGGTGCGCAAACAACAATTGAGAGCTTCCCCCGGGAAGTTGTCGCACCTTCAGGGGAAGATCTGTTGTGGGCGATGCAATTTCGGTACGACTTTTTACTTCGAAGATTGGAGCGATTCGGGAAGACGAATCGGTTCGGGCATTTCAGCGTTTCAGATTGTGGGTGTCCCAGTCTTTCCCTGAGCAGCCACATCACCGACAAGGAACGCGACGAGATCAAGCGCTTTCTCCCTTCATGTCACCACAGTGATTTTTGATGTCTCGGATTTCGCGACTTACGTCTCTCGTATTCTCTATGTCAAATCGCCAAACTTGAATAAGTACGATCCGTAAACCATGTACTGCTCGAATGAAGTGATAGGCAGCCGTCCGAGCACGCGCTACGGTGGGCTGAAAGGTACGCCTGTGCGAAAGCGATATATGGTATTGGCCGGAGTTATTGACATTTCTCGTAGCTAAAGACAAGTCCTCTCAGGGGCGCCAGTCGCATCAAGGGGGCCTGCATGAAAAACGCCGTCCAATCATTTGTGCTCGATCTCTCCGACCTTGGCACGCGCCTGCCCCGACCCCTGTGGCGACGGCCACAAGCGGGCGCGAGGACGCGCGTCCTAGATGGGCAAGATTCGCTAAACGCGCGTGATCGGTTTGGCGGTTTGTTAGTCAGTGTATGTTTGCTTCTATCAGCGCCGCAGGCGGCGGCACAGCTCTCGCCCGACCGCTTGTTTTACGAGATCGATGGCGACGATGACTCGCACATCGTAGACAACGCTTTTACAGATGAGGGTTATCAGCCCGCCAAAGCGATAAAGGATGGCGAGTCCACCACTCACGTCACCACTTGGGGTGTCCGCCAGAACTGCGGCAATTGGAAGCACACCGATATCGCTCCATATATGGGCCGGCAGGCATATACAATTAGCTGCACCGGCAATCCCGACATCACCGTCCGCAGCGAGCAACACTTCTTGCAGGGATGGGGACCGAGCGAGGACAGTGCCCGATATCTATCCATGGCGATCCGGCTAATGGGCGTTCCAGCAGTCCCAACATCCAGCGGAGGCGGGTGGATCGCACAGCTACATGGTGAGGGACTCCCATTCAACTTGGTGTGGGTAGCCGAGTTGGTAGAGGGGCATGCGGAGTCGGATTCACTGCAAGCAGCAGCCGTTAAGTCGGATGAGGTGACAAAGGTGCCGGGTTATTACCTGTATGCCGGAGCGAAGTACGGCGAACAGCAAGCCGACGGCACCTTTGAGACACGTCAGCCCTACTTGGCATTAGGGCGCATCATCCCTGGCAGCTGGAACCGCTTGATGATTCAGATCGACCTTGGACGCGGAACCGGTAATTGCCCTAATGCGATCGGCAATGCCGCCTTTTGGTCAGTAGCACGCATGGATAACGCGACCGGCCTGTGGGGCGAGCCGGTTAAGTATGACGGCCAAATGGGCAATCCTTATTACGAACAACCCCCGCCCGGAGAGCAGCAGCTTGAATCGGTGAGATGCGATAGCCTCACATACAACTTTAAGATCGGCCAGTACGTTACGCATACGACGCATAGCCTCGACTATGACAACGTTTCCTACGGCAAGCGTTGGAGCAACATCACCAAGAACCGCCTGATCGGTTATCGGAAAAACGTTTTGCGTCTGTCGTTCGAGGAGACGTCGGGGACCGAAATCCAGGATCGCTCGTACACCCGGAACGGGGGCACCCCTGGTGATCCGATCAGCGACTACGACAATGACGGCATCATGGTTGGCAACGTGACCAGCATCCCAACCGGGGTGATTGGCCGAGCGCTCCACTTCCCGGGTACTGCCGACGGCGACAACGGTAGCTACGTTAAGGTGCCAATCGATGCCGATGTCATTGACGACTTCGATGTCGGCAACTACATGACCGTGTCAGCGTGGTTCCGCACCGACTTGGCCACTGACGATAACAGAGGTCTCGTCATGATTGACGAGTTCAGCACCTCGTGGAAGTTGCTGCTTTACATGAAAGGCGACGGCATCGCCTTTGGCGTTCGCCACCCTGGCGCCTATTCTCGTCTAGACCACTCATTCGCGCGCGCGCGATACGCGGACCAACAATGGCATCTGGTCACCGGTACCTACAATCGATTCGCGCCTGATGGCCGACGCATCAAACTGTTCATCGACGGGGAGAAGGTGATGGATGGCGCTGGTGCCGACCTTCCCATCTTGCGCGGTGAAAATCAGCTAGTCGTCGGCAAATACTCAGTCGAGGGGTTTTTCAAGGGTGACATCGACGATGTAGGTCTCTTCAATTACGCGATGACTCCCACGGAGGTGAGAAGTCTATGGCGGGAGCGTCTCGAGCGTGACGTCCCCTAACTAAGAGCGGCTGCATCGGACGCAGTTAGTGCAACATCCTTTCTGTAATTTCATACCGACAACCTGCGGCGGTTCCCTCGGTGGCGCCACAGCCCCGAACCCAGAGAACCCAGATCATGGCACAACGAATTGAACGCGATCCAATGCAAGCGGCGATGGCCGCGCTGCTGTCACAAGGC
>JBKJTC010000110.1:0-7316 GCA_046590925.1 Lysobacteraceae bacterium | reverse complement strand
GTACAATCGCCGGATGTCGAATCCCCGCTCGTTCAGCCGCCGCCTGCAAGGTCTCTTCTTCACCGGCCTGCTCACCCTCCTGCCGATCTGGCTGACCTGGGTGGTGGTGAAATTCGTGTTCGTGATGCTGTCGGATCTTAGTCGTCCGCTGATCGACCCGCTGCTGCAGAATCTGGGGTCGACCGCGCCCGAAGCGCTGGGCTGGCTCGCGCAGGCATGGGTGAAGACGGCGCTCGGCCTGCTCGCCACCCTCGGCGTGATCCTCGCGGCAGGCTGGCTGACCCGGCGCGTGCTCGGGCAGCGGCTGCTGCGCTGGTTCGAGGCCCTGATCGGGCGCATCCCGCTGGCCAATACTATCTACGGCAGCGCGCGCAAGCTGCTGGACATCCTGCAGACCAAACCGGACGGCACCCAGCGCGTGGTGCTGATCGATTTCCCGCATCCGGAGATGAAAACGCTCGGCTTCGTCACCCGGGTCATGCGCGAACACGGCACCGGCCGCGAACTCGCCGCGGTCTACGTCCCGACCACGCCCAACCCGACGTCGGGCTATCTGGAAATCGTGCCGGTCGAAAAAATGACCCCGACCGACTGGACCGTGGACCAGGCGATGAGCTTCATCATCAGCGGCGGCGCGGTCGCGCCGGATTCGATTCCGTTCTCGCCGCCGGGCGCCGCTTCGAAGGCCGCATCGAAGACCAGCATCCCGCCGGAGACCGCAACGCCATGACCACGCATCTGCTCGACGACCGCGCCACCCGGCTGTTCATCGGCCTGGCCGCCTTCTTCTGCGTCAACGCGGTGCTGGCCGAATTCATCGGCGTGAAGATCTTCGCGCTGGAGGACACGCTGGGCATCGCGCGGCTGGAGTGGAACCTGTTCGGTCAGACCGGCTCGCTCAGCTTCACCGCGGGCACGCTGCTGTGGCCGATCGTGTTCGTGTTCACCGATGTCATCAACGAGTTCTACGGCAAGCGCGGCGTGCGCATGATCTCGTGGATCGCGGTCGCGCTGATCCTGTACGGCTTCGTGTTCGCGTTCGCCGCGATCCATCTCGCGCCCGCCGACTGGTGGGTGGAGTCGGTGAAATCGCAGGGCGTTCCGGATTACCAGAAAGCGTTCGCCGCGGTCTTCGGACAGGGGTTGTGGACCATCGCCGGTTCGGTGGTGGCGTTCCTGATGGGGCAATTGATCGATGTCTCGGTGTTCCACCGCATCCGGCGCATGACCGGCGAGCGGTACGTCTGGCTGCGCGCGATCGGCTCCACCGCGGTGTCGCAACTGGTCGACAGCTTCGTGGTGCTCTACATCGCTTTCGTGCTCGGGCCGCAGCAGTGGCCGACCTCGCTGTTCATGGCCGTCAGCAGCATCAATTACCTCTACAAGATGCTGGCCGCGATCGCCTTGATTCCGCTGATCTATCTGATGCGCCGCGCCATCATCGGCTACCTGGGCATGGAACGCGCGACGCAGCTGCGCACCGAAGCCGCCGGCTGAGCGCCCCAGGCAGCACGAATGGCAGGCACGGATGCGGGCGCGAGCCTCGGCCCTGCCATCCTGTGCAGTGACCTTTGGCCGATGTCATTTCCGGCCGATGCGACGACCCTTGCGAGGTTGCGCGCGATCCCGTCGCGCGTTCGTTTCGCGATCGCTTTTCGCTTTCCACACCCGGAGTCCGTCATGACCGCAATCTCCACCGCGCGCGCGCCTGCCCTGCTCGCGCTCGCCGTCGCCGCAGCGCTCGCCGGCGCGGCTTGCCTGCCGTTTTCCGCGCAGGCCGCACCGCAGGCGGCCCCGGCGGCCGCCACTTCCGAATCAAAGGCGCAACAGTTGAATCGCCTGTACGCCGAATACTGGGAAGAGACCCTGAAACTCAATCCGATCCAGGCGACGTTCCAGGGCGACAGTCGCTACAACGACCAGTTGCCGAACTTCCTGACCGCCGAGTCGCGCAAAGAGGCGCACGACTTCAACGTGCGCTGGCTGGAACGCATCGAGGCCATCGGCCCCGACAGTCTGGGCGGACAGGATCGGCTGAGTTACGACATCTTCGTGAAGAACGCGAAGGACACTCTGGAGAGCGAACGCTTTCCCGGCCACCTGATGCCGATCAACCAGTTCAACAACATCGCCGGATTCGTGGCGCAGCTGGGTTCGGGCACCAATGCGCAGCCGTTCAAGACGGTGAAGGATTACGACGACTGGCGCGCCCGCGGCGGCAAGCTGGCGCCGATCATGGACCAGGCCATCCTCAACATGCGCGACGGCATGCGCGAAGGCGTGGTGCAGCCGAAGGTGCTGATGCAGAAGGTACTGCCGCAATTCGACGCGCTGATCGCCGACCAGGCCGAAAAGACCCTGTTCTGGGGGCCGATCAAGACCATTCCCGCCTCGTTCTCCGACGCCGACAAGGCGAGGATCACCGCCGAATACAAGACGATGATCGAACAGGACATCATGCCGGCGTACCGCCGCATGCGCGAATTCATCGCCAAGGAATACCTGCCGGCCTGCCGCGACACCGCGGGCATGGGGGATCTGCCGAACGGTCAGGCGTGGTATGCCTTCAACGCCTATGCCAGCACCACGACGCGTCGCACCCCGGCGCAGATCCACCAGACCGGCCTCGACGAAGTCGCGCGCATCCACGCCGAGATACGCAAGGTGATGCAGCAGGTCGGCTTCAAGGGGTCGCTGCAGGATTTCTTCAAATACGTAAACACCGACAAGAAGTTCGAATTCGCGTCCGAGGACGCGCTGCTGGCGCATTACCGCAGCATCGAAGCGACGCTGGAACCGGGCTTGAACCGCATGTTCAACCTCAAGCCCAAGGCCGGCTTCGAGATCCGCCCGATCGAAGCCTTCCGCGCGCAGTCCGCCGCGGGCGGCGAGTACCAGCCGCCGAGCGAGGACGGTGCGCGCCCGGGCATCTTCTACGTCAACACCTACGACCTGCCCAGCCGCAAAACCTGGGACAGCGAAGATCTGTTCCTTCACGAGGCCAAGCCCGGCCACCACTTCCAGCTTGCGTTGCAGCAGGAACTCAAGGGGCTGCCGAATTTCCGCCGCTTCGGCGGCGAGACCGCCTTCATCGAGGGTTGGGGGCTGTACTCGGAAACCATCGGCAAGGAGTTGGGCATCCTCAACGTCCCGTACATGTACTTCGGCATGCTGCAAAACGAACTGTGGCGTTCGATCCGCCTGGTCGTCGATACCGGCTTCCACAGCAAGGGTTGGACCCGCGAGCAGGTGATCAAGTACATGCTCGACAACTCGGCGACCAGCGAAACCGACGCCGTGGCCGAGGCCGAGCGCTACATGGCGATTCCCGGACAGGCGCTGGCCTACAAGACCGGTCAGCTCAAGATCACCGAACTGCGCGCGCGCGCCGAAAAGGCTCTGGGCACAAGATTCGACATCAAGGCCTTCCACGATGAAGTGCTGAAGGACGGCTCGGTACCGCTGGATGTGTTGGAGGCGAAGATCGACCGATGGATCGCCGAACGCAAGAAGATGTAATCCGGAATCGAGGCTCCGTCGCAGGCTTTATCCGCATGCCCGCATTTGCGGGCATGCGCCTTTCCGGCGCTTCGATCTTCGCGCGACGGCAATGCCTTCAATAAGATTTGCTTTCGCGCATTTCGCGCGTGCGTGCGCACGGCGCAAAAGCATCGCTGCGCGACTGCGACCAGTATTCGCGAAACACCGCATGATCCACGCTGCCGTCCAGCAGCGCGCCCGGCGCGATGAAGCTGTACAAGGCGCCAAGCGATCGCACTTCGAACGGCGACACCCTGCGCAGGATGTGTTCCGGACCCAGTTCGGAAGGATGTTCCAGCCCGGCCGCGCACAACATCTCGCGCAGCGCCTTCAGGGTGTTGCGATGGAACTGATGCACGCGGGTCGCCTTGTCCGGCACATCGAGCTTGCGCCAGCGCGAAGGATCCTGGGTCGCGATGCCGGTCGGGCATCGGTCGGTGTGACAGCTCTGTGCCTGGATGCAACCCAGCGCGAACATGAAACCGCGCGCGGCGTTGCACCAGTCCGCGCCCATCGCCAGCGTGCGCGCGATATCGAAAGCGCTGGCGATGCGTCCGGCGGCGCCGATGCGGATGCGATCGCGTAGATTCAGCCCCACCAGGGTGTTGTGCACCAGCATCAAGGCCTCGTGCATCGGCACCCCGACGTGATCGATGAATTCCGCCGGCGCCGCGCCGGTACCGCCCTCGCCGCCGTCGACGACGATGAAATCCGGAAGAATCCCGGTCTCATGCATAGCTTTGGCGATCGCGAACCATTCCCATGGATGGCCGATGGCGAGCTTGAATCCAACGGGCTTCCCTCCCGACAACTCGCGCATCCTGGCGATGAATTCCAGCAGGCCGATCGGCGTGGAGAACGCGGAGTGCCGCGCCGGCGAGACGCATTCGACGCCCTGCCTGACGCCGCGGGTCGCGGAAATTTCCGCGCTGACCTTGGCCGCCGGCAACACGCCGCCGTGTCCGGGCTTCGCGCCCTGCGACAGCTTCAGTTCTATCATCTTCACCTGCGGGTCGCGCGCGTTCGCGGCGAAACGCTCTTCGCTGAAACCCCCGTCCTCGTCGCGGCACCCGAAATAGCCGCTGCCGATTTCCCAGACCAGATCGCCGCCGTGTTCGCGGTGGTACGGCGAAATCGAACCTTCGCCGGTGTCGTGATAGAAACCGCCGCGCCTGGCGCCGTCGTTCAACGCGCGGATCGCGTTCGCGGACAACGCACCGAAGCTCATCGCCGAGATGTTGAACACGCTGGCATCGTAGGGCTGTGCGGACTCGCTGCCGATGCGGATGCGGAAATCCCCGGAAGCGATCTCCGTCGGCATCACCGAATGATTGATCCATTCGTACTCGCTGCCGTACACGTCCTGCTGGGTGCCGAACGGCCGGGTGTCGTTCACCGATTTGGCGCGCTGGTAGATCAGCGCCCGCTGCTGGCGCGAATACGGCACCTCGGCGGTGTCGGACTCGATGAAATACTGGCGCATCTCCGGGCCGATGGATTCCAGTCCGTAGCGGAAATGGGCGAGGATCGGATAATTGCGGCGCAGCGTGCTGCGCGTCTGCGACAGATCCCACACGCCCAGCGCAGCGAAGCCACCGAACAGCGCCACGCCCAGAATCCAGACGGGACCGAGGAACGCGACGGCGATTGCGCACAGGATGGTCAGTGCGAAACTGGCGAACAATGCGGCGTAGCGCGACATGCAAACCCCTGCGTGTGTGCGGAACGAATGCGCGCCGCGGCGCGCATCGAATTCATGGAATGACGGTCCAGCAGCGGTGCCTTGCGACCATCGCCCCGCGATGCCCGCAGATCCGGATTGCCCCGCAACTTTCGGCCGGGCCGTCCCGCTTCGATGATAACCGCGCACTTCCAGTAAATCGACACGAACATCGATACGAACATCGACACGAACGCGGCTTGCGCACAGCCGGCAATGCCGGGATCGAACGCGTGGCCATTGCGAAATCGATGAAGGCGTCTACAGCCAAGGCATAGACTGAACCGCGCCGAGCAGTAACGGCCGCAACGGCGGCTGGAGCGACGCGCGGTGATAGCCTCGAGACCAAGACCTCCAGACGAGAATCCCATGCATTTCCAAATCCCTGCGCGTGCATGCCCCGACGTTCCTGTAGCCCTGATGCCGATAGCGCTGCGCGTCGCTTGCCTGATCGCCAGCGCAGGCCTCGTCGCATGCGGCGACAGCGCGCGGCTCATGGCGAACGAAGACACCGGCGCATCGCCCCGCATCGTCGCGCCGAATAAGAGCCTCATCCCGACGCTGAAGATTGCCCCGGCGGTCGGCTGGCCCGACGATGCGCTGCCCATCGCCGCCGACGGCTGGACGGTGACCGCGTTCGCGCGCGATCTGTCGCATCCGCGCTGGGTGTACGTCCTGCCCAACGGCGACGTGCTGGTTGCCGAAAGCAATGCCCCGCCCGGCAAATCGGGCATCGACGGATTGAAGGGCGCGATCATGGGTTCGGTCATGAAGAAGGCAGGCGCGGGCACGCCCAGCGCCGACCGCATCACCCTGCTGCGCGACGCCGATGGCGATGGTGTGGCCGAGATCCGCAGCGTATTGCTGAAGGGCCTGCATTCGCCGTTCGGCATGGCGCTCATCGATGGCACGCTCTACGTCGCCAACGCCGATGCATTGGTGCGCGTGCCCTACGCCGCCGGCGACATCCGGATCGATACCGCGCCGGTGAAGGTCGCCGACCTGCCGGGCAAGGGAGACGAACTCAATCATCACTGGACGAAAAGTCTCGTCGCCACCGCCGACGGCAAGCGGCTGTATGTCGGCGTGGGTTCGAACAGCAATGTCGGCGAGAACGGCATGGCCGCGGAGACCGGCCGCGCGGCGGTTTGGGAGTTCGATGCCCGCAACGGCACAGGACGCGTGTTCGCCTCGGGCCTGCGCAATCCGGTCGGTCTGGCGTGGCAGCCAGCCAGCGGCGCATTGTGGGCCGTGGTGAACGAGCGCGACGAACTGGGCAGCGATCTGGTGCCGGATTACCTCACGGAGGTACGTGACGGCGCCTTCTACGGCTGGCCCTACAGCTATTACGGCCGGACGGATTCACGCGCGCCCGCGCCACCCGGCGGAGCGGCGCCGCCAACCGCAGTGCGTCCGGACTACGCGCTTGGATCGCACGTCGCGCCTTTGGGCCTGGCCTTCGATACGCACGGCGCTTACGTCGGCTTGCACGGCTCATGGAATCGCAAGCCGCTCAACGGCTACAAGGTGGTTTTCGTGCCGTTCTCGGGCGGCAAGCCTTCGGGTGCGATGCGCGATGTGCTCACCGGATTCCTGGACGAAGACGGCAATGCGCGCGGCAGACCTGTCGGCGTGGCGATCGATGCGCGGGGCGGCCTGCTGGTGGCCGACGATGCAGGCAATGCCGTGTGGCGCGTCGCGGCTACGCGGTAGCGTGTGCGCAAAAACTGCGCACACGAAGGCCAAGTGCGAATGCGTCTGCAAAATGAAGCGTTGGCCGCGCGACAGATGTTCAGCGGATCTCATCTCTGCACGTGAGGCCTCCGGATCATGCGCGATCACGGCACACCAACCAGATCGACAGATCTCGGCGGAGGGTTTCGCCCAGTGTGCGGAAAAGGCGAGTCGATGAATTGGATCGGCTTCAGGTCGCCAGGCGCTTAGAGGGTGTTTACAAAATCAGGTCGTCAGTCGTCGGAGCAGCATTCTTGCTTCCGTGAGCCATACCCAAGTTTCCGAGACTGCGGACAATCGGTCGTGATGCATGATCAACCTG
>JBKJTC010000149.1:0-34601 GCA_046590925.1 Lysobacteraceae bacterium | reverse complement strand
TTGGGAGCAGGCAATGCCGAAGGCACGGTTGAGCGAAGCGGCGAGGAAGCGGATTCGAGCGGGACGCATGTTGAAGAACGGAAAGCGGCCCACGGAGATTGCACGTGAGGTTGGTGTGGCGCGGCAGACGATCTACACGTGGAAAGCGATACTTGAAGAGGGCGGCTTGGATGCTTTGCGTGATGTGCCCGAAGGCGGCCGTCCGCCGCGACTGGATGCGACGGAACGCGTATCACTGCGGCGAATGCTTCTGCAAAGCCCGACAATGCATGGCTTTGGCACCGAATTATGGGCGCTCAAACGTGTGGGTGTTCTGATCAAACGCGAGTTTGGAGTTGCGTATGGCAAGACGCAGATTTGGCGCATTCTCGGTGCATTGGGCTTTAGCCCGCAGAAGCCAGAAAAGCGAGCGATTGAGCGTAACGAGGAGGCGGTGCTGCATTGGAAACGTCTCGATCCTGATTGATCCGGTTCAGACATGTTTGAATCGACGGCCGTGCTTTTGTAGGAGGGTCTTCAGCCCCGAGCGGGCTCTGGATCGGGTTCTGGCGTGAAGATCGGGCCTGGAGATCGGGCCTGAGGGCCCTCCTGCGAAGGGATGCAACGCTCAAACTTATCCTGGCCTGATCAATCGCTTGCGGGTTCGATATCGCAATGGTGGGCCGAGGCCCACCCTACGCAGAGATGCCGGCCGCATGACCGGACGCCCACGCCCACTGGAAGTTGTAGCCGCCGAGCCAGCCGGGGACGTCTACGACTTCGCCGATGCAGTACAGCCCCGGCACATGCTTCGATTGCATCGTCGAAGACGAAATTCCATCGGTGTCGACGCCGCCCAGCGTCACTTCCGCGGTGCGATAACCTTCGGTGCCGCTGGCGATCAGCGGCCAGCGCTGCAATTGCCCGGCGATGGCTCGCAGTTCCGGATCGTTGAACTGTTTCATCGGACGGCTCTGGAACCACACCTCGCACAGGCGCTCCGCGAAGCGTTTCGGGAACAGTTCGCCCAGCACGGTGCGCAGTTCCGCCGCGGGTCGTTTCGCGCGCAGTCGTTTGAGCGCATCGAACGCATCGTCCTGCGGCAGCAGATCCAGGTGCAGCGCGTCGCCGACGTTCCAGTACGACGAGATCTGCAGGATCGACGGGCCGCTCACTCCACGATGGGTGATCAGCATGAAATTGCTGAATTCGCGGCCGTTGCAGTGCGCGGTGACCGGCAGCGCGACGCCGCTGAGGTCGGCAAGATGGTCCTGATGTTTGCCAGTGAGCGTGAGCGGCACCAGTCCGGCGCGCGTCGGCAGCACGGTGTGGCCGAACTGGCGCGCGAGTTCGTAGCCGAAGCCGGTCGCGCCCATGCTGGGGATCGACAGGCCGCCGGTCGCGATCACCAGCGACGGCGCACGCACTTCGCCGAACGTGGTCATCGCCCGAAAGCCCTCGTCGGTGCGCTGCACGCGCTCGACGCTGCATCCGGTCTCGATACGCACGCCTGCGTCGGCGCATTCGTCCAGCAGCATCTTCACGATCTGCTTGGACGAGTCGTCGCAGAACAATTGCCCAAGTTCCTTCTCGTGATACGCGATGCCGTGACGCTCGACCATCTCGATGAAGTGCTGCGGCGTGTAGCGCGCCAGCGCCGATTTGCAGAAATGCGGATTGGCGGAAATGAAGTTGGCCGCGGTGGTGCCGGTGTTGGTGAAATTGCAGCGGCCGCCGCCGGACATCAGGATCTTCTTGCCGCAGCGGTTCGCGTGCTCGATCAGACGGACGCGGCGTCCGCGCTGGCCCGCGACGCGCGCGCACATGAGGCCTGCGGCGCCGCCGCCGATGACGATCACATCGGTCGAGCCTGCATCGGCCGACGCGGATGCGGTCGGGGTTGGCGCCATCGGGGGAAATCCGGTTCGTCGTGCGGTCGGCCATTGTAGGCGGGCGCAGGAGCTCATCGACAGGCACAAGCGCCTCGACAGGCAAACCTCCTCGACAGCTCGAACACGGCGCGCGCGCTTGCGCCCGACCCCCGACCTCAACGAGCATTGCGGCTTCACCCCAGCCGAATCGCCGAATGTTGCGTCTGACCGAACTCAAACTGCCGCTGGACCACCCCGAGGAAGCCTTGCGGGCGGCGATTCTGCAGCGTCTGGGCATCGACGACGGCGATATCGTGGGGTTCACGGTCCACAAGCGCAGCTACGACGCGCGCAAGCGCAGCGCGATCCTGCTGATCTACACGGTCGATGTCGAACTGCGCGAGACCACCGCTGCGGCCGTGGCCGGACGCGGTATCGCTCACATCGCACCCAGCCCGGACATGCGTTATCGCTTCGTGGCGCAGGCGCCGGGCACATTGAAATCGCGGCCGGTGGTGATCGGTTTCGGTCCTTGCGGCCTGTTCGCGGCGCTGATCCTGGCGCAGATGGGCTTCCGGCCGATCGTGCTGGAGCGCGGCAAGGCGGTGCGCGAGCGCACCCGCGACACTTTCGGCCTGTGGCGCCAGGCGGTGCTGGATCCCGAATCCAACGTGCAGTTCGGCGAAGGCGGCGCCGGCACGTTCTCGGACGGCAAGCTGTGGAGCCAGATCAAGGATCCGCATTACTACGGCCGCAAAGTGCTGGAAGAGTTCGTGCTGGCCGGCGCGCCGGAGGAAATCCTGTACGTGAGCAAGCCGCACATCGGCACGTTCCGGCTGGTGAGCATGATCGAGAAAATGCGCGCGACCATCGAATCGCTGGGCGGCGAGATCCGCTTCGGCGCGCGGGTCGAGGACGTGCGTATCGTCGACGGCCGCATGCAAGGGCTGGTGCTGAAGGATGGCGAGGAGCTGCTCTGCGAACACGTGGTGCTGGCGATCGGCCACAGCGCGCGCGACACCTTCGAGATGCTGCACGCGCGCGGGGTGCATATCGAAGCCAAACCCTTCTCGATCGGCTTCCGCATCGAGCATCCGCAGTCGATGATCGACAGCGCGCGCTTCGGCGCGTTCGCCGGACATCCGCTGCTGGGCGCGGCGGACTATCGCCTGGTCCACCACGCCCGCAACGGGCGCGGCGTCTACAGCTTCTGCATGTGCCCCGGCGGCACTGTGGTCGCGGCCACCTCGGAGCCCGGCCAGGTCGTCACCAACGGCATGAGCCAGTATTCGCGCAACGAACGCAACGCCAACGCCGGTCTGGTGGTCGGTATCAGTCCGGCCGACTACCCGGGCGGTCCGCTCGCCGGTATCGCCTTCCAACGGCATTGGGAACGCCAGGCGTTCGCACTGGGCGGCGGCGATTACTGGGCGCCCGGCCAACTGGTCGGCGATTTCGTGCGCGGCCGGCCGTCGAAGGACTTCGGCGACGTGCAGCCCTCGTATACGCCCGGCGTGCGCCTGGGCGACCTGTCCACCGCCCTGCCCGACTACGCCATCGCCGCGATCCGCGAAGCCATCCCCGCGCTGGACCGCCAGCTCAAGGGCTTCGCGATGCACGACGCGGTGCTGACCGGCGTCGAGACCCGTACGTCTTCGCCGATCCGCATCACCCGCGGCGCCGATTACCAGAGCATCAACACCCGCGGCTTGTACCCGGCAGGCGAAGGCGCCAGCTATGCCGGCGGCATCTATTCCGCTGCGATCGACGGCATCGAAGTGGCGCAGGCGCTGGCGTTGGCGATGACGGCGGAATAGTCGCGGAACGGTCCCGTGAATGTCGTGTGTCCTTACAGCTTGATCGTGCCTGTGTGCAGATAACCGCGGGCGATCAGCAGTCGCCGGATCGCATCGGTCATTTCCCCGGGCGCACGATATTCCGGATGACTGCGGAAGACCGCGGCGGCATCACCGAAGGCCTGCCATTCCGCGAATTCGATTCTGGCCAGTGCATCCGGCGGGAACTTCAGGCGGGCTGCGGCTTCGTGCGCAGGTTCGGCCATGGCACGGGCGCGCACGGCCGGCAGTTGCCGGTCGCAGCGGCACGGGCGTTCTGCTTCGATCAGCCCGCAGGTGTTCTGCATGAAACCAGCCAGACGCTCGCGTGCGCGGGAGAGCCGCTTGCGGAATGCCGCAGCAGTGATGCCGACGACCTCACCGGCCTGTTCGGACGCCAGACCGAACACCACATCGAGCAGAAAGGCGAGGCGCTGATCGCGATCCAACGCGAGCAGCATGCCTTGGGTACAGCCGATGGCCACGCTTATGGCAGCGGCTTTGTCTTCCGGCGTCATCATGCCGCTGTCGAGCAGGCCGCTGTCCAGTTGGATGGCAATCTGCCCACGGCCGAAGGCGAGACCCTGCTGCAGTTTGTCCGAGATCGCGTCGAACGACACCTCCGGCGATTCGCGACTTCGGGTGGCGGCGGTGAGCAGATGGTTGTACGCGATGCGGTAGACCCATGTGGAAAACGCGGCTTCATGTCGGAAGCCGGCAAGATGGGTGACCACCTTCAGCAGGATCTCCTGACTGGCGTCGCGCGCATCGTCCAGATTGCCCAGCATGCGCACAGCAAGGTTGTAGACGCCCGGTTCGATGGCGCGCAGCAGCGCATCCATCGCCATCAGGTCGCCGTCGACCGCCTGCCGGATGCTGGACGTATCGAGGTCGGGAATCTTCATCGTGGGGCCGCGCCGATCAGCATGCGCTCGGCATCGCGGTTGGCCTGCAGGGTGGACGGCATCAGGATCGGTGCATCGAACCACTCCACCTGCGGAGCGCTGCCGTACAACGTGCGCACCTTGCGCTGCCACGCGGCATTGAGCCACTGCCTGGCGGCGGCCTCGTCGCGCCAGAGATACGCACCGCCGAACCGGCCATCCCCCGTAAGCAGCGCATACCGGCGCAGCAGGCCGGGCACTCGACGTTCGATGGCCATTTCGGTGTCGAAGCCGCGCAGGATCTGTTCCGGCGACCAGTTCGCAGGATGCGGCACTGTCACTACGGTGACGACCGCGTCATCGAACGAGGATGCGGCCGCGGCCGGCTCGGCACCCGTCGCGAGGTTGTCCATCACTCTGGGAGCATCGAACATGCGCACGTCCGCCTCGACGCCGCGCTCGGTCTTCACCCTGCGAAACCATGCAGGATTGAACCAAGCCTCGGCAGAAGCCCGATCCTGCCACAGATAAATGCCGCCGAATTCGCCGCCGGAACGCGCGATCGAAAAGATCTTGTAGGCGAGGCCGGGTATGCGCTGGTACTGCGGAAGTGCCGCGCGCATTTTCCGTTCGATCAGCGCATCCGGGGCATACCAGGGCGACGGCACTTTGACGATGACGACTACAGCGCCGTCCGCCTTCGGCGGAGGGGGGGCAGCCTCTGCCGCCGGCAACGAAAGAGCAGCCATCGCCAGCGCTGTAGCAAATAGAAGGGTGCGGATCGCGCTTCGCATCGGATGTCTCCAGAACAGCTCGGCGGAATGCCGGCTCTACTGGGTTGGACAAACAAGCGGGCCTTACTGTGACTTGATCCCCTGTGAGTCGATCCGCCGGCGCCACAACGGCAACGGGCCGCCCATATGGGCGGCCCGTTGTCTGGATCGATACTCGACCGCCTGTTGGAGCGGCGCGCGCTGAAGCCCTGAGATCAGCCGCCCTGGGTCAGCGGCACCACGCGGATTTCGACGCGGCGGTTCACGGCGCGGCCGGAATCGGTGTCGTTGGTGGCGACCGGATAGCGTTCGCCCATGCCGACCACTTCGAAGCGTTCGCGCATCAGGCCTTTACCGGAGAGATAGTTGGAGACCGAGCCGGCGCGCTGTTCGGACAGGCGCTGGTTGTCCTGGTCGCTGCCGACGCTGTCGGTGTGGCCGCTGATTTCGACGATGGTCTGGTTGTACTCGGCCATGCTCGCGGCGACCTGGTCCAGCGCCGGATAGAACTGCGGCTTGAGGTTGGACTTGCCGAAATCGAAGGTCACGCCATCGGGCAGATTGAGTTTGATGACGTCGCCGTCGCGGGTGACTTCGATGCCGGTACCGGCGGTGCGGCGACGAAGGTCGGCTTCCTGACGGTCCTGATAAACGCCGACGGCGCCACCGGCTACAGCGCCGACGCCGGCACCGACCAGGGCACGCTGGCGACGTTCGGTGGCGTCGTCGCCGCTGAGCAGACCGGCCACCGCGCCGACGGCTGCGCCGATCAGGGCGCCGCGCTGGGTACGGTTGGGGTCGTCGGGGGCATTGGTCTGCCCGGTGTAGGTGGCGCAGCTGCTGAGGAACAGGCTGGCGGCAATGGCGAGAGCGATCGGGGCGTGGGACGACTTGTGCATCGGAGATTCCTGTTGATCGGCTTGGGCGCCGGTAAGCGGAGTCACCTTAGGCGCGCGAAGCTGAACAGCGGACTGTCAGTGCGATTTGCGCGGGTGTCGTGCGGAATGCGGAATGGCTGTGATGCCTTCGGACTGCGCAATGGCCACTGCGCCTTTCATAGAGTGCGCCGATGGCCTGACGCATCCCCGCATTTTCAGCTTGAAATCAAGGAAGGTCTGAATCACGCCATGCTGGCGTGATTCAGACCTTGCATAGATATCGCGCTCACGGCCGGCCAATTTTTGACGGGAGCTCTTCCCACCGGCACGGATTCCTGGCAATCACTGCTGGACTGAAGGCATTCGCGGCGGCGCGGCTCATAGCCAGCCGCCTTTCTGGCGCTGGGTGAGCCCCTGCAGCAGGACGATGGCGCGTGCGCTGGCAATGCGGCCATCGATGAGGTCGCGATAGATGCGGTTGGCCATGCGTCGGCGACGGATCGCGTCGAAGCCGTCGATGAGTTTTTCGATTTTGGGAATGGCCAATCGTCGCCAGTGGCTTTGCGCTTTTTTTTCGGACGAGGCGAACACGCTGCCGTAACCGGCTTGGCGGTTGTGTTCCAGCGCGCGCAGTTGCGTCTGGTAGGCGTCGTTCTGTGCGATGGGGGTGTCGCGCACGCTGGCGATGGCGTCGGCCAGCCGCTCGTATTCCAGAATGCCGAGCTCCGGCGATTCGGCCAGTGCGCGGACCGCGTCCAGCGCGGTCTCCTGCGGGCGCACGTTCATCCGTTCGATCAGACGCACGTGACGGTCCCATGCCTGCCAGCGATAGACGAAATCCAGACCGGTGCCTTTGATGTTCTGGATGCCCATGCAGCGGATGCGCAGCCCCGGCGGCGCGGCGGCGACGATGTCGCGGATCAGCGCGTTGCCTTTGGTGTAGTAGTCGCGCACGGTGATCAGGCGCGACGAGAACAGCGCCCAAAGCGTTTGGGAGACGTCCAGCTGTAAAGCGCTTCCGCCTGAGGACAGCCGTCCGCACAGTTCGGCGACGCTGGCCGCTTCTTGCTGGTCGCGGCGAAACTGGTCGCGCAGCGCTTCGATGTGCGCGGTGGCGATGCCGTCGATGCCCGCGACGATGGCGAGCGCGCGCTCGGCGTCTTGGCCGTCGGCGATGTCGGCGATGTCCGCCCCCAGGCCAGCGCAGGCGGCGCGAAAGCGGGCATGCGCTTCCGCTTCGCTGCGCGGGATGCGCCAGCGGCGCAGCAGGGTATCGAGGCCGGCCTGGTGGTCGCGCGAGGTGTCGTCCCAGTCGAAGCCGCCCATGAATTCGTCGAACGCCTCGCGGATGAACTGGTGCAGGCCGTCGAGATTCCCGCCGATCAGCACATGCCGGTCGGCGCCGATGTCGTTGATCAGCATCGCCGCGAACACGCGGCTGCGGGCGACGCGGTCGGCGCGGTTGTTGACCACCGTGCAGGTCCAGATGGCAGGGTCGGTCTCCAGGGTGTGCGCGTGCATACCGGTGCGCAGCCAGTTGCTGATGGTGCCGTGGCGTTCGTTGGCCGACATGCCGTTGATGAACACGATGCGGCGGCGATCGACGACGGCCTCGGGGTAGATCTTGAGCACGCCGAGGTCGGCGACCACGTGGTCGGCCATTTCCTTCAGCGCCACATCGCGCGGCAGGCCCAGGTCGGCGTACATGCGGGCCACCAGCGCGATGTTGTACGGGTGCTCCTGGTAGGGGAAGCGGTCGAGGATATCGGCCGTGATCAGGCCCGCGTCCTGCCAGTCGATAGGGGTGCAGGGGGTTCCGCGCGCGCGCGCGGCCGCTTCCAGATAGGGCCGCATATTCTCTTCGCTGGTGAACAGCTGTCCGCCGGCGGGAATGAATTCGGCGATCACCTGGGGCAGGTCCACGCCGGCCGGTCCCTGGATGTCTTCATGGTCGGGAAAGCAGTTGGTGATGGTGGAGACGTCGTCTCGCATCCAGCGCTGCTGGAGGATGCGGACGTAGCGCGGATTCAGGCCCATGCACTCCCACAGGTAAACGTCCGCGCCCAGCGCCGCGGCGATGCGGGTGAGGTCGGCCTGCTCCCAGATCGTGGCCTTGTCGTAGGGCCGGAACAGGAACATTTCGTTCAACTGGCGATTGGCGCGCCCATACAGAAACATGGCCTCGCAGCCGGTGGTCTTGGACACCACAGTGAGGCCAAGCCCGGCGAGCACACCGGCCTTGAGCCGCTCGGTGCCCGATTTGCCGCGCGTCCCCCACCCTCCCATCACCAGCGGAATGGCATTGCGCGCGCGGCGGAACAGACGATTCAGCCGCAGATGCTGGGCGTAGAACCAGACGCTGAGGCCCAGCACGAATATCACCAGCTGCGGGATGTCGTTGTGATACAGCGACTGCGCGTAGTCGCGGATGCGTTCGCCGAGCGGCGCGAGTGCGGGCATGGCAAGTGCGGGCATGGCCAGCGCGGCGCGGGCGGGCGCCTGCGGGAAGAATTTCAGCAGCGTGTCGTCGGCCGGGTCCGGCGTACCGTCCAGACCGGCATGCGGCGCGAATTCGAACGAGATGCCCAGCTCGGCCAGCGCCTGGGCGTAGGCGTCGGGGCCGAAAGGGCTGTCCGAGGTCCAGTTGCGCAGCGCGGCGCGGCGCGAAAAATCGCGGCTGATGACCCACTTCGCGCGCAGACGCGCCCGCAGGGCGAGCGGGACGCTGATCGAGGTGATGCCTTCCGCGGTGACGACGCGCGTGGGCTGCGCCGGGTGGTCCTGGTCGAGCGCTGAGAGCACCTGGTCGAGCAGCGGAAGCCAGGGACGCCAGCCGCCCTCTTCCGAAAGATGCAGCGGTTCTCCAGGAACTTTCGTCCGCGAGAGTTCGGCGACACGGCCTGAGGGCACATGCAGCAGGCCGCGGTAGCCGCGCCCGCGCAGATGCGAGTAATTCTGGCGTTTGTCGGTCGACGGGTGGCGCAGCTCGTGCAGGAAGCGCCACAGCCGGGTGTTCCAGCGGTAGTCCCGGATCACCCGCCAGCCGCCGCGGTGCTGCGTGAGGTCGAAGCCGAATTGTTCGCGGGCCTGCACCGACAGTGCGCGCGCCAGCGTGACCGGATCATGCGCGGGGTCGTGCTGGCCGACGTGGGTGTGGTCGCCCAGCCCGAGCGTGGCCAGTCCGTCCGGAACCCGCCAACCGAGCGCGCGCGCGCGCAGCCGTTCGCGCGCTTGCGCGGCTTCGCGACGGATGGGCGTCAGCGGATGGCGCTGGTGAATCGCGGTCAATGCGCGCTCCAATACCAGCGCCGTCTGCACGTGGTCGCTGGCGCCCGGGTCGGGCAACGGCCATTCCGCGGCAACGCGCAGCGCGGTGCGCGCGACCAGGCCCGAGAGCGCGGGATCGGACAGGCGTTGTTCGAGCCAGTGCAGGGCGGTTGCGGCGAGATCCACGTCGTCGAGGCGGGTGAGGTCCGGCAGCGCCAGCAGCGCCTGCGCCGCCACCGCTTCGGCGGCGTCTTCCAGCAGGGCCGGGGCGTGCGTGCGGATCCAGCGCGGGGGCAGATACGGCAGGGCTTCGGCCACGCCCTGGCGCACGTAGTCGGAGGTGTCTTGCGCGAGCCCGGGAAGCACGCGGGCCAGCACGTGCTCGCCCGCGATCCGGGCCAGATGCACCGCCCGGCGGCGCAGGAAGCGTTCGTCGGGATGGGTGTGCTGCTCGATCCGCCGCAGCAGCAACGGTGCGAGCTGGTCAGGGTCGCGATAGGCGATGAGTTCCATCGCTTCGCACTGCGTCCAGACCGGAAGCTGCGGATCCAGTGCGATCCGGTACACCGTGCGCAGCAGGTCCGGCGCGACCGTGGCGTCGGGCGGCAGCGCGCAGAGCACGCGCCGCAGACAGCGCAGTGCCGATTCGCGGACATTCGGGTGCCCGGGAAACGCCAGCAGCGGGCGCAGGGTGTCGGCGAGATCGAGACGCTGCCACAGCACATCGACGGGCGCGAAGAGATCCTCGTCCGTCGCCAGACCGGCCACCAGCCGTCCGAGCCGTTCGAGCAGGAACATCAGTTCGCGTTCGCAGTCCGCGCGCTCCCGATCGAGCCGGTCGGTCATCGCATCGAGGCCCATCCATCGCCGGAACGCGCGGGCGTCGCCGCGCAGCCGGCGGCGATCGGCGCCCAGATCGGCGAGGGTATCGAGGATGATCAGGCGCCGGGCCGTATCGTCCGCGGCGGTCTGCAACTGCTCCTGACACAGGCGCACTCGCATGCCGATGCGTGCATAGCGATCGACCTGGGCTTCGCAGCGCCCGCGCAGATAGCGGGCGAGTTCCACACGACGGCCACCGAGCCCGATGTCGGCGTCGTCCACGTGCCGCCTGCCGGGCCAGGCGAAATAGCCGGCCACGGTCCGTTCGACCAGAAACCGGTCCAGACGCGACCATAGCGGGGTCACGCCCTGTTCCAGTTGAGTGCGCAGCCAGGCGGAATCGAACGCGATCTTCACGGTGCGCCGTCCTTGCGCAGCGACGGATACAGATCGTGTTCCAGCACGCCGCGCAGCGGCAGCTCGGAACGCAGCAGGTCCTGAAGGCCGCGTCCGCCATGCCGGAACCATTCGAAGCGCAGGCCTGCGGTGGCATCCCGCGCACGCAGGTCGTAGCCGGTGTCCAGGCGCAGCCGCCAGCCGTGGACCGGCCCGAGCCAGTAGCCGGTGGCCGAGGCCTCCACGCGCAGCCGGTCGAAGCCGCGCCCACGGTCCGCGTCGGCGAAGGCATGCCGCCAGTCCATGCCCGCATTGACCACCGCGCGTGGGCCGACGCGATGCCAGTCCAGATTCACGCGCAGGTGGTCGGGGCGGGTGTCTCCCGGCGCATTGCCGACCAGTCCAAGCGTGCCGGTGTAGGCGGTGCGCCAGTCGGCGCGCCAGCGCAGGCGCTGTTCGAGATATGGCTGCACGGGATGATCCAGGCGATAGCGGCTCTGCACGTCACTGTCGATACGTTCCGCGTCGCGTGGCGAGATGCGGTCGATGGTGGACGTGTGCGCGACCAGCCCGGCGGTGGCGGTGAACTCCCAGCGATCGTCGAGCACCAGCTCGCGCTCGACGGCCGCGCGCAAACGGACCGAGGTAGGCGTGCGGCCGTCGATGCGCACACCGGGCTGATGCAGCACGCGCAGTTGCAGGGCCGCATCCCACGGCGCTTCCGGAGCGCGCCATTCCAGCAGCGCCTCGCCGCCGATCGCATTGATGCAGGAGGTGTGCCGACGGCCGAAGGCGTCCAGTCGCGCCTGCCAGCGGCCGTCGCGGGACGCCAGACGCCAGCGGGCGCCGGCTTCGAGAAAACGCTCGCCGACGGTGGAATCGGCATCGGGATCGCGGCGCTGCAGCAGCTGGACATAGGCACCGGGCATGCGCGGCCAAAGGTTTTCGATGGCGACTTGGCGGCCTTCGCCGGGGTCCTGCGGAACGCTGCGGCGGTGCTGCAAAGCAAAAGTGGATGCAGTGGAGCCGGTGGTCGCAGAGGTTTCAGCTGGCTGGCCAGCAGAGCTCTCGGCGGGCTTGACAGCCGTTGGCATTGCCTGGGTCTGGACCGGCGCGCGCGGCTGCAGCGCGTCCACGCGCAGGGCGGCGGCCGGCAGGCGTTCGCTGCGCAGCAGAGTTTCGCCGGAGGCTACCCACTGCTGGCGCGTCGCATCGCGATGGCCATCCCATTCGGTGATCAGTAGCCACTGGGGGAACGGACTCCAGATCCGCAAGGGCGGCAGGTGGTAAGGCTCGGTGTCGGTCGTTCGCAGGGACGCGCCGCCGTCCACACGGACCCGCAGATACGTCGCCGGCATGGCGGGGCCCAGCCGCAGCGCAACCTCGCCCCGCGCATCGGCGACCACGCGCAGCCGGTGCTGCGCGGCGGTGACGAGGGAAGTGGTGCGATCACGCGTCGCGACCTGCAGCCGCGCCGAAGGCAGCGCGGCGTGGAGCGTCAGTTCCAGGGTTCTGGTCTCGCCCGGCAGAAAGCCCGACAGCCGCCACTCGCGATCCGGCGCGAGCACGATGACATCGTCGGGCAACGCGCCGCCAAGCGCGCTGCGGGCGACGAATTCGGGCGACCGCAGTTGCCCGTCGGCCACGGGGCGCAGCCATTGGCCGCCGCTGGTCACCAGTTGGCGATAGGGCGCCCAGCGATGCGCCGCGCGCAGCCGGTCGCGCAGTGCGCGCAGGTCCGGCGAAAGTGTCTGTGCCGCCGCACGGTGCAGCGCCCAGCCGGCGGCGGACACCGCATCATCGGTCCGTCCATCGTGCTGCAGCCACAGGGCCTGGATCAGCGCGTCGCGCGCGTCCTGCGGGTAGTGCGCGGCCGTCGGCGGTGCGGCGTCCTGCAACGGCAGCAGCGGCGCGCCCGTGGAGAAGTTCAGCGATGGGCTGCGTTCCCGCGACGCGGCGGCGGTGGGCGCTGCAGTCGACGCGTCGAGAGCGGGCAGCGTGTCGATGCGCAGCGGCAGCCGGATGCGATGCGCGCCGTCTTCCTGCAGCCAGCGCAGCGGCACGTCGCGCGGATCGGCGTGAAGTGCAGGCTGCGGATCCTTCAGTTCACCCTTCGACTCAGCGCGATCCGCAGCCGCCGGGCTTCCGTTCCCTGCCTCGGGCAGATGCCTCAGATCCGCGAGCACCGCCAGATGTTCGCCGCTCCCGGGCATTGGCCTGACCTGTAGCGGCACGTCGACGCCATCGGTTTCCAGATCGATCCGAACCACCGGGCCGATCGCATCCCGACCTGCCGGCGCTCCAGGTGCAAGCGCCATCGCTGGGATCAAAGGCATCAGGGCCGCATCCGCCCGGCCGCCAGCGATGCCCGGGGTCTCGATGCGCAGCCACTGCAGTCGGTCGCCCGCCGTTCTCGTGCTGCCGGCGGAGCGCAGTTCCAGGCGATAGCGGCCCGGGGCGGGCAGTCGCCAGAGCAGCGGCTGTGCGGACGTGCCGCGCCAGCGCAGCACCGGTGCCGCGTGCGCGTCCAGGGTCAGGCCTTGCCGGCCGGCGGTGGCGTGCGGCGTCAACGGGAAGCCCTGGTCACCGCCGACGCGCGCGGCAGTCGCGTCGGCGGTTGCCCCCGCAAGCACAGCCACGCGGACGATCCACTGCGCCGCCTGGGGCTCGCCCTCCTGGGCCAGCGCATCGGCCAGCGCGCGCCAGTCTTCAGGCCGGTCGCGGCGGACGGCATGTGCGGCCCGCAACCCGGTGACGAGATCCGGGCGCTGCTGATCCGTGGCCCAGTCGACAAAGGCGGCCTCGGCATCGGGCGTGGCGTCGCCGTCGGCGGACACGGCCTGGGTCAGCGCGCAGCGGGTCAACACCGGATCGTCGTTGCCCAGCCTGCGCGCCAGCACGAGGGCCGCCGCAGCCTGGGCGGACGTCGGCGGGCGATCCGGGGTCGCGCAGCGATGCGCCTCGAATGCGGAACGTCGGGCTTGGATCAGGACCGCGGCGGACTGCAGATCGCGGTCTTCTGCCAGCGCCGCAGGCTCGCCGGGCTGCTCGCCGCGCAACGCGGCGCGCAGGGTCGCGGCCAGACGCTGCAGTCCGGGCGTGCCATCCACCTGCGCCAGCGGGGCTGCAGCCGCGCCATGCCGTTCGATCCGCACCCAGACGCCGCGCAGCGCGTCGCGATTCTCGAGCGCGCGCGGCCGTCGGCCGTCGGTATAGACCAGCCGGGTCCGCGCCACATCGACCACGGGAAGCGAGGGGGCCCGCTGTCGGGCGTATGCGAGCCGCCCGTCATCGGCGGTGGCGAGGCGCGCGAGCCGGGCGGCGAGGATCGGATCGAAAACCAGAGACATGCTGCCGCCGACATCGTCGCGCAGGGCCAGTGCGATGCGCCTTGACGCGGCGGTGTCGGCCGACGCGGGTGCGGGCAGCGGTCCGGCGGAAGCCACCGCGATGCGATACAGCGCGGGGCCGTCGCGGCCGTCGGTTTCGCGCAGTTCAAGCGCGGATCCGGGCGGCAGCCAGAACAGGGTTTCCGCATCCGATCGTCCCGCCTCGGTCAGGGTGTCGGCCGCCAGCCAGTCCGGCAGGACGACGTCGGGACCGGGCACGCGCAGCAACGCAGGACGGGACTGCAGGCTGGCACCGTTGGCCATCTGGAGGGCTGTTTCCCGGTAATAGCCGTTCCCGCTGAGGTGACGCATCGCGGCGATGGACGGCAGCGACGACAGCGCGCGCCGGTGGCGGGCGTCCGGGTTTTCGTCGGGGGCCAGCGGGAAACCGTCGTCTTGCAGCACGCGTGCGCGCACTACGGGCGGACTGCCGCGCAGCGGTGCCAACACCCGCACGTAACTGCCCGGCTCGCCGGTGAGCATCAAGGCACGCGCGCCCTCGGGAAGGATGACGCGCTGTTCGGCGACCGTCTCCAGAAGCAGTTGCGCTCCCCCGACCGTGAACACCCTGCGGATGGCGGGCAGGAGTGGGAGCGACCCCTCGAAAACAGGCTGCCCCCCGACCTGTACCTGCAGTGCGGTGCGGCTGCGGGCGCCGCGGGTGCGGGTGGAAACATCGCGCAGCACTTCGATCAGCACTTCGCCCTCGGTTCCGTCCAGCGCGAACCGGGCTGGGCGGCCCGGCTCGAGTCGCTGCGGATGGTCGATCCTTCCGTGGGCAGCGCGGCGCAGCCCTTGGTCCGGGCGTCGCGGCGCCAGCCATGGGCTTGCCCGAGGACGTCGTGGAATCATTGGAATGTGGAAGGGCCGCGATACATCGTTGTCGATCAGCATCCACCAGGCCGGTGCGGCGGCGGCCCGGACGGCAGCGGCTTCAGCGCCGACTGGGACGTCCGCGGACACGAACAGGCCCCCGCCCTCGCTGGCGTACAGGCGGGTACCGGCCGGCGGGTCGGGACGCGGTGCCTGCGGATCGCCGGCCGCGAAGATGCGGTGGTCGGCGGCCCTCGCGGCGGCGCTGATGCCCAGCCCCAGCATCAGGGCAATGGTGAGGGGACGCATCAGAGGCATTGCGTCAACGCTTGCCGCGCACGGGCGTCGGCGAGCAGACGCTCGCGCAGCGCCGGTCCGAGTTCCAGATGCACGAACCGCGCCGGGGGCTCGCGGCGCAGCGCGCGCCCAACCGGGTTGCCGCGTCCGGCCAAGCTACGGGTCCGCTCGTTCGCGTCCTGGGCTGCGAAGCCGGCTTCGCGCAGGCAGCGCGCTACTGCGGCAAGGTCGGGATCCCCCGCTGCCGCGCCGCCAACCACAATCGCGTCATCGGGCAGCGACAGCTGGCGGGCGGTGTTCGCCGAAAACCCGTGCAGTTGCACCGTGCGCATATCGCGCCGACGTTCCGCCAGCACCTGTGCGATGCGCACGAAACCGTTGTCCTCGCCGCGGGCGAGGTCGGCCTCCGGGGCGGTGTCCCGGCGCGCGCTGTTGAGCGACAGGCCCAGCAGCCGCTGCTCTTGGAACATCAGCAGGGCGAGCTGCCGGGTGCCGCGGTCGGTATCGCCGTGCGGGGCCTGTACGAGGATCCGCCGGGCCGAATCATGCAGCCCCGAATCATGAAGCCCCGAATCACCCGGGCCCGGGTCGTGCTGGACCAAGTCATGGCGCACGGCGAACGCGCCGCGGCCGCTGGCGGGCGCCGCTTCCCGCAGCCACAGCACGCCGTCGCGTCTGCGCACTTCAAGGCCAAGGGCAGTCCAGGCGTCGTGGTCGCCCACGAGCTCGCGGCGTAGCGCGGCGGAGAACGCCTCCAGCCAGTCGGCATCGGCGGCCTGGAAGCGCTCGGCACGCGGCCGGCGCAGCCAGCGCGCCTCGGCGGACAGCGATGCTGCAACCGGTGCGTTGGCGGCGGGCGGCTGGCCGTGGCCTACTTCGCTGCAGGCGATCAGCAGCGTCAGCGGCAGTACAACGGCGGGAGAACGCAGCGGTTTGGCGCGTTTTTTGACGGGCATTTTCACAGGGAGTTCTTTCATGGCCATCGGCAGGCGCGACGAGGCCCCTCGGTAGGCGCGCGCCAACATCCCGACACAAAGCGCCGCCCAGGCAACAGGCGGGGAGCGATGCAGCGAACGCGTGAGTTGATGAGAGGCGTTAGTGGACATCCCGGACTTCCGACTCGATGGCGCCGTCGTCGTCCGCGAAGACCGACAGACGCGAAGCGACGTTGGCCCGGATCGTACGCATTTCCGGGGCCGGACTCATGCGGAAGACGAGCACGTTCACGTCGCGGCAGTTTTCGCAGTGCAGGGCGAAACGAAGCGATCCGCCCTGCGCGGCGGCATCGGGAACGTCGATGCTCCAACGCTGCGGACCAAGCCAAGGGCCGGCCGTGGACCACAGCGGCCAGGCCTCCTGCGACGTCTGCGCGGCATCGCGTCGGCGGGCGACCACGCGCTGCGCTCCCGAAGCCGTGTCGAATACGGCAGACAGCGCCGGTGCCGGATGCCCGGCCGGCGCGAACGCCAGCACATTGACGATCCCGCGCGCACGCTCGCGCGGCAGCGCGAAGCGCAGCGGAGCGTTCGGCGTCAGGGTCCACAGCCGGCGCAGGCGCCAGTCGCCGCCTCCGGCGCGGCTGATCATCCAGCGCGCGCCTTTGCCGTCGAGCAGCTGCAGACGATGCCGGCCCGGCGGAAGCGGCGGCAGGTCGGTCAATCCAGTGCGGCCGACGATGGCGACATCGATCGCGATGCCGTCGACCTGCAGCCGCGCGGTGGCGGGCGCCTCGTCTCGACGCAGCCACGCCAGCGCCGGCGGCCGGCCCTCGACGACCTGCAACTCGACAGCGCGCGTGGTGGTCAGACTGCGCAGCCGGTCGGGCAGCCCCGGCGGCAGGGCCTCGGCCCCGGGAGCGAGACGGTCCGGCATCAGCGCCAACTGTGAGCGCGCCAGTCCGGTCGGCTGCAGCGCAACATAATTCAGATTCGGGCTTGGCGAATGTGGGCCCGGCAGATCTGCGTCTCCCGTTCCAGCGGACGGTGGCCGCGGCGGCCAGCGGGGCTGACGCAGGATGTCGTGGCTTGCGTGGCGCTCGCGATTGGCCGGGTAAAAACTGAACCAGCGCGCGGCGCCCGCATCGCGGCGATCGCCCTCGGCGTAGACCGTTGCCAGCACCGGGGCGTCGCTGTCGATGCGCAGGCGCCGGGTCGATCCCGGCACGTTCAGAATCCTGCGCGTGGCGAGCGTCGCGGCAGTGTCCGGCGCCCGGGCATGGCGTTCGTACTGCGCCCGCTGCGGTGTCAGCGTGAGCGTTTGCTCCAGCAGGCTCCCGCTGACGCTGTCCAACGCGCGCAGCCTTATGTTGGCAGGGGCGCCCAATGGGCGGACGTTCAGGGGGCCGACGTTCAGTGGACGCACATCCACGCGCAAACGCACCGGGCGGCCGTCGATCGGATGGATGCGGTATTCCAGAGGCTGTTGCGGCGAAACCGCGAACGTGGCGATACGCAGCGCATCGGGCAGCAGCGGCCGGCCGTCGGTCGTGGCCCGCAGCCGGAGCAGGCCGACGCGTGCGCTGTCGAAGGCGTAAACACCAGCGGGCAGCATGGTGCGCGACGGCATCGCCGGGTCAGCGACCGCTTCCCAAGTCATCGTGTGCGCCTGCCCGTCCTCCCACCGATGCATCCGGACCGGCATCGGGCGTCCGTCGCGGTCGATCGCCACCAGATCCACGTCCGTTGCGGTGTCCAGCGCCAGCGTCACCGGCAGTCCCGGGCCGATCGGCCAGCCTCCCGGCAGCACGGCGGCGGGCTTCGGCGGCGTCGGGCGCGCCGCCTTGCGCCGCATGTAAAGCGTGATTTCGCGATATTGCCCGGGCGACGTGCCGCTCACCGGGGCGGGTTCCAGATGACGGCGCGTCAGCTCCAGCCGCACCGATTCCGGAAGCAGACCTGATGGCGTCAGGAAATCCCCGGTCAGCGCTTCACGTTCGGAGCGCGACAGCTCGCGATAGCGTGCGCGGGCAGCGGCATCGTCCAGCGAGCGCAACAGGAAGCCGCGCCAGAACACTTTGGCCGGGGGTCCGCCCGGCGTCGCCGCCAGGACGACTGCCTCGACGGTCGCCGCCTGCGGATGGCGTGCCAGATCGACCCACTGCGCCGAAGACCAGCGGATCGGCTGCGAGGGCCGCTCCGCGGTGCGTCCGTGTGGCGCTGCGCGCGCGAAGTCCGCAGCGTGGCCCACATGCCGCATCTCCTCGCTCAGGACATCGCCGTTGGCGGCCCGGACCCGCAGGCGCAGACCGTAGCTGGGCGGCGCGGCGCCCGGGTCCACCACCACGGCGGGATACAGCAGCGCCCAGCCGGCGTGGCCGGTGACGTTGAAGCGGGGCGGCGACTGCTCGCCGGGCACGAAAAACACCAGCGGGCGCTCGCCCTCCTCGCTGTCGGTCAGCTTGGACAGCCGCTTCCAGGTCGACAGCCCCCATGCGACCGCCGCGATCACCAGCGCCAGCCAGCACAACCACCGCAGCGATGTTCCCAAGGTCCTCATGCGCGGATCACCGCCCGTCCGACGGCAGCAGCCAAGCCTGCCGTTCCAGCATGAACCGTTCGGCCAGCGCCTGCCTGCCGCTGGCCTCGCCCGCGGCCTCCAGCCTGCGCACGCCTTTGGCGTCCGGATCGAGATTGCGCAGCGCCAGTCGCGCGCCGTTGCGCAGTTCCAGCACGCTGTCGCCGGTAGTCGGGTCGATCAGCCGGCGCAGCGTCCAGCCGCGGCCGCGCAGGTCGATCAGCGGCGACGGATCGCGATTGGCGACGAAGGCATCGGTCAGTGCGCGGACGTCATCAGGCGGCGGCGTCGCGCCCGTCCAGTCCGCCAGCAGGTCCGCGATCGGCTGGGTCCGGGTGGCGATGCGCAGATCGGCGAACAGCGACACATCGGGGTCGTTCGCAATCGGCGTACTGAACGCGCGGCGCAGCCCCGGCGCGACCCAGAGCGTCATGAAACGGTGCCGCGACAGCCGGCGCGTGGCGTCCGCCTGGGGGTCGATAGCCTGGAGCGGCCCGCTGCTTTGCGCGCTGCTGCCGGAAATCTCCACCGTGACTCGTGCGCGACGCAGCGAACCGAGCAGTGCCAGCGCACGGTCGCGCTCCGCGCCGGCCGGCGGCTGGCCGGCAAACGCGACGGTCACGCCGGGCGCGGTGTCGGCATGCGCGCGGCCGCGCAGCTGCAGGAACCAGATGCCCTGCGTTTCCAGCAGCATCGCCTGATGCACGGTATTGAACATGGTCAGGCGATTGCCCTGCCGCAGAACATCCGCGCGGCCGTCGCTGCGTGCGGCGGCGTGCGCACCGGCGATCAGCAGCGCGCGCGCGCGCAGCTGCGAATACAGCGACGTGCCGTATTCGAGCGACTGCAGCTCCTCGACCGGCCGCGGCACCTCGATCGCCAGATCCGCCGCCGCGCCCATGCGGAACACGTACGTGCCCCAATAGCGGGCGCCGGGGCCGGATTCGCCGAGTGTCAGCTCGCTTAGAATCAGATGGGTGTCGCCGGTATCGCGCTGTCGATAAAGGATCGATTCAAAGCCCAGCCCGGACGCGGACGCCGCGATCGCGCGCAGGCTTTCGTCGTCGGGCTGCCGCGGGTTCCAGCGCCGGGCGATGTCGAGCGTCGGCAGGATCACTTCCTGCTGCGCGTACAGCAAATCGCCCAGATCGGGAACCGCCGCACGTTCGCTGCCGATGGGCGCCAGCGCATCTTTGCGTTCGATCAGCCATTCGAACAGAAAGCCTTCGATCGGCTGGATGCCGTCGATGCTGCGATAGGCCGTGTGACGCTGTCCGCGTGCGAGCAGGCGCAGACGTGCGGCGCTGTCCAGCAGCAGCTCGGCAAACGGCACTGCGCTTGTATCGCGCAGGACATTGTCGCGATCGCGCCGCCCCCACTGCGGCATCAGGCGGCCGACTTCCGCATCCAGCCAAGCCGGTGACAGGCCCGCCGGCAAGGCGCCTTGAATCCAGAGCTGCGCACTGCCGCTTCGTTGACGCATGCCGCGGACCATCAGCACGCCTTCCTCGGCCAGCGCATGCGTGCGCGCGAACGGCAGGCGGATGTTTTCCAGCGGATTGCTGCGACCATCCTGCAGCCGGTTAAGCCGCATGCCGGCCACCGCCAGCAGCGCATGATCGCCGCTGTCCGCCAGCCAGGCCGCGGCCGCCATCGTCCCCGGCTCATCCAGCGGTGCAGGCACACTCACAAAGATGCCGGTCCGCGGGCTGAGATTCAGCGCATACAGTCCGCTGTCGCGCCCGGTTTGCCGGTCGATCAGCAGCACCCAGTCGCCGACGCGCTCCAGCGCGTAGCCGTCCCGCTGCAGACGGGATCGCGCCGATGCCAGCAGACCCTCCTCGCCGGTGTCGCGATAGTGCAGCAGCGTCTGCAGTCCTTCGATCAGCCCGGCGGCATCCTTGAGCCTGGCGTTGTCGGGTCCGGACGCCTGCAGGCGGAACAGTTCGCGCTCCAGTGCAGCGACCCGCGCCGGCATCGTTTCCTGAGTGGCTGCGATGTTGGCTGCGATGTCTGCGCTGGTGGAGTCTGCAGCGGTGTCCGTCGCGATCGGTGTCCGCGGAGCATCGCCCCATGGCCCCGACAGCGCCGACAACGCGAAGCCGACGATGTTCGCGATCAGCAACCCGGCGATCGAGGCCGACAGCGTGGTCGCCCCGAGCTGCCAGGTCATCTGCTTGCTGTGCATCTTCACCGCCAGCAGCGTCGAAATCAGATACCCGAAAGCGAAAAAGTCCATCGGTTTGTACTGCGGCGCGATCGCACCCAGCGCAAACCCGATTGCAAGCTTGTAGACATACGCCACGGTCGCGAACAGCAGCAGCAGCCGTGCGCCTTCCATATTCAACCTGCGGAACACCGCCAGCTGCAGCACCTGCCGGCCCAGCGCATAAACGATGACGGTCTCGACCAGCGTGCTGAACAGTCGCCAGGGGTCGTACCACAGCAGTGCAAGCAGCGCCGGCACCATGATCCCGCTGAAATCCCAGCCGAAATTCAGATTCAGGCGCGAGGCGAAAAACGCCGTCGCCAAGATGATCATGTAGGCCTTCGGGCTGGACAGGATGTCCGTGGCCAGATTTTCGTAAACGAAATGCAGGCTCGAAATATCGAAGTTGGTGAACGGCACCAGCACCCAGCGGGTGATCAGCCATGTGGTCGCGACATATAGAAAGAAATACGCCAATCCTCTGCGCACTCCGCCGTTCCAGAACTGGTTCGCGGTCAGCGCGACGATGACCAGACCGAAGCTGTGAAGATTGCTGCGCCAGTCGAACGCGATGCCTTGCGTGCCGAGCCACATGCCTATTTCCGGCAGTATCCAGACGTCGCCGGCCACCCGCACCAGCACGCTCATCAGCAGGATCCCGAAATAGCGGTCGCGCCCGAACAGTTCGGTGCCGTCGGCGGCGCGCATCAGGCGATCGGCGAACAGCCTGACCAGCGCATAGGTCGCCAACGCTTCGCCAAGAATCACCACAGCGGCGATCGGTTTGACGATCAACATCGGCACCAGATAACCGGGCACGACCAGACCGGCCATGGTCGTGCCGAAGCGCAGATTGAAAAAGGCCACCACGCACAGCCCCAGCCAGACGGTGGTGATCACCGAACTGTCCAGCGCCTGCGGCGGAAAAATTGGAAGCTGCATCGGAACCGAATCAGTACGGCGTCGGTACGCGGATCGTCACGACGAAACCTTCACCCAACGCGCTTTCCACGATCAAAGCCCCGCCCGCATCGGCCAGCTCTTTGCCGCAAGCGAGCAGATGTTCAAGAGGATCGCCGGGGTTCGCGCCGGCAGCGGCATGCTCCCGGAGGTCGCGCAGATGCCACTCCGGCACACCGAAGCCCTGATTGACCAGGCGCAGCGACGACATGCCTGCGGCACAGCGCGCTTCGCACGACAGCGTGCTGTCGTTGGCGGCATCGTGGGCAAGCAGGGACAGCGCGGCGTCCAGCAGTTCGCGGCCGCGCTCTGGCGCGATCGCGGCGCGCAGCGCAGGGTCGCCTTCGATTCGAAGAACGAGGCCGCGTTTCTGCAGCTCGGGGAAGATCGCATGCGCGGCGCTTTCCAGGATCAGCTGCAGATCGCAGACGCTGCGGTCCCGGGCGTCGGCCATCTGCTCCAGGTGCAGATGCCGTCCAAACGCATCCAGTGCGCGCTGCAGTCGATCGATCCGCGCCAGCGTTTGCGCGCGTTCGGGCGCGGGGATCGCATCGCCGTCCAACAGCGACCTCAACGCATCGAGTTCGCTCTCCAGTTCGTGGGTCAGCCGCTCGCCTGCATCGCACAGCGCAGACAGGCGCGTGTCCGGACGGGCGGACGGCAGCAGTTCCACCACAATGGCGTAGGCGATCAGCGCGGCTGAGTGATCGCCCCGATCCTTTCGGCGATGCGCGTCGCGTCCCGCCGCGTATGCGCGCAGAACAGTGGGTGCAGGAGCGAACCTGGAAGACAGCGGGTGTTCCAGGATCGCCCCATACAGCAGCATCCGCCGGGTTTCGCAGAAGGCATCCGTTTCGCTCATGTCGCACAGCGCCGAAAGCATCTCCTGCAACCGAATCGACAGCAGCGATATGCCGCATGTGCGCGCAAAATCGCCAAACGCTGGATTGCTGAACAAGACGTGCCCGTCCAGCGCCAGCGTGGCGCGGGGCTGCGGCGAAGCGGCCAGCAGTTGGCGCATCGCCTCCAGCTGATGGGCTGCATCCGCCGCCAAGGCGTGCAGATCCGATGCGGTCGCAACGTCGCGGGGTCGGCGTCGCACCGCATGGCGCGAGCGCTGTAGGCGCATCGCCGCAGCGTCGGCATAGTCGGCGATCTCCTCCAGCAGACGCGGCGCTGCGGTGAAACGGCTGTCTTCCAATTCGATCACCATGAACCCGTAGGCCTCGCCTGCACGGCGCAGAGCCACCAGCACAATCCGATGGTCGTCGATATCCTGCGCTGGCGACACCCCGGCCGCAGGCGCATCGGCAGACTGCAGGGACAGCGCAAGCTCCATCGCCCGCCCGGAGGCCATCGAATCGCTGAACGGTGGGTTGCGATAGTCCAATCCGGAGCCCTGTCCGGAGCCCCGGTCAGAATTCGATCCGATCGCATCCAGTCCGATCGCGTCCAGTCCAGACGCTCCCGGCGGCTCCGTCGCAGCCGATTCCAGCAGAGAAGATTCGGGCGGCAATCGGAGCATCCAGCAGCGCCGGGCTCCGAAATGTGCGCTGGCAAGGGCGGCGAGCGTCGTCCATTCGCTGGCCTCGGGCGGCACTTGGGCCTGCCACGTCTCGTGCCCAGGCCGCGTCGTCGCCTGCAGCAGCAGGGCCCGCAGGCGCTGCAACTGCCGGGAGACGCTGTAGCGCATTCCGGCCGCATACCAAACGCCCATACCGGCCATCATCGCCAAGGTCGAAGCCTGCGGCACGAAAATCCGTCCCCAGCGCATCAGCGCGGCCGATGCGGCCAGCGAGAGCAGCGCGAGTCCGGCGCTGCGCAGCCAGACGGTCCTTTGCGAAGTCTCACCTGCCAGCAGCCACAGCCACAGCACTGCGCCCATGAATAGCCACAGCGTCTGATACGGAAAGCGGACCCAGCGCACGGCCTTGCGGTCGAGCAACGACTCCAGCATCAGCGCATCCAGGATGGTCGCATTGAGCGGCCCATCGACATGCTGCAGCGGCGTCGCGTAAACGGGACGGCTCCAGCCGCGATCCAACAGCACGATGCGACCGCGGACCATCGCCGCAAGGCTGCTGCCGGCGAAGTCTGCACCCAGCAAATGTTCAGCCGCAAAACGAGGAATGGTGGTCGATGTCGGGACCGAGAAATCGGGCGATAGAGCGCTGCCCTCTGGCCAACCGCCCGGTGCGGCATCAGAAAGTCTGGCACAGCTGCCGACGTCACCGGAAAGGTAGCGCACAGCGAGCCCCGCACTGACCACAGGAGCGCAGCGGGGGCGTCCATACGCCGCAGGTGCGACGATGGCCGTCGCGCCGACCGCGCGCAGCTGCGCGGACACATTCCGTTCCTGCAGCTCGGTGCTCGTGCCCAGGTCCACAATGACCACCCGGTCAGGAGCGGGCGTGTCCGACGGCAAACGCGAGAAACCGGAAAACAGGGTGACGTCGACCGGCGCCAGAAAACCAAGCGCCGACAGCGCAAGCGTCACCAAGCAAATGGCGGTGATCGCAAGATTCGCATTCTTGCCTGCGACGCGCACGGAGCGCCATCGGCGGCCTGCTGAGAATGTTAGCAATATGAATCCGAATCGATACGCCGATGGGAGTCGCTCCGCACTCTCGCGAAACGCTGCGCAGTCGATACCAGCCGCCTCCGGCAATGTTACATACGCTCAGAGGAGTTGTGCAAGCTGTCGCAATTTCGATCGGCTCGGCATTTCAAAGTCCGCGAATTGGGCCCTGAATGCATCGCGCGGCTCAGCCATCACGCAGCATGGCGCGCAGAGGTGGTCCCCAGGTATCGATACCCAGAGGATGAAACCGCGTCATGCAGGCGCTTTTTTTACAGACTGCAAATGTTATCTGGTTGATTTCAGGAAGCTCACGTGGAGACACCTCAGGCCACAGGCGCACCCTGTGAAAGCAGTCGGTCGTCAGCGACATCGGTGCGTCAACGAGAACCGGGCAGCTCAGTCCAGCAACGCCTCGGCCGCGACCGAATCCAGCGTTTCTTCCCAGCGCCCCATCAGGGTGAGGTACAGCAGCTTCTCGAATTCGCCGCCGAAGCGGCGGATCACGGCGTCGGGATCCGGGACGAGCTTGCCATCGGCGATCAGGCCGAAATGGACCTTGCCGTTGTAGCTGAGGATCGACAGGCCGATGCCGATGGTGCCGGTCTGCGGCACCCAGAACATCATTTCCTTGATCTTGCCGCCGGCCAGATACAGCGGCTGCTGGGGACCGGGCACATTGGTGGCGACTGCGGTCGCTTTGCGACTGAACAGATCGAGCGCGATCTCCTGCACGGCGGCAGGCGCCATGCCCAGCGCAGCCAGAAGCCCATACGCAACAATGGCCTGCCGTGAACTCTTCAGCTGATTCATGCACTCGGCGACATGTTCCAGCCGCCGGATCGGGTTGCCGATGCCGACCGGCAGATCGAGGAAGACCAGGCCGAAGTGGTTGCCGAGCTTGCGCGCGTGCTCCAGCGGACGCAGGTTGACCGGCACGGTGGCGCGCAGGGTCATGCCTTCGACGTGTTCGCCGCGTTCGATCATGTAATGGCGCAGCGCGCCGGCGGCGGTGGCCATGAGTACATCGTTGACCGTGCAGCCGCAGGCGCGGCCCACGGCTTTGACTTCTTCCAGATCCAGCGGCGGCGCCCAGGCCACGCGCTTGCTCACCCCGAGTTTGCCGCGCAGCAGCGACGGCGGGTCGTCGGGTAGCGCCAGCGCGTGCACCAGTTCGCGGGCGATGTCGCCACCCTCTTTCGCCAGCACGCCGGCGAGGGTCGGGTCGCGGTACATGTCCATGCCCTTTTCGAGCATTTTCGTCCCGAGCTTGGTATAGCGCTCCACCGCGCCGACGCGGCGCGCGACCTTGGCGCCGTCCTGCTTCAGCCAGGCCTTGCCCAGGTCCGCGCCCTTGCCGGGCTCGCGGGCGGTGTCGGTAAGCGACAGCAGCACCTGCACCAGGGCGATGCCATCGGCGTAGCTGTGGTGGATCCGCGACACCAGCGCCGAACCGCCGTGATATTTTTCGACCAGATGGAACTGCCACAGCGGCTTGGTCTTGTCGAGCGGGCTGGACGCCAGCGCACTGACGAAGCGTTCCAGCGCCTTCTGGTCTGCGCGGCCCGGCAGCGCCGAAAGCCGCACGTGCCAATCGAGATCGAAGTCGTCGTCGGTCTGCCAGGCCATGCCGCCGGGCGTTTCGACGGGTTTCATCCGGAAACGCGAATAGTCGAGGAAGCGTTTCTCGATGACCCTCTTCAGTCTGGCCAGCGTGATCGGCTCGTCGAACATCAGTACGCCGGTGATCATCATCGGGTTGGTCGGTCGCTCCATCCGCAGCCATGCGGTGTCGACGCGCGACATCGATTCGCGGCGTGGCCGCCTCGATGCAGGCTTGGATGCAGCGGACTTCTGTTCTGCCATGGTGCTCTCCCCGGGTCGTCGCGAGTGAATCACGCGGGGCAGCCGCGGTCAACGCGAACCGGGGTCAAGCCGAACAATGGGTGCTCACTCGCCGTCGCCACCGATCCGTCGATACGCATCCAATGCCGCAAGCCGCCCGCGGGCGAGATCCACGATGGGCTGTCGCGGGTAGTCCGGCGCATAGCGCGCAAGCGTCAGCGGATCGGTCCACGGCGCGAAGCGCAATTTGGGCGGCAGCTTCGCGAGTTCCGGCACCCAGCGCGTGATGTAGGTCGCGTCGGGGTCGAATTTCTCGGCCTGGGTCACCGGATTGAAGACGCGGAAATACGGGGCGGCGTCGGCGCCGGTGCCGCCGATCCACTGCCAGCCCAGGGTGTTGTTGGCGAGGTCGGCATCGACCAGGGTGTCCCAGAACCAGCGCGCGCCCTCGCGCCAGTGATAGCGCATGTGCTTGCACAGATAGCTGCCGACGATCATGCGCACGCGATTGTGCATCCAGCCGGTATGCCACAGCTCGCGCATGCCGGCATCGACGATGGGCACGCCGGTGCGGCCATGGCGCCAGGCATCGCGCATGAACGGGCTGACCTTCGCCCACGGGAAATCCGCGAAACGCGGGTTGAGGTTCTGCTCGGTCGTGTGCGGGAAGTGATGTAGCAGATGGTGGGCGAACTCGCGCCAGCCCAGCTGCCGCAGGTAGCCGTCGATCTCTTCGGCCAGCCGCGGCGTGCGCAGCGACTGCAGCACGGTGGCGATGCGCCAGGGCGCGATTTCGCCGAAATGCAGATGCGGCGACAGCCGCGACGTGCCGGCGTGGTCGGGCCGGTCGCGTTCGCTGCGGTAATCGCGCAGCGCGCCCTCGGCGAACACGTCCAGCGTGGCGCGCGCGCCTGCCTCGCCGGGTTGCCAGTGTTCCCGGAAACCGGCGTCCCAGCCCAGCGTCGGCAGCAGTTTCAGCGCATCCAGCGGCAATCCCTTCGGGCCGTCGTCGACTGCGGGAAGCGTGGTGGGTGCGTCGTGCAGCATCGGCAGATGCAGAATCGCGCTGCCCGCGCGCCAGAACGGGGTAAAGACCTTGTACGGCCCGCCCTGCTTGGTCGCGACCTGCCAGGGTTCCAGCAGCAGCGCGCCGTTGTGGCTCTCGGCGCGCAGGCCCTGATGCTTCAACGCGGATTTGATCGCGGTATCGCGTTTCTCGATGGCCGGTTCGTAGCGACGGTTCCAGAACACCGCTTCGGCATCGCAGGCGGCGGCGAGCGTTTGCAGGGTCTGCTGGGTCGGCGAATGGAAGATCCGCAGCCGCGAGCCGCGCTTGCGCAGATCGGCATCCAGCGCAGCCAGCGAACGGTGGCGCCACGCCTCTGCGGCAGCGCCCGGCGCCCATGCGCCCTCTTCTTCCGGCGCGTGGATGTGGACCGGAATCGGCGCGTAGCCGGCCGCCAGCGCGGCCTGCAGCGCCGGGTTGTCGGCCAGGCGCAGGTCGTTGCGGAACCAGACGATCGCGTTCGCCATCAACTCACCTTCACAGGGGGTCTTACGCCAAGGAAGCCGCCATCCACGGCGATGACCTGCCCGCTGATCCATGCGGCACGCTGCGAAACCAGGAACGCCGCGAGCTCGGCGGCATCGGCGGCCTCGCCGTGGCGTCCCAGCGGATACTGCGCGGAAACCGCCTTGCGCGCCAGTTCGCTGGACACGAAACGCGCGGTGGCGGGCGTTTCCATCAGCCCGGGCGCGATCGCGTTCACGCGCAGACCCAGCGCCGAGAAATCCGCGGCCAGCGAACGGGTCAGCGCTTCCACGCCGCCCTTGGCCATGGCGATGGCGGCGTGATTGTTCACGCCCACCCCGGCCGCGACCGAACTGAAGAACACCAGCGCACCGCCGCGTTTTTCGGCCTGCAGCGCCAGGGTGTAGGCCTTGGCGACGAAGAACGCGCTGTCGAGATTGGCCGACAGGCAGTCGCGGTACTGCTGTTCGCTGGTGCGGGCGATGGGCGCGATCAGCACGGCGCCGGCGCAGTTCACCACCGCGTCGGGCGCCGCCCCGAACGAAGCCTTGGCGGCATCCAGCGCAGCGCGCGCGCCGGCTTCGGTGGACACGTTCGCTTCGATCGCGAGATCGCCGTCGGCCGCCGCGATGCGGGCGCCGTCGCGGCCCACCAGCGCAAGCCGCCAGCCTTCTGCGCGCAGGATCTCGGCCAGTGCGGTGGCGACGCCGCCGCTGGCGCCGGTGATCAGACAAGTCCGGTTGGAATCATTCATCGCTGAAACCTGCTCTGTGCGGGAAACAGAGGACTACGGTTCGTCGGCGGCAGAAGATGCAGTTTTCGCCAGCGTCGCGCGCAGCGCGGAGGCGCGTTCGCGGATCGCCTGGATGCGTTCGGGCGCCAGCCTGTCGAGGTTGCGCCACTGCATGCCGGCGCGCGGGTGGTCGCGGAAGCGTACGGCGTGGCGGTCGAGGAAATCCCAGTACAGCGTGGTGAACGGACAGGCTTTCGGGCCCAGCGCCTCGCCCGGATCGAAACGGCAGCCCGCGCAATGATTCGACATGCGCTTGATGTACTGGCCCGACGCCGCGTACGGCTTCGACACCATCTTCCCGCCGTCGGCGTACTGGCTCATGCCCAGCACATTCGGCAACTCCACCCACTCCACCGCATCGACGTAGACCGCGAGGTACCACGCATGGATCTCGCGCGGCCGCACGCCCAGCAGCAGGGCGAACAGCCCGGTCACCATCAGCCGCTGGATGTGGTGCGAATACCCCAGATCCAGGGTCTGCCGCAGCGCATCGCGCATGCACGCCATCTGCGTGTCGCCGGTCCAGAACAGCGCCGGCAGCGGCTGATCGGCATTGAGCGCGTTGTCGTCGAGAAAACCCGGCATGCGCAGCCAGTACACGCCGCGCACGAATTCGCGCCAGCCCAGGATCTGGCGGACGAAGCCCTCCACCGCTTCGATCGGCGCCCTGCCCGCGCGCCACGCCGCCACCGCCGCATCCACCGCGCGCCGCGGCGACAGCAGTTTCAGATTCATCGCCGCGGACAGCCGCGAGTGGTACAGCCACGGCTCGCCGGACCAGATCGCATCCTGATAGCGCCCGAACAGCGGCAATCGATGCTCGATGAAATCGTCCAGCGCCTGCTGCGCCTGCGCGGCCGTGAGCGGCCAGTCGAAGCGGTCGAGCGTGCCCGGGTGATCGGCGAATCGCGTATTGATCAGATCGATGACCTCGCGGGTCACCGCATCGGCCGGAAACGCGCGCGGTGCGCGCAGCGCGCCCGGCCCTTGTTTGCCGAAGGTGCCGCGATTGTCGGCGTCGAAGTTCCACTGCCCGCCCACCGGCTCGCCGTCTTCGAGCAAGACGCCCTCGCGCTTGCGCAGCCAGCGGTAGAAATATTCCAGCCGCAGCTCCTTGCGGCCTTTCGCCCACTCGGCGAAGTCGTCGGGCGTCGAATAGAAATGCAGATCGGGGCGCTCGGCCCAATCCACGCCGGCATCGCGACAGACCTGCGGTAGCGACTGCGCCAAGCGCCACTCGCCCGGCTGCACCGCGACCACACGCTCGGGTTTCGATGCCGCCAGATCCGCCGCCAGCGCCGCTTCGAGCGTCGCGAAATCGTGGGTGTCCAGCGCGCGGTACTCGACCCGCCAGCCGCGCGCGATCAGCGCATCGCGGAAATGGCGCATCGCCGCAAGGAACATCGCGATGCGCGGCCTGGTGCTCCAGACCTGGGTGGATTCGTGGGCGACTTCGGCCATCCACACCGCATCGCGCGCGGGATCGAACTCGGCGAACGCGGCGGAGTCGGCGTCCAGTTGATCGCCCAGCACCACGACCAGATTGCGGATCTTGGCGTCGGGCTTCATGCGGCGCGCATCAGGATTGCGCGCTGTCGGCGCGGCGGTACTCGCGCGGGATGCGGTCGTTCAGGCCGGTCAGGATTTCGTAGGGTATCGTGCCCGCCGCCTGCGCCACCGCTTCGCAGCCGATGTCCCCGGCGATCACGCCGGCAGTCGCGCCGTCGCCCTGCCGGCCGATCAGCACCACCTCATCTTCGTTGTAGGCGGTGCCGCCGGTGCCGATGTCGACCATGAACTGGTCCATGCAGATGCGCCCGACGATGGGATGACGCTCTCCGCGGATCAACACCTCGCCGCGCGACGACAGCGCGCGCGGATAACCGTCGCCGTAGCCGATGGGAATGGTCACCACGCGCGTGTCGTGCGCGGGCGCCCAGGTCGCGCCGTAGCTGACCGGGTGCCCGGCCTTGACCACCTTGAAGTAGACGACCTGCGAGACCAGCGACAGCGCGGGCTTCAGCGCCACCGTCGGCCGCGACGCGGGATCGGGCAGTACGCCGTACAGCGCGATGCCGGGACGCACCATGTCCAGGTGGGTGTCCGGGAAATGCAGCACGCCGCCGGAGTTCGCGAGATGACGCAGCGGCATCGGCGCGCCGATGCGCTCGAAGTGCGCGCAGACCTCCAGGAAACGTTCGAGCTGCAGCGCGGTCATCGGCGAGGCGGGATCGTCCGCGCAGGCCAGATGCGAATACACGCCCTTCACCACGCACCACGTCGACGCCGCCGCCGCTTCCACGAACGGCGCGGCGCTGTAGCTGTGCACGCCGATGCGCTCCATGCCGGTATCGATCTTGAGATGGACGGTGGCCTTGCGCCCGAGCGCCTCGGCCGCGGCTTCGACCTGACGCAGCTTGTCCAGCGACGAGACCGTGATTTCGAGATCGTGGACAATGAATCGGGCCACCTGCGGCCCGTAGATGCCGCCCATCACCAGGATCGGTACCTGCACGCCGGCCTGCCGCAGCGCGATGCCTTCCTCCACGAACGCCACGCCGAGCTGCTCGACGCCTTGAGCCTGCAGATGTAAAGCCACCGGCACCAGACCATGGCCGTAGGCGTTGGCCTTGACGATGCCCATCACCGGCACGCCGCAGTGCAGACGCAGCGCGCGCAGGTTATGGGTCAATGCATCCAGATCGACGCGGATCCGGGTCGGGCGTTCGCTGGCTTCCGCATGCCGCTGGCTGGACGGGTCGAAGTCGGCGGCGTTGGAGATGGCGTCGAATCTGGGCATGCGCCATTTTAGCGGGCGCGGCGGCGAATAATGTTTCCTCCGCAGCGCCCGCAGACGCTGGGCACAGACCACCGCCGACATTCCGTCGGCGGTGTTGGTTTGCGGGAACCGCTCGGCAGATGCCGATCAACAGCCCATCAGAACCGGGTCACCTGGACCACGGCGCTGGCCGTGCCGCCTTTCCTGTCGCTGATCGTGTATTCGAACTTGACCGTCCCTCTCCATGACCTCCACGGGGCCGAGAAGCGAACCTGATCGCCTTCGATCAAAACGGTGCCCTGGGCCGGCTGGGTCAGGCCGGTGATGATCAACTTGTCGCCGTCCGGATCGCTGTCGTTGGTCAGCACCGGAATCAGGATCGACACCTGCCGCGTCTCAATGCTGTCGTCCACCGCCACCGGCGGCGCATTCGGCGCGGTGACCGCGATATCGACTTCGGCCTCGCGCACCGCGCTGCCGTACCGCACCCGGTAGCGGAAGCTGTCGCTGCCGGAATAGCCCGCCTGCGCGGTGTAGGTAGCGTTCGCGCCCGACAGCGTCACGCTGCCGTGGGCCGGCGCACGCACGATCGCGTACGACAGACTGCCGCCGTTGCCGATCGAACCGGGCAGCGCGATCGACATCGGCGTGCCGGCCAATGCCGTGGCCGACACCGGCGTCGCGCTCAGCGATGCATAGGTCTGCAGGAAACGCACGCCGCCGGTCACCGACACCATCAGCAGCGAACCATCCTTCGACAGTCGGGTGCGGCCCTGCTCGTAGGCGTTGTTGCCGACCCATGCGAAGGCGTCCTCGAAGTCGTGGCTGGCGGTCTGGGTGAAGGTGTTCATGTCGTACACCCGCACCTGTCCACCGCCGGCCCACGGGAAATACGCAGTACGCTCGACCGGGTGATAGGCCACGCCGATCGGCTGCGGGCCGGCGTACTGGCGGATGGTCGCGACCTTCTGGTAGGCATCGTCGTAGACGAAGGTGCCGCCGTAGGTGGGAATCGCGAACTGGCTGCCCAGACGGTCGGTGGCGATCTCGAAGTTGAACCAGCCGGTGCCGTTGGTGTAGCCGGTGCGGCGCACGATCTGCCCGGTCGGGATGTCGATCAGTCCCCAAGAACCATCGGAGATGTTGGACTCGGCGAAGGCCACGGTATCGCCGTCGCCGCTGGTCGACAGCATCGTCGCCTGTCGCACCGACGCCAGTGGCGTCCACACGCCCGTGGCCGGGTCCAGCTTGCGCAGCGGCGTCCAGCCCGAACCCCAGAACTCTGTGGTCGCGTACAACTTGCCGTCGGCCGCGAAGCGCACCGAGTACGTGCCGCTTTCGTAGCTGCCGTTCTTGGTGAACGGCAGAGTCCGGGCGGTCAGGTCGTTGAGCGACACCAGATGCACCCAGCCACTGGTGCTGCCGGACAGGTCGTCGGCCACGGCGAGCGTGCCGTTGTCGGCCGAGATATCCAGACCCTTGAGCTGGCCGCCCAACATGATCGGCGACAGGAAGCCGCCACTGGCGATGTCGTAGCGCAGGACTTCACCGCCCTGACTGATATAGATCAGGCCGCGGCTGTCGTCGTGGACCATGTCCACGCGCTGCGGTGCCGGAATGAGCGTCCCCGCCGCCGATGCGGGCGATGCCGCGACCAGCGAAACCGCGACGAGCGAGCTTGTCAGCGCAACGATGCCCAGCATCGTGCGCGGAGCGTATCGAATCTCCATGTGATCTCCTGATGAGTGATTTTCCCCGAACCTGGAACGGGCGGCCGGCGCGTGCCGGGACGCCTCTAATCCAGAAGAAAATCATACAGTTAGGGTCTCTCACGGGCTGAGACTGAACGGCTTTCGCAACGCGTATTTAGCGTTGCGGAAGCCCTGCGGATCAGCGTCCGCCGTTCGGGTAGCGCGTCTTCACCAGCGCTTGATAAGTCGCGGGGTGATGCTGGTGCAACGCCTGTAGCGCCCAGATATCGCCGTCGAGAATGCCGTCGTCGAACGCGCCCGGCAGCAGCAGACCCGGCTGCGGATGCGCGTAGCCGATGCCCGCCTTCGCCGCGTCGGCGAACAGATCCTCCACCGCGTCCTTGTCGATGCAGTCCCAGTGGAGGTCGTAGGGCACGTAGATCTGCTGGATGTCGGGATACGACCACCAGCACAGCGGCGCGACGTCGAGGCTGTTCTGGATCCGCCAGAGGAAGCCCTGATCGTTCGGCAGGATCGAATTGAAGTACGCATTGAATCCCGTGCCGCCCGCGGTCAGCCCCGCGACCGACCACAGCGCCATGTTCGTGACCGGCCCGGCGCCGTACAGCAACGCGTTGAGATAGGCGAACAGCGTCGGCGTGAGCGTGCCGCCCAGGCTGTGGCCGGTGACGTAGAGAAACCGCGGCTGCAACATCTTCAGGAATTCGAGCATCGACGCGCCGGTCGCCGGGTCGCGCAACTTCAGCAGGTCGGTCATACCGTTGAAGCTGCCCTGCGCGATCAGCGCATCCGCCGGCACGCCCGGCGGATTGCCCGGCAGCGCGCCGAAGGGCTGGGTCTTGGCGAGATCGAAATCCTGCTTGCGCCAACTCACGATGCTGTCGAAATTGGTGCCGCGGATCACGACGAAATACTCGCCGGTCCCGATATCGCCGGCGATATAGGCGCGGCTGTAGGAAATGCCGTCCCAGCTTTTCAGCTCCGCCGGTCCCCACACGACCTGCAGGCCGGTCTGCGAAGACACTTCGCCGTGGATGGCCGACATGTCGTCGTAGGCGATCGCGCACAGCGCGATCGAAGTGTTCGGGTAGAAATCGTAATTGCGGTCGATGTTGTCGAACACGTCCATTGCTCTCTCCTTGGCATCGTTCTGCCGTTGCGTTGCGTTTGAAATGCCCCGTGATGTCCCGTGGCCTCGGGCGAAGCTGTTGCCCATTGCCGGCTTCGAGGGAAGTCTGCACCTGCTTTCGACGGGCGGTCAAATGCACCGGGCAGCAGCGCCGCAATCCCTGCAGGAGCGGCGGAAGCCGCGACGATTTTCGCTTTTTATGTTGTGGGAGCGACGCAAGTCGCGATGCTCTTCAGGAGTAAATATCCCCCGGCAAAGCCAGGGGCTTTTAAGAAGAGCCCCTCAACGGGACCGATAACACTATGCGCCGCCTGAAGGCGGCAGAGCTCGATCCCTTCTCCCGTCGGG
>JBKJTC010000285.1:0-4252 GCA_046590925.1 Lysobacteraceae bacterium | reverse complement strand
CGGACCGGGCTGGATCGAATGCGGCACGCCGGCCTTGGTCAGCGCGGCGGTGGCCATGTCGCAGGAGCTTTTGAACTTGCGGATGCCCACCGGATCGAACTGGAAGCTGCAGGTGGCCGGATCGGCGACGACCACGGCCGGCGAGTTGGTGCGCGCCTGCTCGATCGCCGGGTTGGCGTAGTGGGTGATGCCTTTGAAGATCGGGATGTAGGTGATCGCCGCCAGCAGGCAGCCGGCCATGATGATCTTCTTGCGGCCGATCTTGTCCGACAGCCAGCCGAAGAACAGGAAGAACGGCGTGGCCAGGGCGAGAGCGCCGGCGATCAGCAGGTAGGCCACGGTCGGATCGACCTTGATCATGCTCTGCAGGAAGAACAGCGCGTAGAACTGACCGCCGTACCACACCACGGCCTGGCCGGCGGTCGCGCCGAACAGCACCAGCAGCATCAGCTTGAAGTTGCCGCCCTTGAGGCTGTCGCGGAACGGCTGTTTGGAACCCTTGCCCTCGGCCTTCATCTGCTGGAACAGCGGCGATTCGCTCAGCTGCAGGCGGATCCACACCGAGATGCCCAGCAACACGATCGAACCCAGGAACGGGATGCGCCAGCCCCAGGCCTCGAACGCCTCGGTGCCCAGCGTCAGGCGGCACGTCAGGATCACCAGCAGCGAGAGGAACAGGCCCAGCGTCGCGGTGGTCTGGATGAAGGCGGTGTACAGGCCGCGCTTGCCCGGCGGCGCATGTTCGGCCACGTAGGTCGCGGCGCCGCCGTATTCGCCGCCCATGGCCAAGCCCTGCGCCAGCCGCAGCACGATCAGGATCACCGGCGCCGCCACGCCGATGCTGGCGTAATTGGGCAGCACGCCGACCAGGAAGGTCGAGATGCCCATGATCAGGATCGTGACCAGGAAGGTGTACTTGCGGCCGATGCGGTCGCCCAGGCTGCCGAAGAACGCCGCGCCGAACGGACGCACGAAGAAACCCGCGGCGAACGCCAGCAGCGCGAAAATCATGCCGGTGGTTTCGTCCACGCCGCTGAAGAACTGCTTGGCGATGATCGCCGCGAGCGATCCGTACAGAAAGAAGTCGTACCACTCGAAGACCGTGCCGAGGCTCGACGCGAAGATGACCTTCTTGTGGCCCTTGGTGAGTTCGCCCGAAGCGGGCGCCGATGTTGCTGTGACGCTGGACATGATGCGTGACCTCCCGAATTGTGGTTCCGTGTTTCTGGAATTGCTTGCTTCTGAATTGCTTACTTGCGGAATTACGTGCGTCAAAAGCTGTATTTGACGTGCGTGTGCAGGCGGCGGAGATCGCCGTCCAGATCGTTTTCCAGCGAGCGCTGGCCCCAGATCAGTTCGGCGCCGACATCGAGTTTCGGGATCGGCGAATAGATCATGTTGAGGTGGAACGACTGCGCGCGTTCGGTCGCGCTCTGCCCGGTCAACGAAGCATCGTTGTCGAAATGCGCCATCGAATAGAACACATTGCTGCGCAGTTTCGGCGAGAACGCATGCCGCCACGCCGCGAACGCGCCGTAGCCGTCGATCGGCTGCAGATCCCCGCCGGCGTCGAGCACCGTATCGCTGCCGAGGCCGAAGGCGAGATAGCGACCGATGCCGCGGCCGGCGTTGACGGCATAGCGGATGTCGTCGTTCTTGCCGAGATTGACCTTGCACGAGACGCTGACCGCGCCGCCGGTGTCGGTCTGGCCGGCGTATTTGAACTGGCGCAGCAGGCCGGCGACGCTGAGGTGGCCCCAGTCGCCCTTCTTCTGCCAGCGCGCGCTGACATCGGGCGCGATGTTGTCGCCGGAATTGAAGCGCGCGCCGACGCCGCGATAAGGCGCGATGGTGGTCTGCGGGTTCTCCATCGAGAACGACCACGGTCCTTTGGTGTAGCGCAGCTGGGCCTGGCATACGAACACGGTGCCGTCGACCGGGCCGACGAAATCCACGGTGTCGGGCAGCGCCGCGACGTCCATGAAGTTCGACCAGGTCTGGCCGGCCAGCCATTGCGCGCCATCCGGGCGACCCCAGCTGACGTAGGCCTGGCGCAGCGAAACCGCGTAGGTATTGGTCGCGGTCTCGTTGCCGGCCAGCGCGTTGCTGCCGCCGCCGAACATGTCGGCTTCGATGTAGGCCTTGATCTTGTCGCCGCCGTCGGTGGTGTGATCGGCGCCGAACCAGAAGCGCGAGAACTGCGCGTGGTAGTCGGTATAGGCGTCGCCGCCGTCGGCGGTGGCCGGGCCGACCGGATAAGACCCATGCTGCAGCGCAAAACGTCGCACATGCGGCACACTGTGCGCTTGACCACATCCCGACATTCCGCGGAGCCAGCCCCCATGTCGCAGACCGACAACGCCCCGTCCGCCACTCCATCCCTCTACCCGGTACCCGATGCCTTCGCAGCCGCCGCGCGCATCCGCCGCGAAGACTACGAGCGCGATTACGCCGCGGCCGTCGCCGACCCCGATGCCTACTGGGGCAGGATCGCCGAGCGACTGGACTGGTTCAAGGCGCCGACGACGATCAAGGACGTGAGCTTCCGCGTCGAAGATTTCCACATCCACTGGTACGCCGACGGCGAACTCAACGCCAGCGTCAATTGTCTGGATCGCCACCTCGCGACGCGCGGCAGCAAGACCGCGCTGATCTTCGAAGCCGACGATCCGGCGCAACCTTCGCAGCACGTCAGTTATCGCGAACTGTACGAACGCGTGTGCAGGCTCGGCAACGCGCTGCGCAATCTCGGCGTGAAGAAAGGCGACCGCGTCACCATCTATCTGCCGATGATTCCCGACGCCGTAGTGGCGATGCAGGCCTGCGCGCGCATCGGCGCGATCCACTCGGTGGTGTTCGGCGGATTCTCGCCGCAGTCCATCGCCGACCGCATCGCCGACTGCGGCACCAAGCTGGTGATCACCGCCGACGAAGGCCTGCGCGGCGGCAAGACCGTGCCGCTGAAGGAAAACGTCAACGCCGCGCTGAAGATGCCGGGCACCGATTCGGTGCAGACCGTGCTGGTGATCCGCCACACCGGCGGCGCGGTCGATATGCAGATGCCGCGCGACCGATGGTACGACGCGGTGGTGGACGATCAGCCGGCCGAATGCGAACCAGAACGCATGAACGCGGAAGATCCGCTGTTCATCCTCTACACTTCGGGCAGCACCGGCAAACCCAAGGGCGTGCTGCACACCACCGGCGGTTATCTGGTGTGGGCCAGTTACACGCACGAATCGGTGTTCGATCTGCGCGAGGACGACATCTACTGGTGCACCGCCGATGTCGGCTGGGTCACCGGCCATACCTACATCGCATATGGCCCGCTGGCCAACGGCGCGACTGCGGTGATGTTCGAAGGCGTGCCGAACTATCCGACCGTCTCGCGGTTCTGGGAAGTCGTCGACAAGCACAAGGTCACCATCTTCTACACCGCGCCCACCGCGATCCGCGCGCTGATGCGCGAAGGCGACGCGCCGGTCAAGAAGACCTCGCGCGCGTCGATCCGCCTGCTCGGCAGCGTCGGCGAGCCGATCAACCCCGAAGCCTGGCGCTGGTATCACGACGTGGTCGGCGACAGCCGCTGCCCGATCGTCGACACCTGGTGGCAGACCGAAACCGGCGGAATCCTGATCTCGCCGTTGCCCGGCGCGACCGATCTCAAACCCGGCTCCGCAAGCACACCGTTCTTCGGCGTGCAGCCCGCACTGGTCGATGCCGAAGGCCGCGTGCTGGAAGGCGCGACCGAAGGCAATCTGGTGCTGCTCGATTCATGGCCGGGCCAGATGCGCACCGTCTACGGCGATCACCCGCGCTTCATCGACACCTATTTCAAGACCTATCCGGGCATGTACTTCACCGGCGACGGCTGTCGCCGCGACGCCGATGGTTACTACTGGATCACCGGGCGCGTCGACGACGTGATCAACGTCAGCGGCCATCGCATCGGCACCGCCGAAGTCGAAAGCGCGCTGGTCTCGCATCCGAAAGTCGCCGAGGCGGCGGTGGTCGGTTTCAATCACGACATCAAGGGGCAGGGCATCTACGCCTACGTCACCCTGATCGCAGGGGAGCCGCAGACCGAGGAGCTGCATAGGGAACTGGTTGCACACGTGCGCAAGATGATCGGCCCTATCGCGACGCCCGATCATCTGCAGTGGGCGCCGGCACTGCCCAAGACGCGCTCGGGCAAGATCATGCGGCGCATCCTTCGCAAGATCGCCGCCAACGAACACGACGCGCTCGGAGA
>JBKJTC010000248.1:0-3995 GCA_046590925.1 Lysobacteraceae bacterium | reverse complement strand
CGCCTGATGGGCGACAAGGTCGAGGCAATCCGCGCGATGAAGGAGGCCGGCGTGCCCTGCGTACCCGGCAGCGGTGGCCCGCTGGGCGATGAAGCCGCTGCCAATATCGCGATCGCGCGCGGTATTGGCTATCCGGTAATCGTCAAGGCGGCCGGCGGTGGCGGCGGGCGCGGCATGCGCGTGGTGCACACCGAGGCCGCGCTGAACACCGCGATCCAGACCACCCAGAGCGAAGCCAAGGCCGCGTTCGGCAACGAACAGGTCTACATGGAGAAGTTCCTGGAGAACCCGCGCCACGTCGAGATCCAGGTGCTGGCCGACGGCCAGGGCGGCGCGATCCATCTGGGCGAGCGCGATTGTTCGATGCAGCGCCGGCACCAGAAAGTGGTCGAAGAAGCGCCCGCACCCGGGATCACGCCCGAGCAGCGCGCCGAGATCGGCAAGGTCTGCACCGAAGCCTGCGTGCGCATCGGCTACCGCGGCGCCGGCACCTTCGAGTTCCTGTACGAGGACGGCCGCTTCTACTTCATCGAAATGAACACCCGCATCCAGGTGGAACATCCGGTCACCGAGATGATCACCGGCATCGATCTGGTCAAAGAGCAACTGATGGTCGCCGCCGGCCACAAACTGTCGATCACCCAGAGCGACATCGTGCTGAACGGCCACGCCATCGAGTGCCGCATCAACGCCGAAGACGCCGACACCTTCATGCCCTCGCCCGGCCTGATCAAGCATTTCCACGCCCCCGGCGGCCCCGGCGTGCGCGTGGATTCGCACATCTACGAAGGCTACCGGGTGCCGTCGAACTACGACTCGATGATCGGCAAGCTCATCGTGCACGCGCCCGACCGCGCCACCGCGATCGCGCGCATGAAGGTCGCGCTGAGCGAAATGGTGGTGGACGGCATCAAGACCAACATCGCGCTGCAGCAGCGGATCATGGCCGACAGCGGTTTCCAGGCTGGCGGGCAGAACATCCACTACCTCGAAAAGCGGCTGGCGGAGCGCAAGGAAAAGACGCTGTCGATTCTTTGACCGCCTGTGACCCCGCAGTCTGTCGTCCCGAATCCCCGGCTTCATCGGGGTGAGGGATCTGCTTTTTCTTCTTCCACGGCAAGAAGCAGATCCCTCCTCGCGCTATGCGCTCGTTCGCGATGACATGAACTTGGGCATGATCGCGTTCGGAAGAGAAAGCAGCGCGCTGAAGCGCGCTCTACGAAAAGCAACAGCGCGCGATGCGCCGCCTCAACCCGCGGCGCGTACTTTTCCCGTCACCGTATCCACCAGCACATCCGCGCACTGCGGATTGCCGCCGAACACGTACGACGCATGCGCCCACGTCACGCCCTGCGGAATGCGCAGGGCCACGCGGGAATAGGGTTCGGTGTAGCCGAACTGTTCCTTGAGCCGGTCGGCGTCCGGCAGATCCATGCCGATCGGCCAGTCGATGGTCGCGCCGCTGGGGATGCTGTCGACGCTCGCGGGCTTGTCGAAGGTGCCGTAGCCGGTTTCCTCGACCACCAGCGTCGCCCCGTCGTCGCGACGCAGCAGCACGCGCAGTTGATCGATGGCGGCGGGATGTTCGATCAGGCCCGCGGAGGCGTGGCCCTGCGCTTCGAGGAACTCGGCGTCGGGATAAAGGGTCCGGGCGCGCTCGATGGCGATCTGGACGCGTCCGTTGAAACTGAGCATGGCCATCGTGGCGGTGTCCTGTCCTGAAGCGGCGCGGCAGGAGCGGCATCGGCAGCGCGAGCGACGCGAGCAGGCCCGCGCCGGATCGGAACCACCACGTCCCCCCTGACCGTGATGCCCGGAGTGCCGGACACATTCCACCATAACGCAATTCGGCCCGACGCCGGCCGCCGCACGACCATCGTGCATTTGACGGCACCCGCATCGGCGCGGGCTATCATCGGGCCTCTCCGCAGCAGGACAGGACGAGGCAGGGCGTGAATCCGCAGCACGGCGCAGCACCCCACGCAGGCGCGCAGGCCGACGATCCCATCGCGCTGGAAGCCGAACTGCAGACGTTCTCGCGCACCATCGACCGCACCCTGCGCCGGCATTACGCCACCGAAGGCATGCGCCGCCTGCTGCGACAGCCGCGCCATTACCGCGAGCAGGGCCGCCCGGTGCCGATGGCCGCGCCTTCGATGTGGCTGATGACGACCGGCCTGCTGGTGATCGCCGCAGCCGCGTTCACCCACTACAAGCCGCATCTGCTGCCCGAACTGTTGCCGCAGCTGCCGCCGCAGCTCTCACCGATGTCGCTGTGGTGGGTCGCCGGCATTCTCCTGGTATCGATCGTCATCGAACGCTGGCTGCTGCCGCGCACCACGCTGCTGCGGCATCGCTTCCGGTTGATGCGGCTCATGCACACCAATGGCGAAGGCGCTTTCCCGTTCGTGTACATGGTCGCGCGCACCGCCAACAGCCCCGCCGGTTTCGGCTGGGAGTCCTGGCGCGGCACGCGCGGCGTGGAGCCCGGCGACATCGTGATTTCGATCAGCGACGCCCACGATCGCGGGCTCGGGATCATTCCGCTGCGCACCAGCGGTCGGCTGCCGATCATCGTCTGGGATCGCGACCTGCTGCAGAACGGCGCCTTCCCGCCCCTGCCGACGCGCGTGCGCGAACTGGCGATGGCCTTCGACGCAGCCTGCGACCGCAACGTGAAGCACGCGGACAAGATCGAACGCAGCCGCGCGCTGCGCTCCGGACAGACGCAGCCGAAACCCGCGGTCGATCCCATGCGCGCCTGGTCCGGCGTCGCACTGAATCCGAACGTGAAAACGCAGCTGATCTCGCTGGCCCGGCATTTCGCCAGCGGCAGCGCCTCGGCCACCCGCGGCCTGCTGCTGTACGGCCCGCCCGGCACCGGCAAGACCCTGATCGCGCGCACCTTCGCCGAGAGCATGGGCTGCGCGTTCTTCCCGCTGTCGCTCACCGACCTGAAATCCGGGTTCATCGGCCAGAGCGGCGAGAATGTGAAAGCGCTGTGGATCAAGGCGCGCGCCGAACCGCGCGCGGTGATCTTCGTCGACGAATGCGAAGGCGTGTTCGGCCGCCGCGGCGGCACCAACACCGACAGCTTCGTCGAGGAAATCGTCACCGCCTTCCTCGCGCAGTGGGACGGCTTCGACAAACAGGCGCACGTCTGGGTAGTGGGCGCGACCAACCGCCGCGACCTGATCGACGCCGCGATGCTGTCGCGCTTCGAGGATCAGCTGGAAATCGGCCTGCCCGACGGCCGCCAGCGATTGGAAATATTGGCCGGCGAATTCGCACGCCTGTCGATACCGCCGCCGCTGCCGGCGAAGACCGAGGCGCTGACCCTGGGCATGTCCGGACGCGAGCTGAGCAGCCTCGCCAAGCGCGTCGCACGCGAACACGGCATCAAGATGCCCATCGACGACGACGCGCTCGCCGCATTCACCACCGCGATGCGTAAACAGGGCTCCACCGCCACCGACTCGCGCGCGAGCTGGGACACGCTGATCCTCACCGACGACACGATGAAGGAACTGAAGACCACCGCCGGACTGCTGCAGCACGCGGAAACCTTCCGCAAGCGCGGCATCGGCGTGCCGCGCGGGCTGCTGCTCTACGGCCCGCCCGGCACCGGCAAGACCCAGATCGCGCGCACGCTCGCCAACGAAACCGGGCTGCGCTTCATCGCCGCGTCCACCGCCGACATCAAGCAGGGTTTCCTCGGCCAGAGCGGCCAGAAAGTACGCGAACTGTTCGAGCGCGCGCGCGAATCCGCGCCGTCGCTGCTGTTCCTCGACGAGATCGACATCATCGCCGCGACCCGCGGCGGGCAGTCCGATTCCATCCTCACCGAAATCGTCGGCCAACTGCTGCAGGAAATGGACGGCATCGCCGCGCAGACGCAGTCGGTGTTCGTGCTGGCCGCCACCAACCGCCGCGACCAGATCGACGCCGCCGTACTGTCGCGCCTGCCGAAACAGATCGAGATCCCCCTGCCCGAC
>JBKJTC010000217.1:0-10763 GCA_046590925.1 Lysobacteraceae bacterium | reverse complement strand
CTCGCCGACGAGCCGACCGGCAACCTCGACTCGAAAACCGGCGTCGAGATCATGGCGCTGTTCGCGCGCCTGCACGAGGCGGGCAACACGATCATCGTCGTCACGCACGAAGCCGATCTCGCGGTTGCGCACCTGCGCCAGCTCGTTGTCGTTCATGCCCGAGGTGTCGCGGCCGTTGAGCATGTAGGTGCCCTCGGTCGGTGAATCCAGGCAGCCGATCAGATTCATCAGCGTCGACTTGCCCGACCCCGACGGCCCGATCAACGCCACGTATTCGTTGCGATCGATGAACAGATCGACGCCGGCGAGCGCCATCACGATCTCGTCGCCCATCGGGTAGCGCTTGACGATGTTGCTCAGCACGATCATGACGCGTCGTCGCCCGCTTCATCGTCCGCGTCGTCGCCGGCCTTGTCCGCGTCCGACGCCTTCTGCTGGATCACTGGCTCGCCCTCGCGCAGCAGACGCAACGATTTGGTCGGGCCGACGATCACCGTATCGCCCGCAGCGACGCCCTTGAGCACGGTTTCCCAGCGGTCGTCGGATACGCCGGTCTGCACTTCGACCTTGGCAGCCTTGCCGTCGCGGCTCAGCCAGACATAGCGTTTCGCGGTGTTCTTGCCTTCTGTTTCGATCACCACCGCTTCCACCGGCACCGCCGGTTTGCGCTGGCCGTCGCCCAGGAAGATGTTGGAGCGTACGCTCATGCCCGAGCGCAACTTCAGATCGGCCGGCGCGACCAGACGCACGGTGACCTTGTAGGCACGACCCTGGCCTTCGATGGTCGGCGCCAGCGCGATCTGCTCGACCGTGCTCTTGAGTGGGGTGTCTGGATACGCGGCGGCGAAGACTTCGGCGCGCTGGCCGATGTCGATCTTGGCGATGTCGGCCTCGTCGACCTTCAGCTCGGCGATGATTTCCGAGGTGTCGGCGATCTTCATCAACTGCGCGCCTGCGAAGGCCGACGTGGACGGCACCGCGGTTTCGCCGACCTTGATCGGCAGCGACACCACGCGGCCGGTGATCGGCGAACGGATCTCGGTCCTGGCGCGCTGTTCGCGGGCATCGTTGAGCACGGATTCCGCTTGCAACAGGGATTCCTCGCTGGTGCGCAGATCGGCGCGGGCCAGATCGAGCTGGTTGCGGTCCTCGTCGAGGCGGGCGCGATCGATCAACCGCTGTTCGGCCAGCGCGCGGCTGCGTTCGTAGGTCTTCTGGCGCAGCGCGATCAGATCGCGCTGGCGCTCGATGCCGATGAGACTCTGGCGCAGGCTGGCCTGTTCGCGCTCGATGGCGTTGTTGTAGATCTCCGGATCCAGCAGCAGCAGCGTCTGCCCCTGCGTTACCGTATCGCCTTCCTTGATCAGGATCGTCCTGACCTTCGCGGTGACTTCGGCGGTGAGGTTCACCTCGTTGCGGAACGCGAGCACGCCCGACGCCAGAATGCTGGGCTGCACCTGCTGCGCGGCCACGACGGCCAGGTCCACCTCGGTCGCCGAGGTGCCGCGCGCTTTCTTGACGATCAACGGCACCGCGACCACCGCGACGACCAGCACTGCCGCCAGCCACTTCTTGTTGAATTTCATCGATGCGTTTCCATGGGTTTTTCGCAGGTAATTCCGTTATTCCAGCAGAGCAGCGGTTATTTCGACAGCGCGTACAGCGCCATGGCGCCGTAGATCACCACGTTCGGCAGCAGCGCGACCACGATTGCCTGCGACCAGCTGGTGCGGCCCCAGGTCTTCCAGCCCAGCGCGGTCAGGAACACGGTCCAGAAGGTCAGCAGGCTGAAACTCTTGGCCAAGGTGCTCCAGCGGTTGTCGCGCGGCAGCTCGACCAGCAGCGGATCGAAGTTCAACAGCGCCAGCGATTCGATCGGCGTCTGCGGCGTCATCGTGAACACGCCGATCAGCGCGACCGTGCTGCCGAGGATCATCGGCATGCTCGACCACGCGGCGAGACTCAAGCCATGCTTGAAGCCGACCGTATTGCCGGTGACCTTGCCGGCCACCAGGAAGTACAGCGCGTACAGCAGCATCACGATGCCCATGACGACCACCGAGCTCGCGGCGCCGATGTAGCCCATGACCTTGGTGCCGGGCATGAACTTGCGGGCCTGCTCCATCTCGGCGGCGCTCATCTCCTGGCCGCCGGCGGCGATGGCGTGGTCGAGATACCAGACCGGGTCAACGCTCAGGAAGTAGGCCAGCGTGAACGCGGCGGCGAACGCCGAGACGATCAGCAACGGCACGAGAAAGGTCGGGCGCTCCTTCTGGCCGGCGAACACCCGGCCCGGCTGCAGGAAAATATCGACGATGTGGCTCACGGGCATGGCTCCTCAGCGGTTCCGCGGCGATGCGCCGGGATGATGGACAGGGTTTAGCGAAAGATCGGATCGGTCCGGATCGCCTTCGGCGAATCCGGGCGGGAAGCGGTTCCCCTCGCTGCCTGCCTCAGCATGACGGCCCCGGGCGGGAATTGTGACCGAAGGATCGCAAGGCAGAAGTGCCGATGGATGGGGCATCATGGCACCCCGCCGCGACGTCACCGGCTGCGTTGCGTTCCGAGGCCTGCTGCCCGGGTGGAATGACTGCTCGGAAGCCAGGTTTTTTCGCTATCCATTGATGGATACGCCGCCGCGGATCCGATCGCCCGGCAGTTGGCGGCATCCTGCCGGGAATCACGCGCTTTCAGGCGACCCACCCACCGTCTCGGGCAATGCAACCACGATCACGCGATGCGGATGCAGGTCTGTCGTCGTTTCCGGCGAGTACGTTATGCCAGTCGTGCCAATCGCGTCGCCAATTTCTTCGCCGAAATTCCGCCCTTCGCGCCCAGTTCCTGCGCGAACAGCGAGACGCGGAACTCCTCCAGCTCCCAGCGCAGCGCCTGCCAGTCCGCCGAGCCGTCCACCTCGCGGATGCGCGCATCCGCCAGCCCATCGGCGAACGGCTTGAGTTCCAGCATCCGAACCTGGTCGCGCATCGGGTCGCGCAGCGCACGCTCGGCGCGCAGCGTCATTGCCTTCAGATAGCGCGGGTATTCGCCCAGCGCCTCGGCGGACGTGTCGCGCAGAAAGCCCGGCGACGCAAGCGCGGCGAGCTGCGCGCGCATATCGTCGAGATTGGCCTTCGCCCAGCCCATGAGCTTCGACTCCAGCGCCGCACGCACCTCGGCGACGCGGGTCAGGATGGTTTCCGCCTGCTGCAGCCGGGTCATCGCTTCGGCGAACAACTGCTTCGCGATGGCATCGCGGCGCTGCACGAACGCCGCGGCGTCGCGGATCGAATCCAGACCATCGGCGGCCAGCGCCGCGAACGCGCCGTCGAGCAGATCCTGGCGCAGGCGGTCGCCGTCTTTCAGAGGGGCGTCCTTCAGGCCCTCGCGCCGCGGCGACTGCGCTTCGATGGCCGCGTACAGCAGCGCCGTTTTCGGCTGCACCGGCAACTGCTTGCGCCCCTGCTTGATCTTCTCCGCCAGCGCGATCCGCAGCAGCCGGCGCACGCCTTCCGGGTGATGGCGCAGCGCCTCGCTGCGGTCGGCATGCACCGCCAGCGACACGCTGTCGCCGTCGTCGTGCAGCGCGGGATAGGCCGGCACGCCGCCGGCACCGGCGACGGAGACGGGAATCGGCTGCGCCGGAAAATCGGTCAGCCCGCGCTGCGCCAGACCTTCGGCGGCACGCGCGGAAAACGCATCGGCCGCGCGTTTGCCGAAGCGCGCGCGCAGGTCGTCGAGGTCGCGCGACTCGGCCAGCACGTTGCGTCCTTCCGCGTCGAGCAGGCGCAGATTCGCGCGCAGATGCGGCTCGATGCCGGCGGTATCGAAATCGACCGCACTCACTTCGGCACCTGTCAGTTTCTTGAGGAATCGCGCCAGCGCGCCCTCGAAGCTGTCGGCGTCCGGCTGCCTGCCGTTCGACGGCGTGTGCGCCTCGGCGAACGCGCGCGCGAAATCCGGCGCAGGCACGAAATTGCGGCGCAGGATTTTCGGCAATGACTTGATCGACGCCGTGGCCTTGTCGGCGACGAATCCCGGCGCCAGCCACGACAGCCGCGTCGCATCCAGCGCATTGAGCAGATGCAGCGGCACCGCCACGGTCATGCCGTCGTCGGGCGCGCCGGGCTCGAAGCGATAGCTCACCGCCAGGCGCACGTCGCCCAGCGGCAGATATTTCGGGAAGCGCTCCGCATCGCTGGCGCCGCCGACCATCAGATCGTCGAACGACCATTCCAGCGTCGCCTTTTCCGCGGCCGGCAGTTTGCCGTACCACGCGTCCAGCGCCTGCTGGTTGTGGATCTGCGGCGGCAGGCGGTCGAGATACCACTGCGCCTGCCAGTCCTCGTCGACGATCAGTCCCGCGCGCCGCTGCTTCGCCTCTTCTTCCTTCGCTTTCGCAAGCGTGGCGAGATTGCGCGGCAGGAACGCAGCGCGTGTATTGATCTCGCCGGTCGCCAGCGCGTCGCGGGCGAAGATCTGCCGGGATTCCTCGGGAAACAGCGCGCCGTAGTGCACGGGCTTTTTCGGCGCCAGCACCAGCCCGAACAGGCTGATCTGTTCGCTGCCGATCACGCGCCCCTGCGACCGTGCCCAGTGCGGATCGTGATGCCGCCGCGCGAGCAGATGCGGCAATTCGTCGATCGCCCACTCCGGTTCGATCGCGGCATTGGTCATCGCCCAGACTTTTTCTGTATCGAGCAATGTCGCCGACAACAGCCACGCCGGCGCGGCTCTTGCAGAGGATGACTTCGACAGCGACGAACCGGGGAAGATCGTGTACTTGCGGCCGCGCGGACCGTCGTAGAGCCCGCGCTCGCTGCGATTGCCGATCTGCGTGGGCAGACCGGCGATCAGCGCGCGATGCAGCTTCGCGTAATCGGCCGACGTCGCGGCAGCCAGTCTGTCTTCCCCCTTTGCTTGCTTGTCTTCCCCTTTCGAAAAAGCGGGCTTGTCTTCCCCCTTTGGAAAAGGGGGATCGAGGGGGATTTGCTCTTTGCCTTTGATCTGCTTTTCATTGCTTCCAAGCAGAAGCAAATCCCCCCTGCCCCCCTTTTTCAAAGGGGGGAACATCGCCGCATTTCGGCTTGCGGCGGACTTCTGACTGGAACCGCAACCACCGCCCCAATCCAACTCATCGCACAACAGTTTCAACTGCCGATGCAGCTCACGCCATTCGCGCAGGCGCAGGAAACCGAGAAAATGCTTGTCCGCCCACTTGCGCAGCTGCGACTGGGTCAAGTCCTCGTGCGCGATGCGGTATGCGTCCCACAGTTTCACGATCCCAACGAATTCGGATTTCGGATCGGCGAACTCCGCGTGCGCCGCATCCGCAGCGCCGCGCTGGTCGGATGGACGCTCGCGCGGATCCTGGATGCCGAGAAAACTGGCGATGATCAGCATCTCGCGCAGGCAACCGTGCTTCTGCGCCGCGATCAGCATGCGCGCCAGCTTCACGTCCACGGGCAGCCGCGCCATGGTGCGGCCGATGTGCGTCAGCTTGCGGTCGGCATCGACCGCGCCGAGCTCGGACAACTGCTGCCAGCCGTCGGCGACCGCGCGCGGGTCCGGCGGCTCGAGGAACGGAAAATCCTCGATCCGGCCCAGGCCCAGCGACAGCATCCGCAGAATCACGCCGGCCAGCGCGGCGCGGCGGATTTCCGGATCCGTGTAGGCATCGCGCGACAGGAAATCGGCTTCCGAATAGATGCGGTAGCAGGTGCCCGGCGCGATGCGGCCGCAGCGGCCTTTGCGCTGGTCGGCGCTGGCCTGCGAGATCGGCTCGATGTGCAGCCGGTCGAGCTTCTGCCGGGGGCTGTAGCGCTTGATCCGCGCATAGCCGGGATCGACCACGAAATGGATGCGCGGCACGGTCAGCGAGGTTTCGGCGACGTTGGTCGCCAGCACGATCCGCCGCTGCGGGCCGGGATTGAACACCCGGTCCTGGTCGCGCACCGACAGCCGCGCGTACAGCGGCAGCACTTCGGTATGCCGGTATTTGCGCTTCTCCAGCGCCTGGTGCGCGTCGCGGATCTCGCGTTCGCCGGGCAGGAAGATCAACGTATCGCCAGCCATCCCTCCAGAGCCTGCGCCATGGCGCGCGATTTCGTCGCAGGCGGAGACGATGCCGTCCAGCACCGAACGGTCGCCCGCATCGTCATCGTCGCGGCCATTGTCGCCACCCTCGTCGCGACCTTCGTTCAGCGGTCGATAGCGCACTTCCACCGGATAACCCCGGCCTTCCACGCTCACCACCGGCGCGTTGCCGAAATGCTGCGAGAAGCGTTCGGTATCGATGGTCGCCGAGGTGACGATCACTTTCAGATCGCGGCGCTTGACCAACAGTTGTTTCAGATAGCCGAGCAGGAAGTCGATATTGAGACTGCGTTCGTGGGCCTCGTCGATGATCAGCGTGTCGTAGGACGACAGCCAGCGATCGGACTGGATTTCGGCCAGCAGGATGCCGTCGGTCATGAACTTGACCGCGGTACGCTCGCCGACGTTGTCGTTGAAGCGCACCTTATATCCCACGATGTCGCCGACCAGGGCGCCGAGCGGCGTCTTCAGTTCTTCGGCGACGCGCTTGGCGACCGTGCGCGCGGCGATCCGGCGCGGCTGGGTGCAGCCGATCATGCCGGCGGCGCCGCGACCGGCGGCCAGGCACAGTTTCGGCAACTGCGTGGTCTTGCCCGAACCGGTTTCGCCGGCGATCACGATCACCTGATGATCGCGGATCAGTTCGATGATGCGTTCCGCCTCGCCGGCGATGGGCAGCGACGGGTCGATCTCGACCGCGGTCGGCAACGTCGCCGCCCGGGCCTCGCGCGCCGCGACCGATGGCGCCAACGCGTCGGCGAACGCGGCCTGCAGCGTGGCATCACCGGGCTTGGCGCTCCAGCGCGACCACAGCCCGAGCAGCCGCCCGCGGTCGCGCGACAGCGCCCCATCGACCGCGCGCCGGGCGGTCTGGAGGATGCGGTCGTTCGGTTTGCCGGAGCGGTTGCCGCCTGGTTCGGCCGGTTGCGCTGGTTCGTTGCCTGCCATCATTCACTGCGTTCGAAAAAACGGATTTCCAATGTCGCCTGTTGGAGCATAGTGTGAGCCATCCCACTGCAGGAGAGGAATCATGGCCAAGACCAAAGCCGACAAATCCGCGAAGACGCCGCCCGCGAAAGCACCGCCTGCCGAGACAGGCGCGCCGCAGATCGATATCGGGATTTCCACCTCGGAGCGCAGGAAAGTCGCCGATGGCTTGTCGAACTTCCTCGCCGACAGTTACACCCTGTATCTGAAGACCCACAATTTCCACTGGAACGTCACCGGGCCGATGTTCAACAGCCTGCACGTGATGTTCGAAACCCAGTACACCGAGGCCTGGACCGCGCTGGACGCCGTCGCCGAACGCATCCGCGCCCTCGGCTATCGCGCGCCGGGCACCTATGCCGAATTCGCCAGGCTCAGCTCGATCGGCGATTCCGAGACCGTGGAAGGTACCGACTGGCGGGAAATGGTGCGCCAACTCGTGATCGGCAACGAAGCGGTCTGCCGCACCGCCCGCAAGGTCCTGAAGACCGCCGACGGCGCGGGCGACGACCCGACCGTCGATTTGATGACCCAGCGCCTCAACATCCACGAAAAGAATGCGTGGATGCTGCGATCGCTGTTGGCGTAACCCGCTGTTGACGTTCCCGACGCGGGAGCGGCCTTCAGGCCGCCGCAGAAGCATCCATCAGGATCACGAAGCAGCGGTCTGAAGGTCGCTCTGCCATTCAGGACGACACACCCCGCCGCGGCGGGGTGTGTCGTATGTGCGGATGCGGAACCGCCCGATCAGGGCGCTGCAACGGCCGGGAGCGGCTGCGCCGGCAATACCGGACTCGGCAATGCGCGCAGATGCTGCCGGAAGAAATCCACGTAGCCGGCATAGCCCTGGGCCATACCGTCGAATTGCGGGCCGGCCTCGGCCATGCACTTCGCAGCGATTCCCGCCTGCCGATAGGCACCGCACAGCGCCAGGCCGAAGTCCGGGTAATGCACTTCGTCGATCTGCTCCAATTCCACGAGGGAGACCTGTCGACCGATGAAAAACTGGTCGTAACGCAGCATCGCGGGCGGATCGTCTGCGCTCACGCTGCGTACCGAACTGCCGAACTGCGCGTATTTCGGGTGCTCCAGCCGCCACGCGGCCTTGGCGATCTCGCGGTCTTGCGGCACGATGAACAAGTCCGCGAACTGCAATCCGTCGTAGGTCGTCTGCGAGTTGTAGGCGAATACCGCATTGACGCGCGTGGACTGGCGCAGCAACGGATCGGCACTGTAGGGATTGGCCATATCGTTCTGCAGGGCGGTCCATAGCGTCAGTGTTCCGCGCGATCCGCCGACCACAAACACGTTGCGGCGGTCGATGCCCAGCGCCAGCGCGTTCGCGCGCATGAACTGCAACGCACGTGCGATGTCGTAGTGCGGGACGCCGGGGTTTGTGGGCGAATCGGCCTCGACCTCATTGGTCACCGGATGACGGAACTCGACCGAAGCGAAGGAAAACCCCGCCGCCAGCGCTGGTGCCACCAGCACCGAATACGCCAGCGAACCCGGCGCGATCGATTTGCTGCTTCCGCTCGGGTGTGCCCAGACGATCAGCGGTGCGATCTGGGTGCCCGGAGCACGGTAGAAATCGAACTGCTGTTGCAACCAGCGACCGCCGAGCGTGGGTTCTCGCCACGCTGCGGGGCCGTAACACAGGTCGGCGCCCTGCGCGCCCTGCGGCAGCGCCGTAGGGATGCAGCCGCTTTGCGCCTGCGCTGCGGCGCTCGCGAACAGCAGTAACACCAACCCTACCCTTTGCAATCGTCGACACGCGACACTCACTGCAAGCGCGGACACTCCGGTCAACGGCATCATGGATTCACTCCCTCGAAAGACGTCGCGGCACATGCCGCAGAATCGAGAACGCACGAGTGCGCCGACGGTTGACGCGGGGCGATAAAGCGAAACCTCCGCCTGGGCCGGGTTTCGGTATTGCCGCGTCAGCTGTTCAGCGCAACCGCCCTACGGCTATACGCATGCCGGCTCAACGCTCGCTGGCCGCCTTGTAATCGCGCGCAGCGTAGCCGGTGTAGATCTGACGCGGACGACCGATCTTGGCTTCCGGGTCGGTCTGCTGTTCCAACCAATGCGCGACCCAACCGGCGGTGCGGGCGATGGCGAACATCACGGTGAACATCTCGGTCGGAATACCCAGCGCTTTGTAGATGATGCCGGAGTAGAAATCGACGTTCGGGTAGAGCTTGCGCTGGACGAAGTATTCGTCCTGCAGCGCTGCTTCTTCCAGACGCATCGCGACTTCGAGCAGCGGATCATTGACGCCCAGCTCGGCCAGCACCTTGTGGCACATCTCGCGGATGATCTTCGCGCGCGGGTCGAAGTTCTTGTAGACGCGGTGGCCGAAGCCCATCAGGCGGAAGCCCGATTCCTTGTTCTTGGCCTTGTCGATCGCCGACTGCACGTTCTCCGGGCGGCCGATCTCTTCCAGCATCTTCAACACGGCTTCGTTGGCGCCGCCGTGCGCCGGGCCCCATAGCGCGGCGACGCCGGCGGCGACGCACGCGTAAGGATTGGCGCCGGTGGAACCGACCAGACGCACCGTGGAGGTCGACGCGTTCTGCTCGTGATCGGCGTGGAGGATGAACAGCAGATCCATGGCCTTGGCGGCCATCGGGCTGAGCTCCAGCGGCTCGCTCGGCACTTCCTTCATCATGTGCAGGAAGCGGGTGACGTATTCGAGATTATTCTTCGGATACCGGATCGGCCAACCGATCGAATAGCGATAGCACGCGGCCGCGATCGTCGGCACCTTCGCGATCAGGCGGATCGCCGCCATGCGGCGCTGTTCCGGATCCTCGAGGTCGAGTTCGTTGTGGTAGAAGCTCGCCATCGAGCCGAGCATGCCGACCAGCATCGCCATCGGATGCGCATCGTGGCGGAAACCGAACAGGAAGGTGCGGAACGCCTCATGCATCATCGTGTGATGCGTGACTTCATGCTCGAACTTCGCGGATTCCTGCTGGTTCGGCAGTTCGCCGTTCATCAGCAGATACGCGACTTCCAGGAAGCTGGAGTGCTCGGACAACTGCTCGATCGGGTAGCCGCGATACATCAGCACGCCGTTGTCGCCGTCGATGTAGGTGATGGCGGAACGGCACGACGCGGTGGCCATGAAGCCCGAGTCGTAGGTGAACAGCCCCGTTTCCTTCGGCAGCTTGGCGATGTCGACGCAAGGATTGCCGAGGGTGCCGCTATGTACCGGCAGGATGACCGACTTTTCGCCGGCGGTTACGGTGACCTGGGTGGGTACTGGCTCTTTGACAGCAACTGGCTGTTTGACAGCAGAAGAATCCGGTTGAGACACGGCGCACTCCCATGGAACTTGAATGACGTGAACATCGGCCCGAAGCCGGGCTGCTGAACGTTCGGCGAAGGAAGCCGCAACCGAAGTCGCGGCAGTCGCCGATTATCGCACAAGGCGATTCGAGCACCGGCTCTGGACTTTGGTCGAATAAGCACGCGTGAGCGATGCGCGGGCACGACAAAGGCCGCCTGGTGGCGGCCTTTGCGGAATGCATACGGTACGCGGCGCGAAGGTGAAGTCCGCGCCGAAGGCGGACCGGGTTCGCGCAGACGCGTTACTTGTTGCCGTAACGCTTGCGGAACTTGTCGACGCGGCCGCTGGTGTCGATGAGCTTGTGGTGACCCGTATAGAACGGGTG
>JBKJTC010000185.1:0-2589 GCA_046590925.1 Lysobacteraceae bacterium | reverse complement strand
AACACAGGCGTCTGCTTCAGAAAAGCCTTGATCTGCGACTCATCGGCGTAGCCCATGACTTTTTCGACGCCGGCGCGGTTGTACCAGCTGCGGTCGAACAGCACGAGTTCGCCGGCGGCGGGCAGGTGCGGGACGTAGCGCTGGAAATACCATTGGCTGCGTTCGCGGTCGCTGGGTTTGGGAAGGGCGACGGTGCGGCACTGGCGCGGATTGATGTGCGCGGAAATCGCTTCGATCGCGCCGCCCTTGCCGGCGGTGTCGCGGCCTTCGATCAACACCAGGATGCGCTGTCCGGTATGCGCGGCCCAGCGCGCCATCATCGCCAGCTCGCGCTGGATCGGCTCCATCAGTTCCTCGTATTCCTTGCGCTTGAGTTTTTCGGCTTTGCTCATGATGGATGTCCGATGTTCGGCCTGTGGAGTGTGTCTGTCATCCCGAGCGTAGCGAGGGACCTCCTTTTCTGGCGTTGGGTGCGCGAATAAAAAAGCAGGTCCCTCGCTGCGCTCGGGATGACAGTGAGTCAGCGTTTCACGCGTTTGACGGTTGCACGCTTGCGCGCGGGTGCCGGCGCATCGTCTGGACGCGCACCGGCGGCCATGCTGCGCGCGACTTCCAGCAGCGCGCCCTGTTGTTTGTTGTTGAGCGCGCGATAGGACGCCAGCAGTTCGTGCTCGCCCTTGGTGCGCGCGGGGTCGAAGGTGCTGGCAAGTTCCGACAGCAGTGCGCCGGCGGGCACGCCGAAGGTGCGGGCGAGGGCGTCGATCTGGTCGCGGCCCGGCATTTTTTCGTCTTTCAGCCAGGCGCTGACGGTGTTGGCGCCCGCGCGCGGAATCGCGGTGGCGAGGTCGGCGACGGTCAGGCCGGTAGCCTTGGTGAGCAGTCGCAGTGTGGTACCGATGGACATGTCGTCACTCCTTGAGCCGCGGGCGCAGCGTGGCGAGATTGCAGGGGCGGGTGCGCGCGTCGAGCTGGGCGCGGACGATCTTCTCCCAGCCGGTGCGGCAGGCCGAGGTGGAGCCGGGCAGCGCGAACAGGAAGGTACCGTTGGCGAGGCCGGCGAATGTGCGCGATTGCAGGGTGGAGGTGCCGATCTCCTCGAAACTGATCGCGCGGAACAGTTCGCCGAAGCCGGGCATTTCCTTGTCGAGCAGCGGCAACAGGGCTTCGGGCGTGGAATCGCGGCCGGTGAAGCCGGTGCCGCCGGTCACAAGGATGCCGTCGACGGCGGGATCGGCGATCCACTGCGAGACCTGCGCGCGAAGGCGGTAGCGGTCGTCGGGCAGCAGGGCGCGATCGTGGAGGCGATGGCCGGCGTCGGCCAGGGCGGCGGCGAGGTAATCGCCGGAGCTGTCCTCGGCGAGGCTGCGCGTGTCGGACACGGTCAGTACGCACAAGGCGAGGGAAATGAAATCGGTCTGGGCTGTCATGTGCCGCAGGGTAACGCGTTCGCCCGCGGCCGGCGAGCCGTCAGGGTTGCCCGCCCGGAGCCGCTGCGGGGCATCGGCAGTGGCTCATTCGTCGTCCGACCAGGCCGGCGCCAGCGGCAGTTGGAAGCGCAGCGTGCCGTCGTATTCGCGCCAGCCCTGTGTGCGGTACAGCGCCTGCGCGGCGTGGTTGTCGGGCATGGTTTCCAGATCGAGGCGGATGGCGCCCTCGCGCTGGCCGTAATCGGCGGCGGCCGACAGCAGCGCCAGTGCGACGCCGCTGCGGCGTGCGTGTTCGGCCACGAACAGATCGTTGAGCAGGAACACCCGCGCCGCGCGTACCGAAGAGAACAACGGATAGAGCTGGGTGAACCCGACCGGCGCGCCGTCGCGCAGGCCCTTGATCTGCGCGATGAAGATCGTGGAGTCGCTGCGGCTCAGCCGGTCGTACAGGAATCGACGTGCGGTTTCCGGATCCTGCGGCTGTCCGTAGAACGTGCGGTACTGGGCGAACAGCGGCACGAGTTCGCCGAGATCTTCGAGCGAGGCGCGACGGGCGATGACGGTCATGGGGCATCCTGCAGTGATGACTGCGATGCTAGCGTGCCGCACGATGCCGGCGCGTGTCGGCAATCGGAAAAGCGAGCTGACTGTTATCGGAACCCGATTGACGATGATCACTCCCTCCCTTTCGCCATCGGCGAAGGGGGCGAAGCGTGGCGCTACGAATCACCGATTCGTGCCTCGCTGAGCGCCCTCGCAAATGCGAGGGCCGGACGGGTTGGGGAGGGGTTGGCCGGGCGCCGGTGTTGTCGAGTTGCAAAAGCAACCCCCTCCCCGCCTCCCCCTGCGCTATGCGCAAGGGGAGGAGTGGATCGCCGCTGACTGGTTGCAGGCCGTCACTCCTTAGTCTGCGGGCAAAGAGACTCCCTCCCTTTCGCCATCGGCGAAGGGGAGGGTTGGGGAGGGGTTGGCCGGGCGCCGGTGTTGCCGAGTTGCACAAGCACCCCCCTCCCAGCCTCCCCCTGCGCTATGCGCAAGGGGAGGGGTGGATCGCCGCTGACTGTGGTTGCAGGCCGTCACTCCTTGTCTGCGGGCAAAGGCTCCCTCCCTTTCGCCATCGGCGAAGGGGGCGAAGCGTGGCGCTACGAATCACCGATTCGTG
>JBKJTC010000002.1:0-5614 GCA_046590925.1 Lysobacteraceae bacterium | reverse complement strand
TCGATCAGGCCGCTCTGCTCGGCCACGTCGATGAATACCGAAGGCGCGACCTGACCGTGCACCGGATGCTGCCAGCGCAGCAGCGCTTCGGCGCCGAGCAGCCTCTTGTCGGCGACGCGATAGATCGGCTGGTAGACCAGGCTCAACTCGCCGCGCTCCCAGGCGCCGCGCAGATCCTGTTCGATGCGCACCCGGCGGGTCACCGCCTGGTCCATCGCGCGGCTGTAGAAGCGATAGCCGTTCTTGCCGGCGACCTTCGCCTGGTACATCGCGATGTCGCCATTCTTCATCAGCATGGTCGCGCCGGACGCGTCTTCCGGGAACAGCGTGACGCCGATCGAGGTGCCGAGGAACACCTGGCGGTCCTGGGCCACGATCGGCCTGCTGAGTTCGGCGACCAGGGTTTCGGCCAGATGCGCCGCGCTCGCGCGCACGTCGGTCTGTTCATTTTCGCCGTACAGCAGGATGACGAATTCGTCGCCGCCGAAACGCGCGAGCTCGCTGGCGCCGCCGCCGATCCGCTCCACCGCTTCGCGGATGCGGTTGGCGAACTGGATCAGCACTTCGTCGCCGACATCGTGGCCGAGGGTGTCGTTGACGCGCTTGAAATCGTCGATGTCCGCGAACAGCAGCGCGAGCTGGCGGCCGACGCCGCGCAAGTGCATCAGCCGGTGATCGAGGGTTTCGCGGAAGGCCAGACGATTGGCCAGGCCGGTCAACGAATCGGTATAGGCCATGCGCCGCATGTCGTGATCGTGGCGCGCGATGCTGTCGGCCATCCGCGCGAACGCGCGCACCAGCGTGCCCACCTCGTCCTTGCGGCCGTTGATCGGCAGCACGGTATTGAAATTGCCGGCCTCGATCTCGCGCGCCGCATCCGAGAGCTGGCGGATCGGGCGCACCAGTGCGCGCTGCAGCAGCAGGCCCACCAGCACCGCCAGCGATACCAACATCAACAACAGCAGACCGATCCAGGCGAGGTGACGCCTGCCCAGTTCGCGCAGGCGTTTGGTCATCTCGCGATTGACGTGCGCTTCCTCGGCGCGGATCTTGCCGAGCGAGTAGCCGACGCGAACGCCGCCGAGGCGCTGGTCGCCAAGCCGGATCGGCGTGGAGATATCCATCACCGCATCGGTATTCAGCACCTGCAGGCCATCGGACGCGACGATCTGCCGCGCCAGCGGATCCGACATCTGCTGGCCGAACGTCGGGATGTCGCCGGAACCGTCGTGGATGATGCTGCCCTTGGCGTCGTAGACCAGCACGTAGCTCACGTCGGTCTGATTGAGGATGCTGCGGGTGATCGCGCCGATGGCGTCGAGATCGAAGTAATACGCCGGATTCACCAGCATGTCCGCCACCTGCGACACCTGCGCCTCGCCGCGTTCGCTCAGACGGTCGTACACCAGCATGCGGGTGGCGTCCTGGCTCAGCTGCAGTACTTCTTCCTGGGTCGCGGTCTGGCGCTGCCAGATCAGCACCACCGCCGCCAGCATCATCACCATGGCGAAGCCGATCACCGCCATGAACTTGGCGTGGAGGCCATCGAAGAGCGTCATGCCGCGCGCCTCATTCGACCGCGGCCCTCACCTGCACCACACCGCCGCGCAGCCGGTCGAGCACCTGCCGGGTGTCGCCGTCGATCGGCATGAAACGCGTGGTGTGGAAAAAATGCTGCAGCGCTTCGCGGGCGAGCGGATCGCCGGCCGCCTCGATCAGCACTTCGCGCAGTCGCGCCTGCACTTTCGGATCGAGATCCCCGCGCACCATTTCCAGCGCGCGCGGCACCGGGTCGGTCATGTGGATCACTTCCAGATCCTTGCGGTAAGAAACCGGCAGCCGCGCGGCGTTGTCCCAGTCGAGATCGCTCATCGTGCCGGCATCGACCAGGCGCTTGTGGACCCATGCGCCGATGTTCAACTCGGAGCGCGCGAAGACGTAGCCGACCGTGCCGCCCGAGGGCTTATCCATCGGCGACAGCAGCAGGCTGAGCGACATGTTCCTGCGCAGCAGCTCGATCGCCGGGACGAAATAGGCGCTGGTGGAAGCGTTGTTCTGGAACGCGACGCTGCGACCGCGCAGATCCTCCAGCGCATCCAGACCGCTGTCGCGGCGCACGAAGAATACGGTGCGGTAGCGGCTGACCCCATCGCGCTCGGTCACCAGCAGCGGCTGGGCGTTGCCCCGCTCCTGCAGGAGCATGGCGGTGCCGGCGGTCTCGGTGACCCAGTCGACCTGGCCGCGGCGCAGGTAACTGGCCATCTGCTGGGCATCCCGGGCCATCAGCACCCGACCCTCGCGGATCCCCACGCCGGCCATCCGCGGAACCACGTAATCCAGCAGCGGCTTGAGCTGCTCGTAATGGCTTCTGGGATCGTCGCTGATGCGCCCCAGGACCAGAATGTGACGCTGATCGTCAGCCGATGCCGTAGCGGGCGCCAGTCCGATGAACGTGAGCAGCGCCGCCAGGAACACCGCCGAAGACGCGAACAGACGGTTCAAGCGCCGTGCTCCACCGAATGCAGGGAGGCGGTGCGACGGTGGTTCATGACGACGACAGGCGCGGTTTCGTGCGCAGGCACGAAGGACGCATCAGGTCCGCTGCGGCGGCGCGATGCGGCCGTCGGCGATATCGGCCATGCGTTTGGCATCGGCCAGCATTCCTCGCAAAAGCCGGATATCGCGGGCGTCCAGCTCCGCGCGCAGGAACAGACGCCTGAACTTGCGCATGGCCGCCGCCGGTGTCCGACCCTTGTGAAAATCGATCGCATCCAGAGTGTCCGCCAGTTGCAGGAAAAAGCCTTCGAGTTCGGCGTGGGTCGCGGGCGGTTCGCTGCGACCTTCAGGCTCGCGCCCGGCCACGACGGGCGCCGCGGCCGACACAGCCGAATCTTCTGTCCCCGCCAGACGCAATTCATATGCCAAGACCTGGACCGCGGCGGCCAGGTTGAGCGAGCTGTAGTCGGGATTGGCCGGAATATGGATGGCTGCGTGGCACAGCTGCAGTTCTTCGTTCTCCAGTCCGGTCCGTTCGCGGCCGAAGACCACCGCAACCTCGCCGCCGGCCACGGCCGTCGAAAGACTGCGCGCCGCGCCCTGGCGTGGGCTGAGTTCATCCAGCGCGATCCGGCGGCTGCGCGCGGTGCAGCCCAGCACCAGCCGGCAATCGGCCACCGCCTCGGCCAGGGTGTCGAACAGGACCGCGGTTTCCAGGACATCGTTCGCGCCGGCCGCCAGCGCATAGGCATCCGGATCCGGAAAGCGCTGCGGCGCCACCAGCACCAGCCGCGAAAAGCCCATGGTCTTCATCGCCCGCGCCGCGGAACCGATATTGCCTGGGTGCTGGGTGCCGACGAGGACGATCCGGAGACGTTCGGCGGGGAATGTTTCGGAAGCGGAGGACATGCCGCCAATGGTAAACTTTCGCGCCGGCCCCTGCGTCGGATCGTTCTTTTCCCCCGCCCTTTTCGCTTGCGCCCCTCGGGGGCGCCCGGAGTCGTTCGCGATGCTACAGCCCGCTGTCAATGTCATGGTCAAGGCGGCTCGCGCCGGCGGAAACATCCTGCTGCGGCATATGGCCCGGCTGGACGCGATCGAAGTGGTCGAAAAGGACCGGATGGATTACGCCTCCGAAATCGACCGGCTGGCCGAAGAAGCGATCGTGAAGGAGCTGCGCCGCGCGCAGCCGGAATACACCGTGCTGGGCGAGGAAGGCGGAAAGCAGAAGGGCAACCGCGGCCCCAGCCGCTTCACATGGGTGATCGATCCGCTGGACGGCACCAGCAATTATCTGCGCGGCATCCCGCACTGGTGCGTCTCGATCGCACTGTGCGAAGGCCCGGAACCGCTGCATGCGGTGATCTTCGATCCGCTGCGCAACGAACTGTTCACCGCCAGTCGCGGCAGCGGCGCCCAGCTCAACGGCCACCGCATCCGCGTCAGCGAGCGCCGGGAACTGCAGGGCGCGATGCTGGCCACCGGTTTCGCCCCGCGCGAGCGCAAACGCGCCGAGGCCCAGCTCGACTGCATCAAATCGCTGCTGGTGCATGCCGAAGACATCCGTCGCGGCGGCTCGGCCGCGCTGGATCTGGCCTACGTGGCCGCAGCCCGTTACGACGGTTATTTCGAAGCCGGGCTGATGGCGTGGGACATCGCCGCCGGCGTATTGCTGGTCCGCGAAGCCGGCGGGCGCGTCTGCGATTTCCGTGGCGCCGCGCTGGGCCCGATGCATATCGACGGCGCCACCCGTCAGGTCGCGGCCGCGAATGTGCGCCTGATCGATGGTCTGCAGCAGGCGATCGTCAATACCGGGTACGCCAAGAGCTTCGATTGATCGCAGCGACGTAGAGCGGAGCAAAGCTCCGCTGCGCGCCGTCTTCGGAAAGGCCGCAGCGGAGCTTCGCTCCGCTCTACGAAAGCAAGCCCAGGAAAGAAGCCCACGAAAAAGGGCGCGCAGTGCGCGGCCTTTTTCGTGGAACGACCAACCGCTGCGATCAGGGGCGACGCGCCAGCGCGGCCTCGTCGCGGGCTTTCGGCATCAGGTCCTGCTTGCTCACACCCAGCCACAGCAGCAGCGGGCAGGCCACGAAGATCGTGGACACGGTACCGATCACGATACCCAGAATCTGCGCTTCGGCCATGCCCTTCAGCGAACCGCCGCCGTACAGATACAGCGCGAACACGGTCAGGAACGCCACGAACGAGGTGATCACCGTACGCGACAGGGTCTGGTTGATCGACTTGTTGAGCACTTCCACCGGCGATGCGCGCATGCCGCGGAAATTCTCGCGGACGCGGTCGAAGACCACGATGGTGTCGTTGATGGAATACCCCATCACCGACAGCACGCCGGCCAAGACCGTGAGATCGAACTCATGTCCGGTCAACGCGAACCAGCCGACCACCACGGTCACGTCGTGCAGGGTGGTGATGATCGCCGCCACCGCGAACTTCCATTCGAAGCGGAACGAGATGTACATCAGGAAGCCGAGCACCACGAACAGCAATGCGTAGATGCCGTTTTCGGCCAGCTCGCGACCGACCTGCGGGGTGATCTCGGCGCTGCGCAATTTCTTGGCCGGGTTGCCGGGCTCGGACGCGATCACGCGCACGCTCTCGGCGATGCTCGCCGTGGGGTCGTCGCCGGTCTTCTTGACGGACGACTCGTCGCGCAAGCGGATCAGCAGTTCCTTGCCGGTGCCGAAGGCCTGGACTTGTGCGCTGTCGTAACCCTGGTCTTCCAGGCGCTTGCGCACGCCTTCGACATCGACCGACTTTTCGTAGGCCAGTTCGATGCTGACGCCGCCGGTGAAATCGAGGGCGAAATTGAAACCCTTGGCGAACATCGCGCCGATGGCGACGAACATGATGAGCAGGGCGACGACCAGCGAAATCATGCGCAGGCGCATGAAATCGATCTTGCTGTCGTAAGGGAACACGTTGAAAGGTTTCATGATTCTGCTCCCTTAGATCGCAACGGACTGCAGCTTGCGACGGCGGCCGTAGATCAGCGTGGCGATGCCGCGCGACACGGACACGGCGGTGTAGGCCGAGGTCGCGATGCCGAGCATGGTGGTCACACCGAAGCCCTTCAGCGGCCCGGTGCCGAACGCGA
>JBKJTC010000266.1:0-3466 GCA_046590925.1 Lysobacteraceae bacterium | reverse complement strand
GTCCATGAAAGTGAACCCAACCCCGACCCACGACACCCCGGAATGGTCGAACCGCGATCGGCGGAATGAGAACCGGTCGCGGGAATCTGTAAGCTTATACCAATCGCAGGAGGACTTACCAACATCCTCAGCCCGAAACGTAACCGATTCGGGCGGTTCCTGTCTCATTTTCCAGGCATGGCCAGAATATTGTTTGCGTCCTTGGGTTTTTTGACGCCCTTGGCGAGCGCTTCGCGCGCTGCAGCTTTGGCTTCGCCGATCCGGTCTTCATACGTCAGCGCCTTGGCGAGATTCAATGCGGCTTCGCCATTGGTGGCGACTTTGGCCGCGCGTCCGTAGAAATCGATGGCCAGCGCGCCTTTGTCTTCGGCAAGATAATTCTGGGCGATGATCGAGTAATCGTTCGCCAGCGTCTGCGAAGGCGGAATCACGCCCTTGGCGACGCCGTCCTCCAGCACTTCTTGCGCTTCCTTGTATTTATTGGCGTTGACGTAGCCGACGAACAGCGTGCGGTAATGGTTGGGTTCCTTGAGCAAACCCTGCTTGCGCGCGCTTTCGAGCAAAGCGTTGGCCTTGTCGGAATTCTCGGCCTGCTGGTGCAGTGCGACCGCGTTCATCAGGATCCCCATATCGCCTGGCTTTGCCGCCAGCATTTTCTCGTACAGCGCAGCGCCCTCCGCCGCACGCCCCAGTTTGCTGAGCAGGTAAGCCTTGAGTCCGACGGCCTGCTCGGTTTCGGTTTTCGTTTCGGCCATGTAGCGGTCGATATACGTCAACGAGTCGGCATCGCGATCCAGTTCGCTCAGGATGATCGCGAGATTGAACATGATCTGATAGTGGCCGTTGTTGTCGAGGCCATTGGCGTCCACCGCCTTGCGGTAGTAATCGGCGCTCTTGGCCTGGTCGCCCTGTTTGCCCCACGCATCGGCGGCGAGCTGATAGAAGTAGCTCTGCAGATACGCATTCTTCGATTCGGCGGTGGCGGCGTCGACTTTGGCGATCGCATCGGCGTACTGCTTGGCGTCGTAGGCGGCCTGGATCTCGTTCGCGGCCTTCACCTCTTTCGGCGACGTTTTTCTTTCCGGCGGCTTGCGCGTGGCCAGCGGGAACAGTTCCGGCTGCTGGTTGGCTTTTTTAGCGGCTTCGGCCTTGCGCTGACGCGCACGCTCGGCAGCCGCAGCGGCGCTGCCGGTCATGGTGGTCGACTTGGGCGTGTCCTTGTAATCCTCATCCTCTTGCGCGAAGGCGCCGCCAGCGAAGGCGCAGCCGATCAGCACGGTGAGCGCTGCGTTGAGAGCGTTTTTCGGAAGGACGCGAAGGACGGAAGCGGTCATGGAAAGTCTCGGTGCTGGAAACGTCGGGGACGGTACGGCGGCCATCGGTTGGATGCGGGTTTCGCCGCGGACGGGAAGCATAAACGCGAACGCGCTCAGCCGCAGGCCGGTTTGCGGCCCGCGGCGCGGGCCTGCTGGTAGACGGGCATCAGGGTCTCAGCGCGCCTGCGCAGTTCGCCGATGCGCGACCTGGGGTCCGGGTGGGTGGACAGCCATTCCGGCGGACGACTGCCGCTGGCGCCGAGCATGTTCTGCCACAGATCCACCGCTTGGCGCGGATCGAAACCGGCCTGCGCCATCAGCCGCTGGCCGACGACATCGGCCTCGGTCTCCTGTTCGCGTGTGCCGGGCAGCAGGAACCCGCCCTGCGCGAGCAGGCTGCCGCCCTGTGTCGCAAGCTGCGAACCGCCGTCGCCGTATTTCGCGCCGGCGATCACGCCGAGCAGCTGCACCACGCCCGAGGCGCCCATCTGCCGGGTCACGCGCTCATCGTGGTGGCGCTCGATGACATGGCCGATCTCATGACCGACCACCGCCGCCAGCTGATCCTGATTGCGGGCGACATCGAAAATTCCGGTATAGACGCCGACCTTGCCGCCGGGCAGCGCGAAGGCATTGGGGTTCTTGTCGACGAATACCGCCTGCTGCCAACCGCCCTGCCGCCACTGCGGCGGAAGTTCGCGGACGATGGCGCCGACCACGCAGGACAGATAGGCGGATTGCTTGCCGTCCTGGGTCTGCGGCTTCTGGCCCTTCATCTGATCGAAGGCCTGGCTACCCAACTGGTCGAGCTGTGCCTGCGAGACCGCGCCGACGTATTGCTTGCGCCCTGTGGAAGACGTCGTGGTCGCGCAGGCCGTCACCAGCAGCGCGCAAGCGAGACCCACAGCGATGTCGCGCACGGAAGGCATGATCTGGCGGGGACTCATCGCGGTAGCGGCTCCGGTTCGGCGGGGGATGACGTTGTAATCGGTCAGGGATTAAAGTTTCGTCAATTGCTTTGTCGCACTGCAACAAAGCCGCGACGGGGATCGCACGACATCGCCCCTGTAGATCGTGTCGGATTATCCATCGCAATCGACGCGTACGAAAGCATGCAAGTTGCATCACGTCATGAAAAGGCACCCTGTCGAGAGTGCCTTCATTGCGATTCGGTTCGAATTTAAGCAATCGTTTGATCATCCGGGTGCCCGTAAAATCCTGCTCGAAAGTGCAGGATCGGCATGCCTGAGAACGATCAGATTCTGTTTTTACTGCGTCGTGTCTTCTGTTTCACCGCATCGTCCCACGTCGTGACTTGTGCGGCGGAACGCTGCCATGTCGAAACGGGTGCGTATGGTGTCCCGATCGTGCGATCTGCGCTGGGATCACACGTCCAGATTCGCGACCTTCAGCGCATTGTCCTCGATGAAGATGCGGCGCGGTTCGACCACGTCGCCCATCAGCGTGCTGAAGATCTGGTCCGCGGCGACCGCGTCCTCGATGCGGACCTGCAGCAGGCGGCGGCTGTCCGGGTTCACGGTGGTTTCCCACAGCTGTTCCGGATTCATTTCGCCGAGGCCCTTGAAGCGCTGGATCTGACGGCCTTTCTTCGCTTCTTCCAGCAGCCAGGCATGCGCCTGGGCGAAGCTGGACACCGGTTCCTCGCGATTGCCGCGGACGATCTTCGCGCCTTCGCGCAGCAGGCCGTGCAGCTGCGCCGCGGCGTCGCGCAGCGGCCGGAGTTCGCCCATTTCGAAGCTGGAGAGCGGCAGCACCTGGATCTGCGATTCGCCCATGTGCATGCGGGTGACGACCAGCGCGGCCGGCTGGGTGTCGCTGGCGACCTGCGCGTTCACGCGATAGCGCGGACGGCCAAGACCGGTGCGGTTGAGACGGGCTTCCAGCGCGTCGAGTTCGGTACGCTCGTCGGTGTTGCGCGCGAGCGATGCGGCGTCGAGCGGGGTGAAGTCGATCAGGGCTTCCAGCAGCGCCGGGTCGTAGCGATAGGCATTGCGTGCGATCGCGTCGCGCGCGCCGGCATACAGCAACAGCAGCTTTTCGAGATTCGCGCCGTCGATCGCTTTTTCGCCTGCGGCCGGAATCAGGCCGGCGTTCTCGACCGCGTTGTTGGCCAGATACGCATCCAGCGC
>JBKJTC010000212.1:0-6449 GCA_046590925.1 Lysobacteraceae bacterium | reverse complement strand
CTCGGGATCGGCGATCAGGGCGGGGTCGACCGGCTGCGCTCTGGTCCGCAGACGGGGGTCGGGGAATTCAAGAATTGAGAGGAGCGTCATGTTTGTGGATATGGGGGCGGACATTGGTCGCGGACAAGGCCATTGTAACGCCTCCAGACTTGCCAAGAGCCGGGTTTTGTGGGCTATAGTGCGGTCGTTGTGTTGGGGAAAATCCCAAGGGGAGCAAGTAGATGGCCAGCATCCTTAAGCGCGTTTCTCACCGAGCCATGGTGATCGGCGCAGCCGCCCTGTTGACTTTGGGCACCTACGCGGTCGCCCAGGAGTTCCGCGGCGACCACCCCGACACCTATACGGTCAAGCGGGGCGATACCCTCTGGGACATCTCCGCACGCTTCCTCAAGCGTCCGTGGCTGTGGCCCGAAATCTGGCAGGCCAACCCGCAGATCGCGAATCCGCATCTGATCTATCCGGGCGACGTGATCAGCCTCGCCTATCTCGACCGCGTCGGCGTCGGCGTGCAGGCCGGTCCGCGCAACGAGGCGCCGGTCAACGCGATCTCGCTGGCCGAGATCGAGGCCTACCTGCGCGATCTGCGCGTGGTCGACAGCTTCAAGCAGCTGCCGTACATCGTCGGCCAGGAAGAGGACATCGCCCGCGCCGCCCGCGGCCACATGGTCTATGCCCGCGGCCTCGAAGGCGCGCAGGTCGGCCAGCGTTACGCCGTGGTCCGCCCGACCACGCGCTTCGTGCGGATCGGCAAGCGCGAATGCTGCGACATGCTCACCCGCAACCACTACGACTTCCGCGGCGGCCTGGTGCCGGGCTTCGGCACCGCGTGGAGCGACACCGCCGGCAACGAGCTGGACGGCGAAGAACTGGGCCACGAGTTGTACAAGGTCAACGCCGGCACCGTCACCAAGCTGATGGAAGGCGATGTCGAAGTCACCACCCTCAAGCTGGATGACGAGAATGTGGAAACCCGCGTCGGCGACCGCCTGATCGCGGTTGACGCCCAGCCCTACGACCTGCAGTTCTTCCCGCACGTGCCCAAGCAGGCGCTGGACGAGAACAAGGCGCGGGTGATCGCTGTGGCCAACTCGCTGACCAGCGGCGGCCCGCGCGACGTGGTCGCGCTGTCGGTCGGCGCCCAGGACGGCATCGACAACGGCACCGTGCTGTCGATCTGGCGCCAGGGCAGCAACAACATGGATCGCGTCCAGGCCGATTACTGGCGCAGCGAGGAAACCGTGCCGAAGGGCTCGCGCGTGCAGCTGCCGGACGAATACGCCGGTCACGTGATGATCTTCCGCACCTTCGACAAGGTCAGCTACGGCCTGGTGATGAGCAGCGTGAAGCCCAGCCGCGTCGGCTATCGCCTCAAGCATCCCGACGCGAAGTAGGATTTTTCCCACAGTGGAATGCGACGGCGCCTGACGGCGCCGTCGTCGTTTGCGGGGCAGCATGTCGGCATGGACATGCTCGATGCCGATACCGAAGCCCTGCTCGCACTGGTTCTTGCCGGAGGCGCCAGCGCGCCCCGCCGCACGCTGCTCGACCGCCACGGCGGCCCGGCGGCGGTCCGCGCCCTGCCGCGCGGGCGCTGGCGCGAGGCCGGGCTGGACAGCGCCCAGATCGGCGCCCTCGACGGCAATCCCGCCGCGCTGGATCCGGATCTGCTGCGGCGCTGCCGCGACTGGCTGCGGCAACCCGGGCATCAGCTCATCGGCTGGCACGACCCCGACTACCCGCCGCTGATGCGCAAGGCCGGCAGCCCGCCGCTGGCGCTGTTCGTGGCCGGCGATCCGACCCTGCTGTGGTACCCGGCGGTGGCGGTGGTCGGCAGCCGCGGCCCCACAGCGGGCGGCCGCGACAACGCCCGCGGCTTCTCCCGGGCGCTGGTCGCGGCCGGCTACGCGGTCACCAGTGGGCTTGCCGCGGGCGTCGACCGCGCCGCGCACGAGGCCGCGCTGGATGCCGGCGGGCTGACGGTGGCGGTCCTGGGCACCGGCCCGGACGTGCCGTATCCCCGGAATCACGCCGGCCTGATGGCGCGGATCGCCACCCACGGCGCGGTGGTCAGCGAACACCCGCCCGGCACCGAGGCGCGGCGCGAGCACTTCCCCAGCCGCAACCGGATCCTGGCGGGACTGACCCTCGGCACCCTGGTGATCGAAGCCGCCAGCCGTTCCGGGGCCCTGATCACCGCCCGCCAGGCCGCCGACGCCGGCCGCGAGGTGTTCGCGGTGCCCGGTTCGATCCACAACCCGATGGCGCGCGGCTGCCACCGGCTGATCCGCGACGGCGCCGCGCTGGTCGAATCCGCCGACGAGGTGACCGCCGCGCTCGGCGCCTGGGCGGGGGCGCTGCGCGGCGAGCTGCAGCGGCGTCTGGGCGTGGCCGTCGGCCCGGTCGCAGAACCCGCGGATGTGGTTGCGACCGACGACACCGCCCACCACCGCTTGTGGCGCGCGCTGGGTCACGACCCCAGCACTATGGATCAGCTCACCGAACGCACCGGATTGACGGCCGCAGCCCTGTCCTCCATGCTGCTGGTCATGGAGTTGCAGGGGCGGGTCGCGGTCGAGCACGGCCGCTACAGCCGCCGCTCCGCACCCATCCTTTCCAATGCGCCGCCCGGCGCAAGTCAGGGGACATGAAAGAAAGCATCCTCGATGTGCTGCTCTACCTCTTCGAGCACTACATCGCCAACGACGCGGACCTGGCCCGCGACCGCGACTCGCTGCAGAACAATCTGCTGCAGGCCGGCTTCAGCCCGGCTGAAATCCACAAGGCCTTCGACTGGCTGGACGGTCTGGCGGAACGCCGGCCCGGCCCCGCCGTGCCGCGCGCCGACGGCCCGGTCCGCGTGTTCTTCGGTCCCGAGCTGGATAAGCTCGACGTGGAGTGCCGCGGCTTCCTGATGTTCCTCGAACAGCAGGGCATCCTCGACGCCAACCAGCGCGAGCTGGTGTTGGACCGCGCGATGGCGCTGGACCAGGACGAAATCGATCTCGACGACATCAAATGGGTCGTGTTGATGGTGCTGTTCAACCAGCCCGGTTCCGAAGCCGCCTACGCGTGGATGGAAACGCAGATGTTCGACGACGACGGCGAATTGCTGCACTGACAACGGCCCATCAGCCGAAAACAATACCGAGACTGCGTTTCCGGGGGGAGACGCCGTCTCCAGCCGACCGGAAACGGGGCCGGAACGCACACGATTGGGGAATGCATGACCGACTGGTACTACCACCAACCCGGCCAGGGCCGGGTCGGCCCGCTGGACGCGGACGCGATGCGCAAGGCGTATCGCGAGCGCCGCATCAGCCGCGAAACGCTGGCCTGGCATGAAGGGCTGCGCGAGTGGCAGCCGCTCGAAAAGATGATCGAAGAGCTCGGCCTCACCGGCGTGCAGCCCGACGCCTCGCTGCCGCCGCCGGTGCCGCCGCGCCCGGCCGCGGCCACCGCTTCGCACGCGGGCCCGATGCGTGGCACCGCGCCGCCGCCGTCCAACCGCACCGGCTGCATCATCGCGGTGGTCGCGATCGGCGTGGTGGGCCTGGTGCTGGTGGCGATTCTGGCCGCCATCGCGCTGCCGGCCTATCAGGACTACGTCGAGCGCTCGAAAGCGGCAGCCGGCCAGAAGGCGCAGCAACCGATCCAGCCCTACGATGCGGAACGCATGGCGCGGACCGATGCGCTGGCGCGCGAGCTGGTGACGGCGGCGATGCGCGAGTTCTATGTCGCCAACGGCAACACCTGCCCGGATACCTTCGAATTCGAAGCCCTGCAGGTGCGCAACTCCCGCTACCAGGGCAGCGAAGACGACGGCTGGTTCCTCATCGATCCGGCGCGCGCGCAGAGCGGTACATGCGCCTATGAAATCGGCTTCCGCGGACTCGGGCCCGAGGTGGAGGGCAAGCGCGTGCAGTACGACGTGAACATGACCGGGGAGGAAGTCGTCATCTATTGCCGCAACCGCGATATCCCCGCCGGGTACGCGCCGTCGCGCTGCGGCGCCTGACCGGGAATCGCCATGTCCATACCGCCCCCGCTTCCTCCCGGCCGGTCGCGCAGCGATCAGACGGCGGACGCCTTCGCCCATCGCGCCGCGCCGCAGTCCGCGCCGCCGCAGAAGCCGCGCATGTCCGGCTGGGCCATCGCCGCGATCATCAGTCCGATGTTGCTGGTGTTCGGGATCGTGATCGCCGCCATCCTCGCCGCCATCGCGTTACCCGCCTACAACGATTACATGCTCCGTTCGAAAGTCGCGACCGCCGAGTCGTACGTCCAGGGACTGCAGCGTTCGGTCGAACAGCATCGTCTGGACGCCGACGAGTGCCCGGACAGCGCTGCGATCGGCCTCTACGACCCCGACGTATTCGAGCTGGGACGCAATGGCGCCGATCTCCCCGGCCAGGGCATCGTAAAGATCGGCGAAAACGCCAACGGCCAATGCACGATCGAGCTGACGTTCGCCAACGTCGATCCGCAGCTCGACGGCAAGACCGCGATCTTCGAATCCGGCGACAACGGATGGGATTGCAGCGGCGGCACGGTGCCGGCCAAGTACCGATCGCCGCGATGCCGCGCCGGCGACGCCTCCTACGACGCTACAGACAACACAGTCTCTCCCTGACGGAATCGATCCCATGACCGAGTGGTACTACAGCGATGCCCAGCGCACACAGCACGGCCCGATGGGCGCCGGCGACCTGGCCGCCATGCACACCAAAGGCCTGCTGCCGCCCGAAACGCTGGTCTGGCGCGAAGGCATGTCCGAATGGAAACCCTGGCGCGAGATGATCCGCGAAGTGATCGCCGGCGACGCGCCCGGCGACCCGCGTGCCGAAGCCCTGGTCAAGGCGACCGAAGCCGCGCCCGACGACGGCGCATACCGCCCCTATGCCATCGTCGAAGCCTCGCCATACGCGCCGCCGCAGGCGCGGGTGGAGGAAAACAACACGGTTATCGCTGGCGGCCATGTGGTCCATGCCGGATTCTGGAAGCGCGTCGCCGCGTATTTCATCGACTATTTCGTGGTCACCGCTATCACATACGCGTTGATGATTCCGCTTGCCATGGTCGCCGTGATCGGTCTGGGCGGCGCTGCCTCGGCCGGGGCGGAAGGGCCCTTCGCCACCGGCGTGGGCGTAGCAGTCCTCGTGCTGATCTATCTGGCGGCGATCCTGATGCCGCTGCTGTATTTCGCATGGATGCACGCCTCGGCCCGCCAGGCCACGCTCGGCAAGATGGTGGTCGGCATCAAAGTCGTGCGCGGCGACGGGACGCGGATTACCTTCTGGCGGGGCGTGGGCCGCATTTTCGCGACGATCCTCAGCAGCCTGATCCTGATGATCGGCTACATCATGGCCGGGTTCACCGAGCGCAAACAGGCCCTGCACGACATGGTCTGCGACACCCTGGTGGTCGACAAATGGGCCTACACCGAACATCCGGAATGGCAGCGCGAGGAGCTGGGTACGTTGACCGTGGTCATCCTGGTGCTATTCGGCTTGGCGGTGTTCGGCTTCGTTGCCATGTTCGCGGTGATGGGCGCGATGCTGGGCAGCGGCTTCGGCAGCTGAGGGTAATTTGCCCGGGCCACGCGGGTCGCGCGAAACCTGAACGGACGGACTGCCGACCCGTCCGACCCGTCCGAACCGGTCGCAGGGTGCCCCGGCGGGGCGGTTCTAGCAGGTGGCTGGCTGATCCGTCCGACACGATTCCGCTTGACACGGGCGGCCCGGACATGACACCACTAAAAAGAGAACGCAGCGACGCCCGGGCCTCCCCCGGGCGTCGCCATCTGGCCGGGCGTCCCTGAAACGCCCAGCCGACGGTGCCGGCCCGACCGGCCCGTCTCGGCATACCCCCTTCGGAACCCCCTCCCCGCAATGGCAAAGAACCTCCTCATCGTCGAATCGCCGGCCAAGGCCAAGACGATCAACAAGTACCTCGGCAAGGACTTCCACGTCCTCGCCTCCTATGGCCACGTCCGTGACCTGGTGCCCAAGGAAGGCTCGGTCGACCCCGAACGCGGCTTCGCCATGCGCTACGAGTTGATCGAGAAGAACGAGAAACACGTCGAGGCCATCGCCAAGGCCGCCAAGGCCGCCGACCACCTCTACCTCGCGACCGACCCGGACCGCGAAGGCGAGGCGATCAGCTGGCACATCGCCGAGATCCTGAAGGAGCGCGGCCTGCTCAAGGACCGCACCCTCGAACGCGTGGTCTTCACCGAAATCACCCCGCGGGCGATCAAGGAAGCGATGGGCAAGCCGCGCGCCATCGCCGGTAATCTGGTCGACGCCCAGCAGGCCCGCCGCGCATTGGACTACTTGGTCGGCTTCAACCTGTCGCCGGTGCTGTGGCGCAAGGTGCAGCGCGGCCTGTCCGCCGGCCGCGTGCAGTCGCCGGCGCTGCGCATGATCGTGGAGCGCGAGGAGGAGATCGAA
>JBKJTC010000221.1:0-8415 GCA_046590925.1 Lysobacteraceae bacterium | reverse complement strand
CCACGATGTCCGATTCGAGGCTCTCGATCAGATAATTCAAGGCCTTCAGCGGCGAGATCACGCCGCAGGTCGCCACGTCGATGTCGGCGCGGAACGTGGCGATGCCGTTGTCCGGATGGGTTTCCGGATAGGTGTGGACCGTGATGTGCGACTTGTCCATGTGCGCGACCACCGCGTCGGAGATGAGCTCCTTGCCGGCGTCCTTCTTGTCGATGACCGGTTCCTCGGAGATGAGGATGGTCACAGACGCGCCCTGCGGGTCGTAGTCCTGGCGGGCGATGTTGAGGATGTTCGCGCCGATGATCTCGGCCACGTCGGTGAGGATCTGAGTCAACCGATCGGCGTTGTATTCCTCGTCGATGTACGCGATGTAGCGCTGGCGCTCCTCTTCGGATACCGCATAGCACACGTCGTAGACGTTGAACGACAGCGCTTTGGTCAGGTTGTTGAAGCCTTGCAGCTTCAGACGCGGCAGTGGCTTGACCACGGCATCGATTCCTTGGGACGGGAGGTTGGGGGCGCGATTATGCGGCATTGCGGCCCCCGGGGGGAGCCGGCGCTGCGGTGCAACAAGCGTCGCGATCACGCACAGTCTACGACCGCCGTTTGCCCGGAACGTGACAAAGGCCTAATCTTGTCTATTCCTCCGTTCCGGCTCGCATGAACACACCGCCCGTGGCCACGCTGACCCCTCTCCGACGCAATGCGAATCCTCTCGCCCCCACTGTCGCCACCATCGAGCGATTCCTTTCGCATTGCCACCGCCGCCGCTATCCGCCGCGGACCGAAGTGTTCCGTCCAGGCGATCCGGCGGGAACGCTCTATTACGTGATCTCCGGCTCGGTCAGCATCATCACCGAGGAAGAGGACGGGCGCGAACTGGTGCTGGGCTATTTCGGTCCCGGCGAATTCGTCGGCGAGATGGGCCTGTTCATCGAAAGCGACCGCCGCGAGGTGATTCTGCGCACCCGCACCCAGTGCGAGCTGGCCGAAATCGGCTACGAGCGCCTGTATCAGTTGCTTGAAGGCCCGCTGGGCGGCGATGCCGCGCAGCTGATCTACGCCATCGGCGCCCAGCTGTCCCGGCGCCTGCTGGACACGAGCCGCAAGGCCGGTCGTCTGGCCTTCCTGGACGTGACCGACCGCATTATCCGGGCTTTGCACGACCTGACCCGCGAGCCCGAGGCCATGAGCCACCCGCAGGGCACCCAGCTCCGGGTATCGCGCCAGGAGTTGGCCCGCCTGGTCGGCTGTTCGCGCGAAATGGCCGGCCGCGTGCTCAAGAAGCTCCAGGCCGACAACAAGCTGCACGCCCGCGGCAAGACCGTGGTCGTGTACGGCACGCGCTGACCGGTGACGACGGGCACACAGCACCCGTCCGATGCCGCGGACCTCGATCTCCGTATCGATCTCCGCGGCGCGGTACCGGCCGATGCCGACGATGTCGCAGCGCTGCTGACCCAACTGGGCTATCCCTGCGAGCCGGCCGACGCCGCCGAACGCATCGCCACCGTCCTCCACAACGACCGTCAGGCCCTGATGCTCGCCCGCCTCGACGGCGCGGTCTGCGGCCTGATGGCGCTGGACTATATGTATTACCTGCCGCTGGACACCACCACCTGCCGGGTCACGGCACTGGTGGTCTCGCCGGACGCCCAGGGTCGCGGCGTCGGCCGCCTGCTGCTGCGCGATGCCGAGCGTCGCGCCCGTACCGGCGGCGCCGCGCGTCTGGAAGTCACCAGCGCCGGCCATCGCACCGAAGCCCACGCTTTCTACCGCGCCTGCGGTTTTTCCGACGGCGCGGTGCGCTTCGTGAAGCTGCTGGGCGACTGAGCTGCGCGAAGCACAACTGCGGGAGACGGCATCGCCGCACTCCGGCAGAATGGTTCCCTTGTCCCCGAACCGGCCGCCGCCCATGCAATGCCCCAAATGCCGTTCTCCGATGCACCTGCTCCCCGATCTGGAGGAGCCCGTCCATCGCTGCGAAGGATGCAAAGGAATGTGGTTCGACCTGATGGCGCACGAGCAACTGCGCGATCATGCGGAAACGATCGACCTGGCCGAGCCTGCGCCGCCCGCTGAAAACGTATTCTTCGACCCGACAGCGCCGGCCGCCGTCGCCCTGCTCTGCCCGGCCTGCGACCACTATCCGCTGATCCACATGGTCGATCCGCACCAGCCGCACATCCGCTTCGAAAGCTGCAAATTCTGCTACGGCCGTTTCTACGACGCCGGCGAATTCCGCGATTTCGTGAACGACGAGGAATACGACTCCGCGATCGACAGGCTGATCAAATCCATCTCGGCGAAGCTGGCGGACTGATCGCAGCCCAGCCCTTCACGTCGTTCCCACGCAGCGGGTATCGAAGCGCCGCAGCCGCCTTCAGTCCCGCGGCTTGGGCGCGGTCATCGCTTCCCGCAGCCGCCGCGCGGCGCTGTCATCCGAATACTTCAACACAGCGCCGGAGCGCTCGATCCCCAGTGCGAGGTAGGTGTCGGTGAGCGACGGGAATACCGTCGATTCGGCGTAGTCGCGATACCGCTTTACGAACAGCTCGATGCCCGCGGCGTGATCGAGCGCAGCGACGAAATCTTCCGGCGCCACGTGCGCGGTGCCGTCGAGGCAGCAGCGGGCGTAGCGGTCGAGCACTGCTTGCAGCGTCGTATCGTGATCGCGACGCAGCGCCAGATCCATCTCCAGCCAGTACGCCGCGCCGGCCCAGTACACGCGCATGGTGCCGCCACGCTGGCGCCCGATCGCACCGAGCGCCTGCCCACCCGCGACCGCCTCGCCACGCCGGAAACCGGCATCGAGCCGCTGCCAGGCCTCTTCCGGCGCCAGCAGCCCGGCACGCGCACGCAGGACATTCTGGTGATAGCTGGCCAGCCCCTCGGCCAGCCAGCGCCCGCGCTCGCCCAGATACGGATGCGCCAGATGCGAGAACTCGTGCACCGCCGTCCAGTCCGCGCGCAGTTGTTCGTAACTCGCGTCGCGCCTCACGTAGAGCAGTACCGCCACATCGCCATCCCGCGACGTCTGCCCCCACGGCACCGGGCTGCTGCTGCGACTCTGCATCTCGCGCACTTCGACCCGCGCCGAACGCAGCGGGAAGCGACCGGACGGCAACACCGTCGCGCGCGCGGCTTCTTCCGCCCACCGCTGCAGCATCGCGACGCGTGCGGGGTCGTCGATGCCGAACGCCTCGACGCTCAACGCGGTCTCGCCCGCACGGATCGTGCGCGGGTTCGAAAATGCATGGTCCGCATTCGCGCGCGCGGACACGCCCGCGAAGCACAGCAGCGCGATCAGGCAGACGATGGATGGGGGATGTGGACGCATGGGCTTTGGAGCAGTCTGCCCCAGCGAAGTTCATCGCCCAAGTGCCGATGCCGCCGGCATTCTGTGGGAGCGACGCCAGTCGCGACGCTCTTGATCGCCATCCCGCGAAGGCGGAATCCCTATGTTCAAAGCTACGGTGCAGATCGACCAGAAGCCTCCCTCCCTTTCGCGCAGCGAAGGGGAGGGCTGGGGAGGGGTGCTTTTCGAGCAGCGACATCGGCAGACGTTGCTTCTTACTTCTCCGGGGGCGAAAAATCTGCGAGAAAACCACTGAAGCCCGACAAAGAAGCATCTGTATCAAGCCCCAGTGAATGCACGGCCTGCAAAGCACCCCTCCCCGACCCTCCCCTTCGCTATGCGAAAGGGAGGGAGAAGAGCATCGCTGCTTCGTGGGCATCGTCACCGACTGAATGGGTAGAACAGCATCGCGGGCTCCATCGCTCCCACAGATACCCACTGGATTCGCCAGTGCACGACCATGTCGCGATGGGTCGCGATGGGTCGCGAAACATGCTGGGCTCCAAGGCCCAACGATACGTTCGCGGACGGCGTCTACAGCGACCCGGACGTGATCGGCGTTCTGCTCGGGAAGATCCCACTTACCCACGCTCCAGCATCGGCGGCAGCGGGCAATGCAGCACGCCGCAGACGGTGCGCAGCAGCTCGGCTTCGTTCACGCTGATCCTGCCGTCGTGGCCGACCGCGGCGGTGACGGCCTCCACCATCATCTGCTTTGCGGCAGGGTTCAAACGGTTGAGCACGGGCCACACCGCTTCCAGTGCGAGTACGCCTTCCGGCGGCGGCGCGTAATCGATGTGCTCGCGTGGCAGAACGCGCTGCAGTCCGGCGAGATAGGCGCGCAGGGCATCATGCGGGTTGTCGTGGCCGGCCTGGGCGACCAGCGCCAGCAGGATCGCCGCCTCGCGCTTGGCGTCGGCGACCTTGCTGCGGCCGAACGGCGCATGCCGCGAGGGATCCAGCGATTCGCGCAGCTGATGCTGCAGCAGCGTGCCCAGACAGTATTCGAACACCGATACATGGCCATCGGTATTGACTACCGCGTGGATGGTATCGAGCACGACGTTGAGCTCCGGACGCGGGCGCAGGCGCAGCACAGGGAAGGCCAGCGCGGCCAGCGGCAGGCGCTGCATCGGATGCAGCGCACCGAGCTGTTCGCTGCGCATGGCCTTGGCGAAGACCGCGGTCTCGCGGCCCAGCCGCGCGGCGATCTCGGCGTGCTGCTTGCCCTGCACCTTGGCGTTTTCGTCGAGCAGCAGTGCCAGCATCAGCGGCACCACGTCCTCGCGGTTCGCGACCAGCGCGCGCAGCGGCTCGGGGATGATGGACACGATGACATCGGCGCGCCGATAGTCGTTGGCGGCCGGGTGCGCGACCTGCGCCACCACCATCGGCGGACTGACGATGAATTCGGCATCGGCGCCCGGCAATCGCGATGCATCGCCATCGTTCAGACCCAGTCGCACGTCCTCCTCCAGACCGTTCGGCGGCTGGCTGCGCCAACGCTGTTGCAGGCTTGCGAGCTGGTCCTTGCGGAAGCTGGGGTCCAGCGCCTGGATCCGCTGCAGCAGCGGTGGATGGGTCGCAAACATGCCGCCGACGCCATCGCCATCGCCGAACAGCATGTGGCTGACTTCCTCGGCATCGCTGGCGCGTTCGAGTTTCGCGCCTTCGCCGACGCCGCCGATCTTCTTCAGCGCGCCCGCCAATCCCGCGGTCTGACGGGTGAACTGCACCGCCGAGGCGTCGGCGAGCACTTCCCGGGAACGACTAACGCCGGCCTTGATCATCCGCCCGAAGAACAGGCCGATATAACCGATGGCCATCGCCGCCAGCGCGGCCACCAATACCGCGCCGGCGCCCTTGTCGCGGCCGCCGAAACGGCCGTGCTCCAGGATCTTGCGGCCGATCAGCCCCAGCATCAGGATGCCGAACAGCACGCCGATCAGACGAATGTTCAGGCGCATGTCGCCGTTGAGGATATGGCTGAACTCGTGCGCGATCACGCCCTGCAGCTCGTCGCGATTGAGCCGCTCCAGCGCGCCGCGGGTCACCGCGATCACGGCATCGGACGGCGAGTAGCCGGCCGCGAAGGCATTGATGCCGGCCTCATGTTCGAGAACGTACAGCTTGGGCATCGGCACGCCCGAGGCGATGGCGATCTCTTCCACGACGTTGCGGAGCCGGCGCAATTGCGGGTCGCGGGTCTGCTCGGGCACCGGCACCCCACCCATCTGCAGCGCCACCGTCTCGCCGCCGCCGCGCAGGCTGGCGATGCGGTACAGCGAGCCCAAACCGATGATCGCGACCGTGACCAGCGACGCGACGACCAGCAGCGCGAGGGTCTGCCCGGGCGTGGCTTCATCGTTGACGCCGAGCGCGATCAGCACCGCGACATCGACCGCGCACACGATCCCGATCACCGCCAGGACGAACAGCAGCACGAGTCGGATGGAGGCCTTGCGTGCGGCGGCCTGGTGTTCGAAGAAATTCATGCTCGAGCCTGGAATGGCGGTTCTCGAAGATGGAAGCGTGCGGTCGCCATTCTGCGCGACGCAAGCAACCGCGCAGCGCGCATCCGGATTGCGCCGGTTAACACATCGCGCCGGTCAGAACTGCAGCTTGGGCGCGTCGCGCATCTCCGGCCTGTCGGCGGGAATCGCGAGCTGGGTGGCGGCCGGGAAGTCGAACATGCCGGCGATCACGCTCGACGGGAACACTTCGCGCTTGTTGTTGAACGCCATCACCGCATCGTTGAACGCCTGTCGCGCGAACGCGACCTTGTTCTCGGTGCTGGTCAGCTCTTCGGTGAGCTGCATCATGTTCTGGTTGGCCTTCAGGTCCGGATACGCCTCCGCGATCGCGAGCAGACGGCCCAGACCCGCGTTCAGCTGGCCCTGCGCGGCGGCCAGGGTCGCCATGGCCTCGGGATCGCCCGGATTGGCCTTGGCCCCGGCCAGGCCCGACTGCGCCGCACTGCGCGCCGAGATCACCGCATCGAGGGTCTCGCGCTCATGCTTGAGATAGCCCTTCGCGGTCTCGACGAGGTTGGGAATGAGGTCGAAACGCCGCTGCAACTGGACATCGATCTGGGCGAACGCATTCTTGTAGCCATTGCGGGAGGTGATCAGGCCGTTGTAGACGCCGACGCCCCAGAGCACGCCGACCGCGAGAATTGCGAGCAGGATCAACAAAATAACCATCGAATCTCCCCTTGTTCATGCAAATGGCGGAACAGGCGCTATGATCGGCCCGACAAGACCGGAAGCGGTGGCCGCCCGAGATCAAGGCGGACAGCGCGATTCCGGATGTGATACTTCCGACACTGACCTGCACGCGAAGCATACGCAGGGGGGGCTCGCGATGAAAGACAAGAACACGCGCCGCAGACAATCGCACCAGGGACGCACGCGTCCCGTCGCACTGGCCTGGCGCACCGGCATCGTGGCGATGCTGCTGCCGCTCGCGACAGGACTATCGGCGCAAAGCACCCTGCGCTGGGACAGCAGCACACCTGAAGCGCGGGCATCGGCATTCGGGGTGTATTCGTCCAAGGCGACGATGACGCGGGTCTATCCCGGCGCCGGCCTGCGCGTTGCGCCGCTGGCGGCAGGCTTCAACGTGACCGAATTCGAAACGCTCGCGAACAATCTCGTCGCCGGCCAGAAGGTGCCGGGCCTCGCGATGGCGATCGTGCAGGGCGGCCGCGTGCTGAGCGCGCGCGGCTACGGCATCACCGATGTCCATCAGCCGGAAACCGTCGACGCGCACACCGTGTTCCGGCTGGCGTCGCTGTCCAAATCCTTCGCAGCGACCGCAGCGGGCATGCTTGTGGCCGATGGCAAACTGCGCTGGGACAGCCCCGTCGTCGATTACTACCCGACGCTGCAGCTCTCCGATCCGCGCGCGGCGCTGCAATTGACTGTGGCCGAGGTGTTGAGCCACCGCGTCGGCGTCGGCCACAACGCCTTCGATCGCGATCTCGAGCGCAACGCCGAATACGCCTCGCTGGTACAGAAACTCGCCTACACGCCGATGAAGTGCGCGCCGGGCGAGTGCTACGCCTATCAGAACATCGCCTACAGCCTGATCGGCGACGTGGTGCAGGGCGCCAGCGGCGAAGCGTTCGACAAGTGGGTCGCGCGCCGTCTGTTCAAGCCGCTGGGAATGCAGGATGCCAGTTACGGCTTGGAAGGCATTCTCGCCAGCCCGCGCTGGGCCAAGCCGCACATCCGCGCCGGCCGCGGCTGGTCCGCAGTCACTCCAAAGCCGACCTACTATCGCGTTGCGCCCGCCGCTGGCGTGAACGCCAGCATCAGCGACATGGCGCAGTGGCTGCTCGCGCAGAACGGCTACCGGCCCGACGTCTTGTCGGGCTCGCTCCTCGCGACCCTGCATGCGCCGCTGATCGACACCCCCAGCGAGACCCGCGGCTCGCAGTGGCGGCGCGATCGACTGAATTCCGCCGGCTATGGCCTGGGCTGGCGCGTCTACGATTACGCCGGCCACCGCGTGGTCTTCCACGGCGGCGCGGTGCAGGGCTATCGCGGCGTGATCGCGCTGATGCCGGAACGTGATCTTGGCGTCGCCATCCTCTGGAACGCCAACAGCAGTGCGCCTTCGGGCCTGCTGCCGACAATTCTGGATCGTGCCATCGGCGCCACCCCGCAGCGCTGGCTCGAAGGTGAAGCCGAGACGCTGGACGAGGGCCTGTACGCGCAAGGTCTGCCCAAGCTGCCGGATGCTGCAGCCACGAACAGCGGCGTCGAAGCCTCGATTTCGGACGCAAAGCCGTATTGATCTCACAATCATGCGGTGAAGCGGACACAGCGCTCGCCGCTTTCGCGCGAACTCTTGAAACAAAGTTTAGTGCGGGCGGTTTAAATCCCGAGGTGCAACACGGTTAATTACTGCATGGTTCCGTTGGGGGTTTGGTCCAGTCCGTTGGGGGTTTGGTCCAGATCGATCAGTGCGTTGTAAAGTTCCAGCGGTGTGCGCCAGCCGTGTCGCTTACGTGGACGGGTGTTGAGGCTCAGGGCAATGGCGTTGAGTTGATC
>JBKJTC010000292.1:0-3434 GCA_046590925.1 Lysobacteraceae bacterium | reverse complement strand
TGGGTGTCGACATCGCGATAGGTCGTGGAATCGTCGCCGTAGACCGGATAGTAGGCGTCCGGGTCGAGACGGCGGAACACGTCCTGCGGGTCGGCGTCCCAGAAGCCCTTGAACAGTTCGGAGACTTCGCGTTCCTGGGTGTCGGCCTGGGCGGTGATCAGGTATTTGCCCTTGACCTTGCCCTTGAGATAGAACGCGAGCCGGCCTTCGACCAGGAAGTTGTCGTCGTAGCGTTCGTCGCCAGCCAGCGGTTCGATCGAGCCGGTGACGTTGCCGCTGGACATGGTGAGATCGGCGATGGCGACCGCGAACATGTATTTGCCGCTGACGTCGATGTCCAGACGACGGTTCAACGCGCCCTGGTCGGGGCCGCGCAGTTCGATGTCGAAGCCGTGACGGCCCACCGGCACCAGATATTCCGCGACCAGCTTGCGCTGCAGATCGACGGGATGACTCTGGCCGTTGATCCTGACGCTGTAGCCGTCCGGAAGATCGCGGCCCTGGATGCGAATCCGCGAGCCATAGATCGGGATGTTCTGCTGACGCAGCGAGTTCTGGCCGAAGATACCTTCCACCAGGCTGCGCTGCTCGGCTTCCTCGGCGCTGAGCGCGAGGCCGCTGCTGCGTTCCACCGACTGGCGCAGGATCTGGTTGCCGCGCTCGACTTCATCGGGCGTGACCAGCTGCATGCGCTTGGGGTAGGTTTCGTCGATGCTGCCGTCGGCGGCGTATGCACGGGCGAGGTACAGCAGTTCGTCGCCGGCGCGGGCTTCGAAGCCCGCCGGCAGCGCGCCGTCCCACTCGACATCGCTCACCGCGCCCACCGGCAGATCCACCTTGGCCAGCGGCGTCACCAGATCGGTGTCGCTGGCGCGGTAGATCAGCACTTCGACGCGCTGGATGAAGGCCGGATAGTTGCTGAAGGCGTAGAAGCGGACGGGTTTGGCGATCCTGCCGCCATCGAACGCCAGCCGCGACGGCCCCGACAGGTTGAACTGCGGTTGGCCGAGGTTGGGATCTTCAGTGGCCCAGATCACGCCGCCGCCCGGCACGTCGGTCGACCACTTGCCGATGGCCAGCGCCTGGCCCGGCTGCAGCACGACGTTGTTCTTCGCGTCGACGCGTTCGGCTTCCACCGTTACCCGGCGGTCGGGCTGCAGGGTGCCGGAATCCGACTGTTCCGTGGTGGCGCCGGTGAGCGGCCGTTCCTCGCCGCGGGTGCGGATCTTGAACAGCACGCCCTCGTCCGACGCGCAGCCTTCGCTGCCGCATCGGGTGCTGTCGGCGGCGGCCGGCGGTGGCGTCGACGTCTGCTGCGCCGAAGCGCTCGCCGCGAAGCCACCGGCAAGGATGCCCATCAAGGTGTAATCGAGCAGTTTCATTTTCATCACGGCGCCCCTCACTGACCGTTCATTCCGGCAGGGGCTGCCGGATCTTCGTTGAAATCGACGCGCAGCTTGCTGCGCATGTCCGTCGGCAGTGCTTCCGCGATCGCCTCATACACGGCCCTAGCACGGCGCATGCCAAGGGCCGCGTTGTAATCCTCCGCTCCGCGTTTGTCGGCGTGGCCGACCACCGCGACCTGGGTGACGCCGCGCGCCTGCAGCGACGCGGCGATCTGGCGGATCAGCGGCAGGTATTGCGGCTTGATCCGGGCGCTGTCGGTATCGAACAACACCGTTCCCAGCACCGGCGTCTCGCTCAGCGTCACCAGCGTGGTCGCGGCATCGCCGACGACCGTGCGCAGGCTCACCGGAGTCGCAGCCGCCACTTCGGGCGACAAGCGTTCGATCAGCGCCTTGCGCAAGGCTTCGGCGCGCTTGTACGCCAGCGCTTCCGATTCGGCGTCCGCCTTGATCACCACCTCGCCGCGCCCGTAGCGCTGCGCGGTTTCCGCCATCCTGTCGATGGCGGTGGCGTATTCGTCGCGGATCTCGGCGCTGCCCGGCGCGAACATCACCGAACCCATTTCCATCTCGACCGTGCGCTCGCCGTCTTCCAGCACCGTCACCGGCATCTTCACGCCGAAGTCGAAGCGGGTCGGCAGGCCCGGGGTCACACGGCGCACCAGCGGATTGTCGGTGGTGAACGTGCTGCCCGGCGGCAACGTGGCCGGATCGACCTTGAGGATGATGTTGCGCCCGCGTTCGCGACCGCCGTCGATGCCCACCAGACGGTAGCGGCCGTACTGGTCGGTCTCGACCAGCAGACCTTCCACCGAGGCGATGCGCACGCCGGGGATGCCGCGTTCGTCGATGCCGGCGTTGGCGATCACGTAGTCCACCTGGTAGCCGGCGGCCACCTGGCTGACGCGGCGTTCCACCGTCGGCTCGGCCGCGTTGAGGCCCTTGGCCGCTTCGCCGCTCTTCTCGACGCGGGTGCTGCCGTCGGCGGCCATGCGCACGGTGACGCCCTGCGTCGAAGTCAGCACGAAGTCGTCGGTGAAGCGCAGTTCGCGCAGCGTCTGGCGGATCACGACCATGTGCTTCGCGACCGGATCGGCTTCGGACTGACGCGCGGTGATCGCGCCGACGTCGATGCCGTGGAGCATCGGCGCGCTGGCGTCGGGCTCCGGCGTCGGGCCGGCGCCGCGGTCGACCGTGGTCGAACCCGGCACGTAGACATCCGCAGCGAAACCGCCCTGTACGCGGACGCCTGCGAGGCCGGCCGCATCCTGCCACTGGTCGCCGTCGCGGTCGTTCCAGACCGTACCGACGATCAGCGAGTCGTCCAGCACCGGATCGGACACCATCTGCACGGTCGCGGTGGCCACGTTCGAGACCACGCCGCCGTCGTCTTCCACGTATGCGCTGTTGGTGTGGAAGCCCGGACGGACGCCCGCGCCGACGCGCAGCAGGTAGGTGATGGTGGCGCGGCCTTCGGCGGCGATGTCGAGCTGATCGACCCGGATCGGATACGTTCCGACCAGGCGACCGGCGTTGTCGGCATCGGCCACCGCCAGCGAACCTTCGACATAGGTGAAGCCCGCAGGCGGCGTGTCGATCAGCGTGCCGTCGGTCATCGGCGTCAGGCTGGTGTTGTCCAGCGTCAGCGTGTAGCGGACCAGATCGCCGACATTCACGTCGCGCGGGCTGGCGGTCTTGACGATGCGGATCGCGGCCGGCGCGCCGTTCACGGCGACCACGGCGGTGCTGGTGGAACTCACCGTCTGTGTCGATGTGGACGACGTCGCCGTGGCGGTCACCACGTTGTCGAGCGTACCGCCCGCCGCCGCTTCCGCCGGCGTCACGGTGTGCGTGTAGGCATTGCACGTTGCGGTCGCGCCCGGCGCCAGCGTGGTCGGCGTGCAGGTCAACGTCGTCGGCGTGACCCTGACCGGTCTGACGGTAGTGGACAGTTTCGAAGGCGGCACGCCGACGACGTTGACCTGCACGCCGACCACGCTGGCGCCGGGCGCGACCGCAACGTGCAAT
>JBKJTC010000252.1:0-8277 GCA_046590925.1 Lysobacteraceae bacterium | reverse complement strand
TATATCTCCTGGAGGATTGTCTGGCGCCGAAAGCAAAAAACCCGCGCTTCCGGCGCGGGTTTCTGGGAACTGGGCTTGTCTTGATTCGCTATGCCTGTTCGCCGACCCGCATCGTGCATGCACGGTTATTCGCAATATTATTGTTGCGATTGAGGGTACGGCCGGTGGCGGGACGCGAGGTCATGGATCAACCCTAACCCGGATTCAGCGGCGTTTGCAAGCACGGAATAGAAACGGCACGTAGAGCGGCCTTCAGGCCGCTGCTCTGGTTTCGGAATGCGAGCAGCGGCCTGAAGCCCGCTCTACAAAAAACCTACGAAGCGATCAGCATCTTTTCGATCAGCCCGAGGTAAAGATCCGGCAAACGCTCGAGATCCGCCACCGACACATGTTCATCGACCTTGTGGATGCTCGCGTTGACCGGCCCGATCTCGACGCAGTGCGCGCCCAGCGGCGCGATGAAGCGCGCGTCGGACGTACCGCCGGCCGTGTTTTCTTCAGGCGCCGAGCCCGAAAAAACGGTCAACACATCGCGTGCGGCCGCACGCAGCGGACCTTCCGGGGTGTAGAACGGCTCGCCGCCGCGATGCCAGCGGATCGTGTACTCCAGTCCGTGCGCCGCGAGCGTCGACTCGCATTCGCGCTCCAGTTGTTCGGCGCGCCAGGTCGGGTTGTAGCGCAGATTGAACAGCACCTGCAGTTCGCCCGGAATCACGTTGTTGGCGCCGGTGCCGGCATGCACATTGCTGATCTGGAAACTGGTCGGCGGGAAATTCTCGTAGCCCTCGTCCCAGCGCCGCGCCGCCAGTTCGACCAAGGCCGGCATCGCCTGATGGATCGGATTGCGCGCCTTTTCGGGATAGGCGACATGGCCCTGAATGCCGTTGATCGTCAGCGTCGCCGACAAGGTGCCGCGACGACCGACGCGCAACAGATCGCCGAGCGTCGTTTTCGAAGACGGCTCGCCGGTGATGCACCAGTCGATGCGCTGCCCGCGTTCGCGGAACAGCTGCGCGACTTTCGGCACGCCGTCGATGGCGTCGCCCTCTTCATCCGATGTCAGCAGCATGCCCACCGTGCCCGGATGCTCCGGATGCGCGGCGACGAAACGTTCGAGCGCGATCACGAACGCGGCCACACTGGCCTTCATGTCGGCGGCGCCGCGGCCGTACAGCAGGCCATCGCGGATCTCCGGCTCGAATGGATCGCTGGTCCACGCCTCGCGCGGACCCGGCGGCACCACGTCGGTGTGGCCGAGGAGGACCAGCACGGGGCCTGCGTCTTCGCCGGACGCACCATGCGTCGCCCACAGGTTGTCGGTCTGACCGTAGCGCAGATGTTCGCAGCGGAAGCCTGCGCGCTGCAGGCGCTCCGCGAGCAGGCGCTGGCAGCCGGCATCGTCAGGCGTGACCGAGGGGCGTGCGATCAGCGCCTGGCACAGCGTAAGGACGTCGCCGCCAATCTCGGACATCATTTGCTTGCTCATAATCCACCTCTACGCAATTGGGCGACGGCGCACATATGCCAAACAGTCAAACGGAGACCGCTGATTCGCGCAAATGACGGATGGCACAACCTGGTATCGGGATAAGACGCATTATCCAGACCTCACAAGAGTCTGTCGGCGTGACGGCTACCAGAGGCGCGACGGATCAGCCACGCGCCAAAAGCCAGAAACCCCACGCCTGCCCATCCCATTATCACGGCACCGCGACGATCTTTGGGAGTACCGCGCAGCATTGCCGAACGATTGGGCGCCTGCGGATCGCGGAAAACCGTGATCGCCTTTCCGGGTCGCAGGGCATCCAGCATTGCGCGCGCTTCACTGGCCGTCAACGCATCATTGCCCATGCTGAAACGGTCGCCTTCAAATCGACCTTGCGGTAAATCGAAAACGTAGCGAATGCGCAATTTGTAATTGTGCTCACTGCGAACGCGCGGCTCAGATTCGATTGTGGCCGACACGACTTCCGCGCGGGTTTCGACCCAATCCTCGGATATCGCCGCGTCCCAGTACCGAACGATCGCAAGCGCGCAGAGGCAGACCCCTGCAATGCTCATGACCGTGCCACCGTACAAATCGGAACTCATGCGCCTGATCCAAACCGTGTCTTGAACCCGTTGTCGGTGAAGCCCTGCGTGACCACCCCATCGCCGGTCACGACCACAGGCCTACGAATCAGTTGCGGGTACTCCTTCAGCAGCAGCTTCCATTCGGCGTCGGATGCGGGCGTTTTACGGTTGACCGGCAGGGTGCGCCAGGTGGTTGAAGACCGGTTGATCATCGCATCCCAGCCGCCAAGCGCGTCTTTCCACGCGAGCAGCGTCTCCGGCGCTTGGCGGTTGTCGCGGTAATCGACGAAATCGTGCGCGATCCCGAAGCGCTTCAGCCAGTTGCGGGCCTTTTTACAGGTATCGCAGTTGTTCAAGCCGTAGAGAGTGATCATGTCATCTTCGTTGTAGAGCGGGCTTCAGCCCGATGAAACGTTATCGATATGAAAAGCAGCGGGCTGAAGCCCGCTCTACATTTCAATTCAATCAATCCGCCAAGCCACGCAGCAGCTCATTGATCGAGGTCTTGCTGCGGGTCTTCTCGTCCACCTGTTTCACGATCACCGCGCAGTACAGCGAATGCGATCCGTCGGCGGCGGGCAGCTGCCCGGACACCACCACGCTGCCCGGCGGCACCGAACCGTAGGACACCTCGCCGGTGGCGCGGTTGTAGACGCGGGTGCTCTGGCCGAGGAACACGCCCATGCCGACCACGCTGTGATGGCCGACGACGAAGCCTTCCACCACTTCGGAACGCGCGCCGATGAAGCAATGATCTTCGATGATGGTCGGCGAAGCCTGCAGCGGTTCGAGCACGCCGCCGATGCCGGCGCCGCCCGAAAGATGGCAATGCTTGCCGATCTGCGCGCAGCTGCCGACCGTGGCCCAGGTGTCGACCATCGTGCCTTCGCCGACGTAGGCGCCGATGTTGACGAAGCTCGGCATCAGCACGACATCTTTGGCGATGTGCGCGCCGCGCCGCGCGATGGCGCCCGGCACCACGCGCACGCCCAGCGCGCGGAACCGCGCTTCGTCGAAGCCTTCGAACCGCGACGGCACCTTGTCCCAGAACGGCGCCGGCTGCGCATAGATCAGCGCCATTTCCTGGGTGCGGAAGAACAGCAACACCGCTTTTTTCAGCCATTCGTTGACGGCCCAGCCGCCCTCGCCGTTCGGCGCGGCGACACGGAATTCGCCGGCTTCCAGGCCGGCGATGACGCGATCGACGGCGGGACGGACGCTGTCGGCGATCTCGTCGGCGCCGAGTTCGGCGCGACGATCCCAGGCATTGTCGATGAGGGACTGCAGTTCGGTGGCGGAAGCGATATTCATGCGATGGGGGGAATCTTCGTCGTCGGAGTTAAAAGAATCGGCCGAAGCCGCGATCGGATCGAGATGGGTCACACGGGCGCTGCGCTCTCGAGCGCGGAACGCACCGCAGCGCGCAGATCTTCGCATTGCGCTTCGTTCAACGGGCGATCGTCGGCGTCGGCGATCAGGAACAGATCCTCGGCGCGCTCGCCGAACGTGGCGATGCGCGCATCGTGCACGCGCACGCGCTGCTGGCGCAGCACATGGGTCACATCGGCGAGCAGCCCCGGGCGGTCGGTACAGATCAGGCTCATCCGCGTGCGCACGCCATCGAACGAAGGTTCCAGACCGATGCGCGGCGCGATCCGGAAATGCTTGAGGTGTCGCGGTTGGGTGCGGCGCGACGGCAGCAGACGGTCGAGATCGCCGGCCAGCGCGCGCTCCAGCGCCGCTTCGACGTATTCCACCGACAGCGCATGCTGCGGGTCGCTCGGCAATACGTGGAATGTGTCGAAAATGCTGTGCTGCGGACCATCCAGCGCGCGCGCCTGCTGGATCGCGAACCCCAGGCGGTCGAGGGTGATCACGATCGCCGCGAACAGTCCGTCGCGATCGCGGGTGTGCGCGAAAACTTCGTAGCCGCCGGTTTCGCCGCGCAGCAGTCGCGCCCGCACCACGGTCGAATCCGTTGTTGCGCCGCGTAGCGCGGCAGCCTGCCACGCGATCTGGTCCGGGCGACTGCGCAGGAAGTTCTCACGCGGCATCCGCGCGAACAGCGCTTCGATGGTCATGGTGTCGAAGCCGTCGTCGATCAGCAGCACGCGCGCGGCGGCCTGGTTTTCGACGATGCGTTCCTCGGCGGCGACCGGATGTTCCAGACCGCGACGCAGCGCGAACCGGGTGGCGGTGTGCAGATCGGCCAGCAATCGGTCTTTCCACGCATTCCACAGCTTCGGCGAGGTGCCGGCGATATCGGCGCAGGTCAGCAGATAGAGATGATCCAGACGCTGGCGGTCGGCGACCTCGCCTGCGAAACGATGGATCACGTCGGGATCGGTGATGTCCTGTTTCTGCGCAGTCACCGACATCAACAGATGCTTGCGCACCAGCCATTCGATCAATGCGGTGTCGGCTTCGGACAGCCCGTGCGCGAGGCAGAATTCGCGCGCATCGACGGCGCCGAGTTCGGAGTGATCGCCGCCGCGGCCCTTGCCGATGTCGTGGAACAGGCCCGCGAGCAGCAGCAGTTCCGGTTTGCGCAGCGACGGCCAGACCGTGTGCGCGGTAGAGAAACGTTCGTCGGGCGTGCCGCTGGCGAAGATCGCGAGATTGCGCAGCACCGCCAGCGTGTGCTGATCCACGGTGTAGACGTGGAACAGATCGAACTGCATGCGCCCGGAGACCTGCGCGAACGCGGGAATCCAGCGCCCCAGCACGCCCAGCCGGGCCATGCGTTCCAGCACTTTTACCGGCTGCGGCCCGCGCAGCAGTTGCAGGAATCGTTCGCGCAGTTCGACGGGCGCGTCCTGATACGCAGGAATCTTCACCAGCGTTTCGGCCAACGCCCACGCGGTCATCGAATGCAGGCCGCGGCTTTCGGGATGCGCGGCCCACGTGGCGAACAGCTCGAACGCCTGCGCCGCGCCCTGCTGCAGCCAGGGGCGGTCGCGCGCGGCGAGATAGCCGCGGCGCAGTTCGAAATGCGCGTCAAGCGCGGCGACTTCGCCCTCGCCTTCCAACTGTTCCTCGAAGCGCTGCAGCAGGCGATCATTGATGCGCAGCACCCGGCCGGCGCTGCGGTAGAAGCCCTGCATCATCTGTTCGACCGCGAGATTGTCGGCCTCGTCGGTGTGACCAAGCCGCGCGGCCAGCAGTTTCTGGTAATCGAAACGCAGCCGTTCCTCGCGCCGCTTCGCGACCAGATGCAGGCCGAAGCGCAGGCGGGTCAGTGCCTTGCGTTCGCGTTCGAGCGTATCGAACTCGACCGCGCCGATCTGGCCGAACGCCAGCATCGATTCGAGATTGCCGCTGCCCAGCAGCCGCTGCGCCATCCAGCGCAGGGTCTGGATGTCGCGCAGGCCGCCGGGGCCGTCCTTCAGATTCGGTTCGAGATTGTCGGCGGTGTCGCCGAACCGCGCGTGCCGTTGCGCCTGTTCCGCGCGCTTGGCCGGGAAATACTCGCGCGCCGGCCAGACTTTTTCGGGGGCGACTGCGGCGCGCAGCGCGTCGGAGGCGGCGGCATCGGCCACCAGCGCGCGCGATTCGATCATCGCCGTCAGCACGGTCTGGTCGGCCGCGGCTTCGGTGCACTGCGCGGACGAACGGACCGCCTGGCTCGCATGCAAGCCGGCGTCCCACAGCAGCGCCAGGAATCGCGCCAGGGCATCGCGATGCGTCTGTTGCGGCGCATCGTCGGCCAGCACCAGCACATCGATATCGGATTGCGGAAACAACTCGCCGCGGCCGTAACCGCCGACCGCGAACAGCGCAAGCCCTGCGTCGGCCGGCAGGCAGCGCATCCACGCGGCGCGGATCAGGCCATCGACCGCCGAGGCGCGAGCGGCGACCAGCGCATCCACATCGTCGCCGCGGTCGAAACGCGCCGCCAGGTCGGCGTCGGTCTGCGCCAGCGCGGACCGCGTCGCGCCCACCCACGCGGCATCGCCATCCGGGCCATCGGGCATCGAAGAAGCGGAACCGCCGGCCGGGCTCGTGGGGGCGGCGACAGGCATGAGCTCAGAGGTCGTTGTCGTCGCCGGGCAGGCGGGTGAGGATTTCGACGCCGGTCTCGGTCACGGTCACGGTGTGTTCCCACTGCGCCGAGAGCTTGCGGTCCTTGGTCACCACAGTCCAGCCGTCGGGCATCAGCCGGGTGTGGCGGGCGCCCTCGTTGATCATCGGTTCGATGGTGAAGGTCATGCCCGGCTTCAGCACCAGCCCCTCGCCCGGACGGCCGTAATGCAGCACCTGCGGGTCTTCGTGGTAGATCCGTCCGATGCCGTGGCCGCAGTATTCGCGCACCACCGAGAAGCGTTCGGCCTCGGCGTAGGTCTGGATGGCGTGGCCGATATCGCCCAGGGTCGCGCCCGGTCTGACGGTACGGATGCCGCGGAACATGGCCTCCCGGGTCGCTTCGACCAGCCGTTTCGCCATGACCGACGGCGTGCCGACGTAATACATGCGGCTGGTATCGCCGTGCCAGCCGTCCTTGATCACGGTGACATCGATATTGATGATGTCGCCGTCCTTCAGCACCTTGGTCGGTCCGGGAATGCCGTGGCAGATCACGTTGTTGACCGAGGTGCAGATGGTGGCCGGAAAGCCGCGATAGCCGACGTTGGCGGGAATCGCCTGCTGCACGCCCACGATGTGGTCGTGGCAGATGCGGTCCAGTTCGGCCGTGGTCACGCCGGGCTGCACGTGGGGGGCGACGATTTGCAGCACCTCGGCGGCCAGACGGCCGGCGACGCGCATGCGCTCGATGTCTTCGGGGGTTTTGATGGTCATGGCCATGGCGGCATTATTGCCCATCCGGCCCGGCTTTGCCTCAATGGCCTGCCTCGCCGACTTGCCTGCAAGTGCCTGTTCCGGCTAGAATCCCGCGGCTCGACACCGGGTTCATCCGCTGAAGACCGCCCACGACGGGTGCAGCATCCGGCCGGAATCATCCGTTCGCGACGCAGTCGAATCCACACCCGCCGCAATCCCCCGTCCCGGGGTGTCCCCGAAAGCCGCTCGCGGCTGCCTTTACCGGCACGAGGATCTGGAGACGGCGCAGCGGGGAGGCCCAACCCCGGAACCACGCAACCCGCCCGATGGCGGGCGGCACCGTCATCACCCGATCCGACAGGATCACGGCGGCCGGTTCCACTACTCGGAGTTTCGCAATGCCCCAGATCACCATGCGCCAGATGCTGGAAGCCGGCGTCCATTTCGGCCACCAGACCCGTTACTGGAACCCGAAGATGGGTCCGTACATCTTCGGCGCCCGCGGCAAGATCCACATCATCAATCTCGAGAAGACGGTTCCGCTGTTCAACGACGCGATGAACTTCATCTCGGGCATCGCCCAGAAGCGCGGCGTCATCCTGTTCCTCGGCACCAAGCGCAGCGCGCGCGATTCGGTGAAAGAAGAAGCCGAACGCTGCGGCATGCCGTACATGACCCAGCGCTGGCTGGGCGGCACGCTCACCAACTTCCGCACCGTGAAGCAGTCGGTCGCCCGCCTGAAGGAACTGGAAGCCGCCGAAACCGACGGCACGTTCCAGAAGATCGTCAAGCACGAAGTGCTGAGCCTGCGTCGCGAACGCGAAAAGCTGTTCGCCTCGCTGGGCGGCATCAAGGAAATGAACCGTCTGCCCGACGCGCTGTTCGTGATCGATATCGGCCACGAAGACATCGCGATCAAGGAAGCCAAGAAGCTCGGCATCCCGGTCATCGCCGTCGTCGATACCAACTACGATCCCAACCTCGTCGATTACGCCATCCCGGGCAACGACGACGCCATCCGCGCGGTGCAGCTGTATGCCCGCGCCGCCGCCGACGCGGTGCTGGAAGGCAAGGCAGCCGCGCCGCAGGCCGCGACCGTGCGCGAGGAAGAGTTCGCCGAAGGCGACAACGACGGCAAGCGCGGTCCGCGCGGTCCGCGTGGCGCGGGCAAGAAGCCGGAAGGCAGGAAGCCCGAAGCCGCCGCTCCGGTCGAGGCCGCTGCGGCGACCGAATCCGCCGCTCCCGGCGAAGCGCCGGCCGCCGAGTAATCGGGCCGCGTCATCGGCAAGTCATGCGGTCGCGCGACACTGCGCGGCCGCAGTTCTGATCCCGCCGCGCCCGGCGTGCTCCCGCACGTCCGGGCGACCGGCATCTCTTACGGTGGGATCAGAACTGCGGCCGCGCAGTGTCGCGCGACCGCATGAC
>JBKJTC010000304.1:0-5219 GCA_046590925.1 Lysobacteraceae bacterium | reverse complement strand
ATGCCCATCGATTCCGCGGCCCGCGACATCGGCAGGCCGGCCTGCTGCGCCAGTTCGGCCAGATTCGCCAGCGTGGTCGCGCCGACCTCGCGCTTGGGCGACTGCACCGCGCGCAGGAACGCCGCGTCGTCCTCGGGATTGGCGATCAGGCGGAGCCACGACAGCGCGTCCTTCACTTCGCCGCGGTCCAGGAATGCCGTGCCGCCGCTGAGGTGATACGGCACGCGCTGCAGCTGCATCGCTTTTTCCAGCGGCCGCGACTGGTGGTTGCCGCGGAACAGGATGCAGAACTCGTGCCAGTCGGCTTTTTTCGTGCTGTTGAGCTGCGAACTGTATAAAAACTGTATTTCTGCGGCGATGCGTTCGGCTTCGTGCTCGCCATCGCGGCATTCGAGAATGCGGATGCGTTCGCCGTCGGCCTGCTGGCTCCACAGTTTCTTCAGGTGCTCGTGCGGATTGTTGGCGATCAGCGCATTCGCCGCGCGCAGCACGCGATTGCTGCAGCGGTAGTTCTGCTCCAGCTTGACGATCCGCAGCGCCGGGTAATCCTTGCCGAGCTGCGAGAGATTCTCGGGATTGGCGCCGCGCCAGGCGTAGATGCTCTGGTCGTCGTCGCCCACGCAGGTGAAGTTGCCCTTTTCACCCGCCAGCGCACGCAGCAATCGATACTGCGCATCGTTGGTGTCCTGGCACTCGTCCACCAGCAGATAGCCGATGCGCTCGCGCCAGCCCAGTACGCAGTCGGCATCGCTTTCCAGCAGTTGCACCGGCAGCCGGATCAGATCATCGAAATCCACCGCGTTGAAGGTGGTCAGGCGCTTCTGGTACTTGGCGTACAGCGCGGCGGCTTCGCGCTCGCGCGGGCTCTGCGCGGCGTCCAGCGCCTCTTCGGGCGATAAACCCGCGTTCTTGGCGCGCGAGATCAACCCCTGCATCGCCTGGATCGCATCGCCCTTGGCGCCGGGCATCAGATCCTTGACCTGGCCCATCGAGTCGTCGCTGTCGAACACCGAGAACCCGCGCTTCAGCCCGATCTTCGCGTGCTCGATCTGCAGGATCTTGAGCCCCAGCGCGTGGAAGGTGCAGATGGTCAGGCCTTCGGCGCCGTCGCCGCGGATGCGCTTGGCGACGCGCTCGCGCATTTCCTTCGCCGATTTGTTGGTGAAGGTGATCGCGGCGATGCGCTTGGCCGGGTAATGCTTCGCCTGGATCAGGTGCGCGATCTTCTCCACGATCACCCGGGTCTTGCCGCTGCCGGCGCCGGCCAGCACCAGCATCGGACCATCGGCGTGGAGCACCGCTTCGCGTTGGGGAGGATTGAGACCGTGCATGGAAAAAGGTGGGGTGACCGATGACCGATAGGCCGTCAGTTTACCTGCGTCGGCGCGACGATTCGGCTACCGTGTGCATCCATGAATGGATACCGTCCCGAGCCGTCGCCGTGAATCTGCCCCATCGTCTTGCCGCCAGTGGCCTGCTCGCCCTGATCGTCGCTGTTTCGACCGCCTCCGCCGCCGATCGCGTGGTGCCGCCCGATCCTGTCGAAGACCCGCTGCTGATCACGACGGGATTCCTGGAACACCATCAGGATCTCAAGTACCGCCTGCTCGGGCTCGAAGCCTACAAGCAGAAACGCTACGACGATGCGTTGCGGTATTTCCGCCGGGCCAGTTTCTTCGCGGACAAGCCGTCGCAGGGCATGGTCGCCGAAATGTACTGGAACGGCGAAGGCACGGCCCGCGATCCCGTGCAGGCGTATGCGTGGATGGATCTCGCCGCCGAACGCGGTTATCTGGGCTTCGTCGGTCTGCGCGAGCGTTACTGGAAGGGGCTCAGCGAAGTTGAACGCGCACGCGCGATCGAAGAAGGGCAGGCTGTCTACGCGCGCTTCGGTGATGCGGCCGCCAAGCCGCGCTACGAACATCAACTGCGCATCGGCAAGCGCGAGATGACCGGCAGCCGCACCGGTTTCAATCATGGCGTGAAGATCCAGATTCCGGGACCGGAAGGCTCGCAGACCATCGATGGCTCGAAGTTCTACGACGAACGCTATTGGGACGCGAAGAAATACTGGGCCTGGCAGGACAAGATCTGGGCGAAGCCGCGCATCGGCAAGGTCACCATCGGCGAGATCGAGGATGCCGGCAGGCCGTCGCGCATTCCCGAAACCACGCCGGAGGTGGACGCGCTCGCGCCCGAGGCGCCGGCCTCCGATACGCCCCGCCCGGGACGCTGAACGGTCACATTACAGGCGCTGCGCCCGTCGTAATGACACTTCGATTGCTTGCAGGAGATGCCGTATGAAACGATTCGCGCCGTATCTGATCGCCATGGGCGGCATCATGTCGCTGCCCATCACCGCCGCCGCGCAGCATGCAGTCGACGCGCATGCATCGGCGCACACGGCCGAACAGGCGGTCGCCGTCGACAGCGACGCGTTCGCGGTCGCCAACTTCGACCAGCTGGTGAAGATGGCCGTCAATCATCCCAACGAGCTGCACCGCATCTACGCCAACAAGGCCGCGGCGTCCGGCAACTGGCGCGATGCGGCCAAATCCTTCCGCATCGCGTCGCGCTACGCCGACAAGTATTCGCAGCATCGCTTGAGCCTGCTGTACTGGCACGGCGTCGGCGTGACCGCCGACCGCGTCATGGCCTATGTCTGGGCCGATCTGGCCGCCGAGCGCGGGTATCCGCAGTTCCTCGCCATCCGCGAGACCATGTGGCGCGAACTCACCCCGGCGCAGCAGGCCGAAGTGCCGGAGCGCGGCCGGAGGATCGTCGACGAGTACGCCGACATCGTCGCCAAGCCGCGCTTCGAGCGCGCGCTCGCGCAAGGCAAGCGGCAGAGGACAGGTTCGCGTACCGGCTTCGATGCCGGCGTGCTCATCGCCACCGTCGGTGCCGGCAATCAGCTGTTCGGCTCGATCGGCGGCGTCGGTCTGAAGAAGCTGTACGACGCTTCGCGCACCGATCCGGAGAAGTACTGGGCGTTCGAAGACAAGGTCTGGAAGGAAGGTCTGGTGCGGGTGGGCGAGATCGAGGACGCACCGGAAGCCCCATAAGCCCCGTGAGTCGTCGCCCGGGGGAGCCGCCGCATCCGCGGTGCCACCCCTTAAACTAGGCGCCATGGCCAAGCTCTATTTCTACTATTCGGCGATGAACGCCGGAAAGACCACGACCCTGCTGCAGTCCGCGCACAACTATCGCGAACGCGGCATGCGCGTGCTCATCTTCACGCCGAAGCTGGATTTCCGCGCCGGTTCCGGCACGGTCGCGTCGCGCATCGGCCTCAGCGCCGAAGGCCAGGCGTTCGAGCGCGACGACGATCTGGAGATCTGGGCGCGCAACGACATCGCCAAGCACGACAAGCTCGACTGCGTGCTGGTGGACGAGGCCCAGTTCCTCACCCGCGCGCAGGTGTGGCAACTGAGCGAGATCGTCGACCGGCTGCGCATTCCGGTGCTGTGCTATGGCCTGCGCACCGATTTCCGCGGCGAACTGTTCGACGGCAGCCAGTACCTGTTGGCGTGGGCCGACGAACTCACCGAGATCAAGACCATCTGCCACAGCGGCAAGAAGGCGACGATGACGGTGCGCGTGGACGAACAGGGGCATGCGCTGCAGGACGGCCCGCAGGTCGAGATCGGCGGCAATGACCGCTACATCTCGGTCAGCCGCGCCGAGTACAAGAAAGTGATGCGCGGCGAAGGCCGGATCGACCCGCTGCAGCAGCCGTTGCCGCTGTGATGTCCGGATACCCATAAGATAAAACTTTGACACCTATGACTTGGTACTTTTCGAGCCAGTTCTAGGATGTCCTCAGATTCAAGCAAGCAACAATGGGGCTCAATCGAGCCCCTTTTTTTTGGCATTCCCCGCCTTTGTGCATGCCCTCGAACCACGGCGCACCCCGCTGCACGGGCAGGGAGGCTGGATCCGGCGGAGCTTGAGCTTCGCCGCTTTAGTCCATGGCAGCGGGTGAGTCAAGGTTGATCCCTGCATGGATATCGACGACGCTACACGTATGTCCCAGGATGCGATCCCACCCGACCTGCGTCGTTTCATTCTGGCCAAGCTGCCGTCGGTGCCGCATCTCGAGGCACTGCTGCTGCTGCGTGAGCGACCTGAAGGGCTTGGCTACGACATGCTTGCGGCGCGCCTGTACGTCACGACAGCCACAGCGGCGCGGCTTTCCGCAGAGCTCGAACAGGCCAGTCTGGTGCACGTGGAGACAACGGGAGCCCGGTACGCGCCGCAAAGCAATGACGTGCGCGACACGGTCGACCGTCTTGCTGCCGTGTATGCGCGCAACGTGGTCGCGGTATCCCAGCTGATCCACTCCACGATCGACCGCAAGGCTTCCCAGTTCGCCAACGCGTTCCGCATGCGCAAGGAAGCAGAATGATCCTGGTCATCTACGTGCTGTGTACTTTCACGGCCTTGACATGCGCGGTCCTCCTGCTGCGCAGTGCGAGGCGCTCGGGGGTGCGCATGCTGTTCTGGTGCGGACTGTTCTTCTCGCTGCTCGCCGTCGCGAACGCGCTGGTCATCGTCGACCACTACCTGTTTCCCGACCTGCAGCTATGGCCTGTGCGCAACGGAACCAGCCTGCTGGCCATCGCGGTCCTGCTGTACGGACTCATCTTCGAGGAGCGCTGAGATGCAGCTGTTCATGCTGGGCATGATTGCCATGGGCTTTGCGGTGGCAAGCCTGCTGTTCCTGCGCTTCTGGCGCTCGAGCCAGGATCGGTTGTTCCTGTACTTTGCAGTCGCGTTCGGACTCGAGGCTGCGAACCGTGCGCTGTACGCGTTCAATGGTGCGCGTTCGGAGGAAGTCACCTTGTACTTCACGTTGCGTCTGATCTCGTTCGCGCTGATCCTGTGGGCAATCATCGAGAAGAACTCCTCGCGGGCCAAGTAACTGGATCGCTACATTGCTGGGCGCGGCGGTGGCGCCCGTGAGCGTTCGGGTCATCTTCCTGCGCCGGGGCATTCATTGACGTTCTCGTCAGGGGCCCCCGGTAACCCAGCTAAGAGCGAAGCAGCGCAGGCCGCGTTGTACTCAGCATTGAACCGTTTCGCGGGTCGGCGGCACCTATTGATCCGGCCTCTAAATAGTATTAAGCAGCATACTTGACGCGCGGATCGCGGAAGTAGGCTTTCACTCGCTCCGGTTCGCTGCCGATGATTTCCATGTGTTGTTCGGCAGCGGCGCG
>JBKJTC010000180.1:0-15435 GCA_046590925.1 Lysobacteraceae bacterium | reverse complement strand
AGGCGGCGGTTCGGGTACTTCTTGATGATCCGCGATGCGGGCATGGAGCCTTTACTCTAAGGAGTACAGTCTCCGAGCATGGCGCAGGCGGCGGTCGCTTGCAACTCGTCGGCCGGCAGCCGCCTTTCGGCGCCTTGAACGCGATAGGAACGCCCGACAAAACAGTGACGCGAATCACGCGCGCCCCGGCCATCCTGTATCCGGCGCGGGGTGTACACCCGGCCGGACCAGTTGGAGACTCACCAGCCCATGTGGTGGCCGCCGTTGATATCGAGGTTGGAGCCGGTGATCCAGCTCGCCTGTTCATCGGCGAGGAAGGCCACGCCGTAGGCGATTTCCTCCGGCGTGCCGAGGCGGCCGGTCGGGATGTCGGCGACGATCTTCGCCCGGACTTCTTCCGGCACCGCCATGACCATGTCGGTGGCGATGTAGCCCGGCGAAATGGTGTTGACGGTGACGCCCAGTTTGGCGTTCTCGCGCGCCAGCGAAATGGTGAAGCCGTGCATGCCGGCTTTCGCGGCGGCGTAATTGGCTTGCCCGTACTGGCCCTTGAGGCCGTTGATCGAACTGATCTGGATGACCCGGCCCCACTTGCGCTCGCGCATGCCTTCGATCACCGGGCGGGTGACGTTGAACACCGAGTTGAGGTTGGTGTTGATCACGTCCTGCCACTGCATCGCGGTCATGCGGTGGAAGGTGCCGTCGCGGGTGATGCCGGCGTTGTTGATCAGGATGTCGACCGGCCCGAGCTGGCGCTCGACCTCGCGCACCATCGCCTCGGCCTCTTCCGGGGAGCTGACGTCGCCCCGGGCCAGCGCGAAGTCGTAGCCCTCGGCCTTCATCTGCGCCTGCCAGGCCTTGGCTTTTTCCTCGCTGCGGTAATTGGTGGCGACCTTGTGGCCCATGTCGGCCAGACGCTTGCAGATGGCGGTGCCGATGCCGCCGGTGCCGCCGGTGACCAGTGCGACGCGTGTTGTCATGGTGTTCTCCCTTCCCGGTTTGAGTGTGTCGTACCGCTGCCGGGTCTCGTGCCCGGTCGGCGTTGTCGGATTTGTTTCGATTCTATGCGTGCTTGATGACCGCGCCATTGTGCAATGCGGCGAAGCCGATCGGGTCGCGCGGAATCTCAGCGGGATCGAATTCATCGACAGCCCGGGTCAGGATGCGTCCGACCTCGCCGGTGCCGTCCAACGCATTCGGATGCTGCCCGAGCGCCCGCCAGGCCAGGCGCAGCGCCGGCAGCGGGTCGGCGCCGTCGACGGGCACCGCTGCCAGCGATTTCGAGAGCTTGCGGCCGGCCGTATCGACGATCAGCGGCAAATGCGCGTAGGAAGGCGTCGGCAGTTCCAACGCACGCTGCAGCAGGATCTGCCGCGGCGTGGAATCCAGCAGGTCGGCGCCGCGCACCACGTGGGTGATGCCCTGATCGGCGTCGTCCACCACCACCGCCAGCTGATAGGCCCAGAAGCCATCGGCGCGCAGCAGCACGAAGTCGCCGACCGCCGCGGCCACGTCCTGTTCGACGCGGCCGTGCAGCAGGTCATCGAACGACACGGGATTCGGGTCCGCCACCCGCAAGCGGATCGCGGCCTCGGCGCGGTTGGCGCCGGGGCGGCAGATGCGATGGATGCCGTCGACGGCGGCCAGATCGCTGCGGCTGCAGCGGCAGGGGAACGCCCGTCCATGCGCGAGCAGGCGGTCGAGCGCGGCCCGGTACAGTTCATGGCGTGCGCTTTGACGCACCGCCGGCCCGTCCGATACCAGACCGAAGGCCGTCAGCGTCCGCAGTTGCGCATCGGCGGCGCCGGGTACTTCGCGCGGCGGGTCCAGGTCTTCGAGCCGGATCAACCATTCGCCGCCTGCGCGGCGGGCCATCAGCCAACTGCCGAAGGCCGCGACCAGCGAGCCGATGTGCAGCGGCCCGGTGGGCGAGGGTGCGAAACGTCCGCGGTACGAGGCGAATGACATGTCGGCGGGCGGCGTGGGAACTGTCTGGAGGCTGTATGGCTGCTGACGTGTCTCCGGCGAGCCTCGGCTTGAGAGGACTTGCCTGAGCGACCGCAGTCCCCACTGTACACGGACGTGCAGCATCACTCACTTCCACTCCCTCACTTCAACGTCCCGGTGCCCCATGTTCAAGCGCGTCGCTCTCTTCCTCGCCACCAACCTCGCGGTCATGCTGCTGCTCAGCGTGGTCATGGCCATTTTCGGTATCGATCCGCGTACCAATTCCGGCCTGCTGGTGATGGCCGCGATGTTCGGTTTCGGCGGCTCGATCATTTCGCTGCTGATGTCCAAATGGATCGCGAAGAAGACCACCGGCGCCCACGTCATCCAGGAGCCGCGCAACGAGGTCGAACGCTGGCTGGTGCAGACCGTGCGCCGTCAGGCCGAGGCCGCTGGCATCGGCATGCCCGAGGTCGCCATCTACGACGCGCCCGAAATCAACGCTTTCGCCACCGGCGCCAACCGCAACAATGCGCTGGTCGCGGTATCGATGGGTCTGCTGCGGTCGATGGACCGCGACGAGGCCGAAGCCGTGTTGGCGCATGAGGTCAGCCACGTCGCCAACGGCGACATGGTGACGATGGCGCTGCTGCAGGGCGTGCTGAACACCTTCGTGATCATTCTCGCGCGACTGGTCGGCCGGGTGGTCGATGGTTTCCTGAATCCGGATCGCGAGGAAGGCGGCGGCATCGGTTATTACGCGACCGTGTTCGTGCTCGACATGGTCTTCGGCGTGCTGGCCAGCATCATCGCGATGTGGTTCTCGCGCTGGCGCGAATTCCGCGCCGATGCGGGCGGTGCGAAGCTGGCCGGCAGCGGCAAGATGATCGCCGCGCTGGAGCGTCTGTCGATGACCTACGGCACCAGCACCCTGCCCAAACAGGTGCAGGCTTTCGGCATCTCCGGCGGCGTCGGCCACGGTCTGCGCCGGCTGTTCATGAGCCATCCGCCGCTGGAAGAGCGCATCGCTGCGCTGCGCAATGCCGCGACCGCGACATCGGGCGTGCGCCAGACCGCGTTCTGACGCCGATGCGTTTGTAGAGCGGCCTTCAGGCCGCTGCATCTTGTCAGACCCGGACGAAAGAAGCCCGCCGATTGGCGGGCTTCTTGTCTTTGCGGACGGTTCGGCTTGTCCCGAGTGCAGCGGCCTGAAGGCCGCTCTACGACGTTACGGATACGGCGTCACGGAAAGGCGTCACGGAAAGGCGTCCGCGATCATCACTCGAAGTCGTAATTCATCTCGGGTCCGGCGGTGGCCAGGAAGTGGCCTTCCACGTAATCGACGCCGGCCGAGAACAGGATCGACATGCTGGCCGCGTCCTGCACGAATTCGGCGATGGTCAGGATGTCGAGGTCGCGGGCCTTCTGCGCGATATCGCGCACGCGCTTCTGGCTTTCGGGGTTCTTCGGCAGATCTTCCACGAAGCTGCGGTCGATCTTGAGCAGCTGCGGCTGCACGTGGGTGAGCAACTGGAACGAATCCAGCCCCGCGCCGAACTGCTCCAGCCCCAGTCGGCAGCCGAACTGGTTCACCGCCGCGGCGAACTGCTGTACCGCGTGCAGATGGGTGAAGACCTTGGCTTCCTGCAGCTGCAGGGCAAGGTATTCGCCGGAGGCGCCGCGCATGGCCAACTGCTCGCCGATGTAGGTCGCCAGCGCGTCGTTCTGCAGCGAGGCCTGAGACACCTTCACCAGCAGCGTCACCGGTTTGCCGGCGTGTTCGCGCTGGGCGATGAGTTCGATCGCGCGTTCCGCCACGTATCGGTCGATCAGTTCCAGCATGCCGTGGTCTTCGGCGATCTGCAGGAACACGCCCGGCGACACCAGTTCGCCGTCGCCGCTTTCGAGGCGCAGGAAGGTGTCGTAGACCGGGTGGTTGTCGCCCTGCAGGTTGATCACCGGCTGGAAGTGCAGGGTGAACTGTTTCTGCTCGAGCGCGTCGCGCATGCGCTGCACCCAGATCTGGATGCGTTCGGCTTCGGCGCGGTCCACGGCGTTGGGGTCGAACAGTTCCAGGCGGTTGCCGCCGACCCCGGCCGCCGACTGCACGCCGCCCGCGGCCTTCGCCAGCACCTGGCTGACGCTGGCGTTCTTCTCGCTGACCTGCACGCCGCCGATGCTGGCGGTGATCACGCTGGAGCGCTGGCCGATAACGAACACTTCGGCGGCGAAGGTGTTGCAGATGCGGGTGGCGAGGGTCGCGGTGGCGCCGTGGTCGCTGTTGCGCAGCAGCACCGCGAGGCTGTTCTCGGAGAAGCGCGCGGCGATGGCGTGTTCGTCCAGTTCGCTGCGCAGGCGCTCGGCGATGGCGGCCATGATGGTGTCGGCCGAATCCAGCCCGATCTCGTGCAGCAGGCGCTGGTAGTGGTCGGGTTCGATCAGCAGCAGGCCGTGCTGGGTGCCGTTCTGGCCGGCATCGGCCACCGCGTCCTCCAGCGCGTGCAGGAAGGTCGGGCGATTGAGCAGCCCGGTGACCTGGTCGCGCTGGCGCAGTTCCTCGACCTTGCGCGCCAGTTCCGGGTCCGCGGCCTGTTCCTGGCGGCGGAAGATCACCTGCTGGCAGGCTTCGCCCTCGTATTGGGCCAGGGTGAATTCCATCACCGCCGGGAACGCATTGCCTTCGATGTCGCGCGCTTCCAGTTCGTAGCGCGGCGGCGGGGCTTCGCCCTTGCTCATGCTCTTGAGCAGTTGCTTGAACTCGTCGAGGTACTTGGTGCCGACCAGATCGAGCAGCGACATGCCCTCGATATCCTCGAACGATTCGTAGCCGAACATTTCGAGATATGCATCATTGGCGCGGATATGCATGCCCTCGTGAACGTAGGCGATCGGCTCGCGCGAGGATTCGATCAGCGCGTCGCAGCGGCGCTCGGTCTCGCGGACCTGCGCCTCCAGCCGGCGCTGGGCGCGGCGGGCTTCGACATCGGTCCACTCGCGGCGGACCGTGGCCAGCAGTTGCGGCGGCTTGTGGCGCAGGGCGAGGGCGCGCACGCTGCCGCCCAGCAGTTCGGAAAAGCTGTCGGTGTTCACGTCTTCGACCACCGCGACCAGCGGGATGTCCTTGCCGCTGGTGGTGACCTGCAGTTGCACGTCGGCCAGCGGGATCGAGATGCAGGGATGCGACGCCAGCACCAGATCGACGGTCTGTCCGACCAGCATCGCGGTCAGTTCGGCCGCGGTGGCCGGCCGCAGCGGCCGTACCGCGATCCCGGCGTTCCGCAGTCCGCTGACGATGCCCTCGGCCTCCTCGACACTGTCATCCACCAGCATCAAACGCAGCGCGGGATCGTTGCTTTTCGACATGCGGGAGCTCTCCGGGGGGCAAGGTATGGTACGCGGTGCCGGCTTCCGATGCCGATGGCGCCGACAACCGATGTCTCAGTTCGGGATGTCCTGATGTGCAGGTTGCCGGCGCAAGGTTTCAGTCCGCAGGCTTACTTTGCGACAACGCGGTGCCCGCAGACAATGGGCGCTTGCCCGGGTCGCCGGCCACTTCGCGCACCAGCTTCGGGACCAGATAGCCCGACAGCCGCGCCGCCAGTGCGTTATGCAAGGTCAGCGCGCGGTCGTCGTCGACCTCGAAATGCGCCGATCCGGCCACCCGATCCAACTGGTGCAGGTAATACGGCAGCACCCCGGCGGCGAAGCCGCGCTCGGACAGCGCCGCCAGGGCGTCGACGCTGTCGTTGACCCCGCGCAGCAGCACCGCCTGATTGAGCAGCGTCGTCCCGGTGTCGCGCAGCCGCGCCATCGCGAGGTCGACGGCGTCATCGAATTCCTGTGCGTGGTTGGCATGCAGCACCACCGCCACCGGCCAGGGCAGGGCACGCAGCCAGGCGGTCAATTCGTCGTCGACCCGCTCAGGCAGCACCACCGGCAGGCGGGTGTGGATGCGCAGCCGGCGCAGCTGCGGGATGGTGGCGAGCTGCGCGGTCAGTTCGGCCAGCTTGGCGGTCGACAGCGACAGCGGATCGCCGCCGGAGAGGATGACTTCTTCGATAGTCGCGTCGGCGCGGATGGCCTCGACCGCCTCGTGCCACTGCCCGGCGGCCGCGGTTTCATCGGCATAGGGGAAATGGCGGCGGAAGCAGTAGCGGCAGTGGACCGCACAGCTGCCGGTGGCGATCAGCAGCGCCCTGCCGGCGTACTTGTGGATGACGCCGGTGGCGGCCTTGGCGGCGCCATCGCCCACCGCGTCCAGGTCGAAGCCGGGCATCGGCCGCAGTTCCTCGTCCAGCGGCAGTACCTGGCGCAGCAGCGGGTCGTGCGGGTCGCCCGGACGCATGCGGGCGACGAAGCCCCGCGGCACCCGCAGCGGGAACTGCGCCGCGGCCTCGGCGGACAGCCCCGGCACCCGGCCTTCCAGTCCCAGCAGCGCCAGCAGCTCGGCCGGATCGCGCACGGCGTCGCGCCATAGGCGTTTCCAGTTGGCGGGAGCGGGGTCGGGGGCGGGGTGCGGTGCGGGGGAGGCTGCGGGTATCATGTGCGGTCAATCGGGCCAGTGGATGGGACGCACCGGCGTTACGCACCGGCGTTTCGGGTCCAGCCGCTCATTCTAGTCGCCCCGGGTCGCATCGACCCCGGGGCGGTTCCGCAGATCGCATTCATCAGGAGTAACCATGGCCAGTCTGGGCATGAACGACGTCAAGAACGGCCAGAAGATCCTGGTCAACAACGACCCGTGCGTCATCACCGAAACCGAATACGTCAAGCCCGGCAAGGGTCAGGCCTTCACCCGCATCAAGTTCCGCAACATCAAGTCGGGCCGCGTGGTCGAAATGACCATGAAGGCGACCGACTCGCTGGAAGTGGCCGATGTGGTCGACACCGACATGCAGTTCCTCTACGCCGACGGCGAGTACTGGCACTTCATGAACCCGGAAAGCTTCGAGCAGGTGCAGGCCGACAAGGCCGGCATGGGCGGCGCCGAGAAGTGGCTGAAGGGCGAGGAGGAATGCCTGGTCACCCTGTGGAACGGCATCCCGATCGCCGTGACTCCGCCGAATTTCGTCGAACTGAAGATCGTCGAGACCGATCCGGGCGTGCGCGGCGACACCTCCGGCGGCGGCGGCAAGCCGGCCGTCCTCGAAACCGGCGCGGTGGTCCGCGTGCCGCTGTTCGTGGGCCAGGAAGAAATCATCAAGGTCGACACCCGCTCCGGAGAATATTTCAGCCGGGTGAAGTGATTGATTCACAGAGGCCCGCGCAGCGGGCCTCGTCGTGAATCAATCATTCCCGCCCAGGACGAAGTTGAAGCGCGATGAGTTCAGCGCCGCGCGCGGCCGGCAGGGATTGAATCGCGGTGTCGCTTTCCTTCGTAGCTCGCTAGTCAGAAGCCCGCCACCGGCGGGCTTCTGCTTTTCCGGCCCCCTCCCCAACCCTCCCCCGCATGCGGGGGAGGGTTGGGGAGGGGGCGCCCCGGAGGCAGTGCGATCCCGGGAATGAGACAATCCCCCAATGACCTACCAGCCAGTCTCCGAAGCCCCCCTTCCCGAAGCCTGCGACCTGCTGATCGAGGCCCGTTACGTGGTCCCGGTCCAGCCGCACGGCGTCGTGCTCGACCATCACGCGGTTGCGATCCGCGGCGGCGAGATCCTCGCCGTGCTGCCCATCGCCGAGGCCCGCGCGCGTTTCGAGGCGAAGGAGACGGTGTCGCGTCCCGAGGGCGCGCTGATGCCCGGCCTTATCAACGCGCACTGCCACAACCCGATGACGCTGATGCGCGGGGTCGCCGACGATCTGCCGCTGAAGCAGTGGCTGCAGGACCATATCTGGCTGATCGAAGGCGCGGTCATGGGCCCGGAGTTCGTGGCCGACGGCATCGAGCTGGCGATCGCCGAGATGCTCCGCGGCGGCACCACCTGCTGCAACGAGAATTATTTTTTCCCCGACGTGCAGGCCGCGACCTACAAGCGCCACGGCTTCCGCGCGCGCGTCGGCCTGCCGGTGATCGATTTTCCGACCGCGTGGGCGAAGAGCGACGACGAGTATTTCGACCGCGCCGCCGAAGCCCACGACCAGTGGCGCCACGACACGCTCATCGCCACCGCGTTCGCGCCGCATGCGCCGTACACGGTGTCGGACGAGAATTTCGAGCGCATCCGCATGCTCGCCGACCAGCTCGATCTGCCGGTGCATCTGCATACCCACGAGACCGCGCAGGAAGTGCAGCAGTCGCAGCAGAAGCACGGCCAGCGGCCGATCGCACGGCTCGACCGGCTCGGCCTGATCAACGACCGTTTGATCGCGGTCCACATGACCCAGCTCACCGACGCCGAGATCGCACTTTGCGCCGAACGCGGCGTCAGCGTGGTGCATTGCCCGGAATCCAATCTCAAGCTCGCCTCGGGCTTTTGCCCGGTGCACAGGCTGGTGCATGCCGGGGTCAACGTCGCCATCGGCACCGACGGCTGCGCGAGCAACAACGATCTCGACATGTTCGGCGAGATGCGCACCGCCGCGCTGCTGGCGAAAGCCGTGGCCGATGATGCGTCCGCGTTCGACGCCGCCAGCGCGCTGCGCGCGGCCACGCTGGGCAGCGCCAAGGCGATGGGCTTCGATCACCTCGTGGGATCGATCGAACCCGGCAAGCAGGCCGACGTGACCTGCGTGGATCTGTCGGCGCTGGAGACCCAGCCGCTGCATCACGTGCTGTCGCAGTTGGTCTATGCCACCGGCCGCCATCAGGTGTCCGACGTGTGGATCGCCGGCAAGGCGAAACTGCGCGACCGCATCCTGGTCGACATGGACATCGATGCGCTGATCGCGAATGCCAGACAGTGGCGGGAGCGGATCGGTGGTGTAACGGTTGGCTGAGGACGCACGCCGATGCACTCACACGATCTGTTAGAGCGAATCCGTGACCGATTCGCCGGTATCGACACCGAAGTCCGCGGGGATGTCGTAGTGATCCGGTCGCCGAATCCACTGATCGGCGCGATCAAGATCGAAGCTGAAGCTGAAGCATGCGGATGGATCGTGAGCGTCGGCGATCTGACGCACGGCCATTTCGATTTTCCGACGTACGGCTTCGACCGCAGCGTGGGATTGCGCAAGGCGGCGGACGATGTGTTGGAATTCCTCGATGACGTTTTCGCGGAGCGGGTTGAATTCTTCGTCGTGGCGGGCGGGGGCGGGTGGCGTCCTGTCGAGGATTCGTTACCACATGCGATCCGCTGGTCCGGACACTGATGCAGGAACTGGAATGAGCTGATGAACACAACAGAACAACACGATAACTTTAGCCAAGCCGAACTCGACAAGTTCAACGCGCTGGCGAATCGCTGGTGGGATCCCGAAGGCCCGCAGAAACCGCTGCACGCGCTGAATCCCGCGCGCCTGGGTTACGTGCGCGACCGCACGACGCTGCGCGGCGCGCGCGTGCTCGACGTCGGCTGCGGCGCGGGCCTGCTCAGCGAGGCCCTGGCGCGCGAGGGCGCGCAGGTGACCGCGATCGATCTGGCGCCGGATCTCATCAAGATCGCGAAATTGCACCGATTGGAATCCGGCGTCGAAGTCGAATACCGCCTCACGCCGGTCGAAACGCTCGCCGACGAGATGCCCGCCGCTTTCGATGCCATCGTCTGCATGGAAATGCTGGAGCACGTGCCCGATCCCGGCGCGATCATCGCCGCCTGCGCGACCCTGCTCAAACCCGGTGGGCGGCTGTTCCTGTCCACGCTCAACCGCACCCCGGCCGCGTTCGCGCTGGCCATCGTCGGTGCCGAGTACGTCGCCCGCCTGCTGCCCAAGGGCACGCACCAGTACCGCGATTTCATCAAGCCGTCGGAGCTGGGCGCGTGGCTGCGCGCGGCGGATCTCGATCTCGAAGACGTGAGCGGCCTGATCTACGACCCGCTGCGCCACAGCGCGCGCGTCGGCGGCCGCACCGACGTGAATTATCTGGCGTGCGCGGTGAAGCCGTAGGCGCATTCCAATCCGGCGCGACCGCGAAAAACAAATCCCCCGTCAATCGCTTCGCGATTGCCCGCCCCCTTTTCCAAAGGGGGCAAATCATTGCGCGATCAAGACGGAAGCAGCTCAACTTTCAGCACCACAAGCCCCCTTTGAAAAAGGGGGCGGCGCCAGCTGGGGATTTGCTTTTCGCCGTGGCCGCATGCGTTCCCTGAATCGTTTTTCCCATCCTCATCACCCAACCCGGAGCCACCGTTGTCCCAGACCCGTTCTTCAAAAGGCGCGTACCCGCGCGGCGTGCTCTTCGATCTCGACGGCACCCTGCTCGACAGCGCGCCCGACATGGTCGAGGCGATCAACATCCTGCGCCGCCGGCACGGCGAGCCCGACATGCCGCACGACACGATGCGCGCGCATGTCTCCAAAGGCGCGCGGGCGATGATCGGCGCGGCGTTCGCACATCTCGATGTCGACGCGCGCGAAGCACTGGTCAAGCCCTTTCTCGATGCCTACGAAGGCATCCTCGGTCGCCACTGCGTGCTGTTCGACGGCATCGCCGACATGCTCGACGCGCTGGAAGCCGACGGCGTGCGCTGGGGCATCGTCACCAACAAGCCGGAATATCTGGCGAAACAGTTGATGCCCATCCTCGGCTGGAGCGAACGCTGCGGCGTGCTGATCGGCGGCGATTCGCTGCCCGAGCGCAAACCGCATCCACTGCCGCTGCTGCATTCGGCGGAGGTCATCGGCGTCGCCGCGCGGGACTGCGTGTACGTCGGCGACGACGAGCGCGATATCGTCGCCGCGCGCGCCGCGGGCATGCCGTCGATCGTCGCGCTGTGGGGCTATCGCCTGCCCGGCGTCGATCCGCTGGACTGGCGCGGCGACACGATGATCGAGCAGCCGAGCGAACTGCTTGATCCCGCGATCTGGCCGACGACGGTCGCGCATCCGCTGTGAACGACCCCGCTGCGAACGATATGTCCGACCTCGACGCCGCGCTCGAAGATTTTCTCGGCAAATGGCGCGGACGCTGGCCGGAATGGCGGATCGCGCAGGTGTTCGTCGCCGAGTCCGAGCGCGCGACCGCCGAGGCCTGGTTCGCGCTGCTGCAGGAATGGACCGATGCCGCGTGGGCCGGCGACGATCCCACCCCGGGTTTCGCCAAGCTGGCATGGTGGCAGGAAGAATTGCAGGGCTGGGCGAAAGGCCTGCGCCGGCATCCGCTGGGTCGCGTGCTGCAGAAACAGCCCGCGCCGTGGGCGTCGCTGGCGGCGGCCTTGGCTTCGCTGCAGGCCGTGCGCGAACCGCTGCGCGCGTGGGCGTCGCCGCAGCCGTTGATGGTGCAGTTGCAGCCGCTGGCCGACGCGATCGCCGACTGCGAGCGTGCGTTTTTTTCGTCCGATGTCGAATCCGGTGGCGAATCAGGTGGCGATACATTCTTATTGCTCGCGGCGCATGCGCTGTGGCATCGCGACCAGGCCGCCGAGGCGGCGCAGGCGCAGGCCTGGGCGCGGCAGCTCGCGACCACCGCACCGCAGCGCGCCGGTTCGCGTCCGCGTCGTATCCACGATGCGCTGAGCCATGCCCGGCTGCGCCGCGTCGCGGCCGCGGGCGAGGTCTCGGCGCTGTCGCCGGGCGTGGCGCTGTGGCGCAGCTGGCGCGCGGCACGGACCTGAGGCCCGAACGCAGCGTTCCGGGGCGATTCCCGAAGCATTCGCGGTCGCTGGGTACAATGGCCGCCCCTTCGCACGACAGATGCCGACCGTGACCTTGCGCTCGAATGCCCAACCGATGCCCGACGTGGCCGGCGATGCCGCATCCGCCGCGCGCGCGCTCGACTGGGTGGGGATGCGCAATATCGCGCTGCCACTGCGTCTGCGCGGTGAAGACGGCGCGTTGATGCAGGTGCCGGCCTCGGTGGATGTCCTCGTCGATCTGCGCGATCCCGATGCGCGCGGCATCCATATGTCGCGGCTCTATCGGCAATTGCAGGACACGCTGGTCGAAGAGGCGCTGACGCCCGCGCGCCTGCGCCGCATCCTGCAGAGCTGCATCGAATCCCAGGGCGCGTTGTCCACCTCCGCGCGGCTGACGCTGCGCTTCGAGCAGATGCTGAAGCGTCGCGCGCTGATCAGCGACAACAGCGGCTGGAAGCGCTATCCGTTGGAGATCGATGCCGTGCTCGCGCAAGGGCATACGACGTTGACCCTGGCGTTCTCGGTCGAATACTCCAGCACCTGTCCGGCGTCGGCCGCGCTGTCGCGGCAGCTCAATGCCGAACGTTTCATGGACGACTTCGCCGCGGCGCATCCGTTGTCCACGCAGGTGGTCGGCGAGTGGCTGGCGTCGGCGCGCGGCCTCGCCGCCACGCCGCACGCGCAGCGCAGCCGCGCCGAGATCCGGGTCGAACTGGATGTTTCTCTCGACGAATTGCCGGTGGCCGATCTGATCGATCGCGCCGAAGCCGCGCTGGGCACGCCGGTGCAGACCGCGGTGAAGCGCGAGGATGAGCAGGCCTTCGCGAGGCTCAACGCCGAGAACCTGATGTTCTGCGAAGACGCCGCGCGCCGCGTCGCCGCCGCGCTGGCCGTCGATGCGCGCGTGCGACGCTTCGATGTACGCGTCTCGCATTTCGAGAGCCTGCATCCGCACGACGCGGTGGCGCAGGTGTCGGGCGTAGTGCACGCCGCCGGCTGAGTGGTGTCCGGTTGAGCGTTCGGGCGCACGACCGGACCGGCCCTGCGTCACACTTTGATTGTGGACGCATCCTGAACGCCGTATGCTCGCTGCGTTCACGGCGCACGCCCTGAACGAGCCACGCAAGACCCATGGCGCACGCCATGGACAAGCCACGCCATGTGGGATGCTGCGCGAGGATCTGGGGACGCGCACAGACCGACCCATACCGATCGACAGAGGAGGTCACATGAAGATGCGTTTGCTCGCGCTGCTGCCCGCGGCGCTGCTGCTCGCTGCCTGCAACAAAGAGGCGCCCACCGAACCCACCGAACCCGCCAAGCCAGTGGTGGAAACCGCACCGAAACCCGAGACCGCGATCGCCGGCATCAAGCCGGTCGATGTGCCGGCCGGATTCGGTTATCCCGGTAACCGCGACGAATTCCAGGCCTGGGCCGACACCTGGCAGATCGACAACATCACCACCGCCGCCTGGAACCTGTGGGCCGGCATGACCAGCGATTCCGGCCAGCGCTGGAACGGCACCGCGCTGCCGGTGTGGGACACCTGGTGCGGCAACGAGGAAGTCTTCACCCCCACCGGCTGCACGACGCTGGAGCGTCCGGCGCGCGCGTTCCAGAAACCCACACAGATCGGACATGCCGCGCTGCGCGCAGGCAGGGCCCTGCCCAGCGACACCCAGGTGGTGTCGTTCAACAAATTCAATCCGGCGATGGCGAATTTCCTGGGCGCGCAGCATGCGGGACCGGGCAACGCCAGCTACAGCTATGTCGCGATGCAGGATCTCGCCAACCTCAACGCCGCGTGGCCCGCGGAAACGCCGATCAGCGCGCGCAAGATCGAAGAAACGCCGTATCAGCCCGATAACGGCAGCACCCAGGGCTTCACTGCCATCGAAACCAAGCCGGTGATCTTCGTGGTGAAGGCGACGGGCCTGACGCCGATGCCGCTGTGGATGGGCCCGAAGCAGTCGACCACGCCGGCCAACGCCACGCCCGAAACCTGGTTCAACTGCGTGTTGCTGGACCCGGCCGGCGCGCCCGACCCGAGCGTCGCACCGGTGCCGGCCACGCCCGAGCAGATCGCGCAGATCGTTCCGGGCTCGACCATGTCCTGCAAGAACTATCTGTATGCGCCGCTGGCGACCATCTACAACTTCAAGATGGACGCCGCGGAAGCCGCCGACTGGAACGCGCTGGCTCCCAATTCGGGCGACGGCGGTCAGGGACTCACCGCGGCGGAGGGCGATTTCGGCGTCCTCGGCGGCATGCACGTCAACAGCAAAGCGATCATCAACTGGACGTGGGAAACGTTCTGGTGGCAGCCCGGCGCCGACGCGCCCGACAACTTCCCCGGCAGCAAGCAGGGCATGACCGACAACGTGGCCGGCCCCTGGCGCAATTACGCGATGTGCACGGCCTGGAACCAGACCAAGGGCAACGCGTCCAAGGACATGGTGGTGTGCTTCAACCCGTTCCTGGAAACCTCCAGCGGCATCCCGGCCGGCCAGACCAGCAACTGCATGAGCTGCCACGGCACCGCCACCGCGGGCTCGCCGCTGAGCGGTTCGCCGCTGTCGCTGCCGACGTTGAGCTACCCGGCGGCGTACACGCAGCCGATCGACTTCAACAACGATCCGCGCTACGCGACGTTCACCCGCACAGATTTCTCGTGGGCGATTCCGAGCAATGCGTTTGCGCCGGCTGCGGCGCCGGCTGTGCCTGCGCCCGAGGCGCAGAAGTAAAGACGAAACTCGATGTTTGAGTTACAACGGCCTGGCAGTAATGCCGGGCCGTTTTCTTTCGAAGCTGGCCGTGTGTGTTGGAGGCAGTGCTGCCGATCCGATTTCCGCATGCGTTGATGCAGCGTTTCGAAGCTTTCGCCATTGAGCGCAGGCTTGGATTTGCTTCGTTGGCTACCGTTCGGCTGTGACCATGCTTTTCGCCGTCGAAATGCTGTTTCGGAAGCGATGTGGATGGACTTGGGGTAAGGCTTGGAATCTTTTCCGCGCTGGGGCGCGGGTCACTTTCTTTGGCGCAAAGAAAGTAACCAAAGAAGACACTCAGTGCCGAGGCAAATCTGCCGTCGGCGCCTTGGCCGGGATTTTTCGATGAGACATCCATGTCTCATCGAAAAACGGCGCACATCGTGTGCGCCGCCCTTCGGGTCTACGATCAATCGTTGGTGCGCCATTGGTGGCATCGGGACGACATCCCTCTAGCCAACTCGCTCTGATGCGGGTCGGCTTCAGTGAATGGTTAGATGGCGGCTAACGTTGGATAGCGGACAAGAAAGATAATAGCGAAAAATCAACGCCATGTTCAGACATGCCTTTAAGTTCTTGAATAATTTCCTCATGCACAACAAGGACGTGCGCGTCTTCCAACTCAATACGGGAAGGAAGCATATTTTTAAACTCTTGCTCGGTTGATTGAAGAAGCGTGACAAAAACGTAAGTGAGAAAATTTGCTACTGCCCCTAACGCTGAAACAGAGCTTTGCGCAGACCAGAGCATCGATTGCTTTGGAATTCCAAGCTCACGCCAATGCTTCACCTCAATGCTGACTGGCAGAATCCAATCGGTGCCTCCATCTTGCGGTACCCCAACCGTTGAGGAAATTCCGAATACCTTTGGATGCACGTATTGGTTTCGAATCCTTATTAGATCCGAAATTCTTTGAATCTCGGGGCGTCCACGGGTTGTGCAACATCTTTTCTGTAAAACCCTGCAAGTCGGTTCCGCACGGATGACGGGTTTTACGGTTTGATTGTCAGGTAGATTTTTCCGGTCATCCATTCCTCGTCGAACTCGGC
>JBKJTC010000161.1:0-5288 GCA_046590925.1 Lysobacteraceae bacterium | reverse complement strand
GCCGAGTTCGACGAGGAATGGATGACCGGAAAAATCTACCTGACAATCAAACCGTAAAACCCGTCATCCGTGCGGAACCGACTTGCAGGGTTTTACAGAAAAGATGTTGCACAACCTCCTCGGCATACAGCCCACGTGCAATACCGATCAGGCACTGGGCGAAGTCCGCATAGATGCGCCAGTCGCGGGTGGCATTGGCGTTGGCCAGAGTATTGCGAGAGACATTGCCGCGAATCCCCAAGTGGTACAGCTTGGCTGCCTGCGCACGCAGGCTCGACTCGATATCCCGCAGACTCTCCCGGTAAGTCAACTGTGCGAAAGCCATGCACAGAAACTGATTGAGGCAGGAGAAGCTCTTGACCTTGTGCTCGCCGTCGTCACGCGCCACGCAGCGGCGAAAGGTGGTCAGCGGCAAATGGCGCATGAGCTGCGCAAAGACGAACTGGCCTTGGTGCATCGATTGACTCCGCAGCGGGGACTGCGAACACGGTGCGCGGGGCGTAGACGATGTTCAAATCGAGACCAAAGAAATGTACGTTTTTATCTATCGTAATCAATGGCTTGAGCGCGTCATGCTGATCAACGTTGGGACACTACTGAAATCAAGTGCCAAGAGAAGATCTGGTTCTGATGGCCTGGTTGTCTGCATTTCTAATGAAGCCTTGCACCCTCGAAAAAAACCTTCTGCTGTATTGCCCAGAGCAGCTTTGGCGGTTGCTCGCAGCACATCGCTTACTGCTTCTTCCTCATCTGCATTCAAACCCTTAGCCATACAGACACTTGAGGTAAATATTGACGCTATAAGAACGAGATCAGCAAGACTGCAGAAAAATTTTCTCACGAAAGCTAACTCCCGAATCTAAGCCACATAAACCGTCTTGATATTCATGAACTCATGAATCCCATGCTCGGCCAGCTCACGACCGAAGCCTGAAGTCTTGGTTCCCCCGAACGGCAACCGCACATCACTACGCACGATCGCGTTCACGAAAGTCGCACCAGCCTGCAGACGCCGCGCAACCGCCTCACCGCGCGCCTTGTCCGCAGTCCAGACACTCGCGCCCAGGCCGAACGCAGTGTCGTTCGCGATGCGCACCGCATCATCATCGTCGCGCGCGCGGAGGATACTCGCGGCCGGGCCGAACAATTCTTCGTTGTACGCCGGCATGCCGGGCACGACGTGATCGAGAATGGTCGCGGGATAGTGCGAGCCGCCCTGCCCCGGCGTGCCACCGATCAATAATTTCGCACCCGCGGCGACGCTGCGCTGCACCTGTTCGTGCACTTCGTCGCGCAGATCGGCGCGGGCCATCGGCGCGAGCGTGGTCGCCTCATCCGACGGATCGCCGACCGCGAGCTTGCCGGCGGCTTCGACGAAACGCGCGACGAACGCATCGGCGATGCCCGGGGTCACGATGAAACGCTTGGCGGCGATGCAGGTCTGGCCGGCATTGCCGAAGCGCGAAGCGATGGCCGCGGGAATGGTCACGTCGAGATCGGCGTCATCCAGCACCACGAACGGGTCGCTGCCGCCGAGTTCCATCACGCATTTCTTCAGGTGCTTGCCGGCGGCCGAAGCCACCGCGCTGCCGGCGCGTTCGCTGCCGGTCAGCGTGACCGCTCTGACGCGCGGGTCTGCGATCACGTGGGCGGCCATCGCATTGTCGATGTGCAGCACGCCCAATACGCCTTCGGGAATACCGGCATCGCGCAGCACGCGGGCGATCGCGTCCGCGCAGCGCGGCACGTTGCTCGCGTGCTTGAGGACCGCGACGTTGCCGGCCATCAGCCCCGGCGCCAGGAAGCGGAACACCTGCCAGATCGGGAAATTCCACGGCATCACCGCGAAAATACAGCCCAGCGGCTCGTAGGTCACGTAGCTGCGATGCGCTTCGGTGGCGATCATGCCGTCGCGAAGATAGTCGATGGCGTGCTCTGCGTAGTATTCGCAGGCCGACGCCGATTTCTCGATCTCCACCAGACCTTCGCGCCGCAGCTTGCCCATGTCGGCGGTCATCGTCGCGGCGATGGCCTCGCGCTGTTCGCGCAACTGCGCAGCGACCGCGCGCAGCAGTGCGCCGCGATCGTCGAGTTCGCGCGCAGCCCACGCAGGCGCAGCCTCTGCGGCCGCCTGGAGGATACGCTCGACATCGGCCGCGCCGATATAGTCGTAGCGATAGTCGACTGCACCGCTCCATGGATGGATCAATTCGACCGTCATTTCGTTCGCCTCTTGTATGTGAGTACGTCCGCCGGCCTGCGCGGCGATCAACCGTTGTCCTGCATCGCCAGTTGCATGTCGCGCTGGCGGCGACGTTCTTCGCGGCGCATCCACCACCAGCCGAGTACCGCGACGAGGGACACGATGGCGACCATGATCGTCGCCAGCGCGTTGATCTTGGGATTCAGGCCCAGACGCACCGAAGAGAACACCTTGATCGGCAGCGTGGTCGAGCCCGGCCCGGAGACGAAGCTGGAAATCACCACATCGTCCAGCGACAGCGTGAAGGCAAGCAGCCAACCGGAGACCAGCGCGGGCGCGATGATCGGCAGGGTGATCTGGAAGAACACTTTCACCCGGTTGGCGCCCAAGTCCATCGCCGCTTCTTCCAGCGATTTATCCAGCTCGGACATGCGCGAGGATATGACCACGGTGACGAACGCCAGCGTGAAGGTGACGTGCGCGATCCACAGCGTGAGCAGGCCTTTCGGCTGGAAATGACCGATGCCCATCCCGTTGAGCGCATTGCCCATCGACACGAACAGCAGCAGCAGCGACAGGCCGAGGATCACTTCTGGCATCACCAGCGGCGCCGTGATCAGCGCGCCGAACAGCGTGCGACTGCGAAAATGCCGCATCCGCGTCATCACCAGCGACGCCAGCGTGCGCAGCACCCCCGCGCCGGTGGCGGTGAAGAACGCAAGTTTCAGACTCAGCCATGCGGCACTGAGCATGTCGCGGTCCCGGAACAGTGCGCCGTACCACTTGAACGAGAATCCCGACCAGACGCTGGCCAGCTTGCTCTCGTTGAACGAATACACCATCAGGATCAGGATCGGCACGTACAGAAACGCGAAGCCCAGCGCCAGCACCGACCATGTCACCCAATGTCTTCGGAAGGCGTTCATGTCAGTTTGCCTTCCATCTCGCGCTGCTGCACGCGGTTGAAGATCAGGATCGGCACCAGCAGCAGGAGCAGCATCGAGATCGCCACCGCGGACGCGCGCGGCCAGTCGGTCGCGGCGCTGAAATCGTTGACCAGTTGCCGGCCGATCATCAGCGTGTCCGGGCCGCCGAGCATCTCGGGAATGACGTACTCGCCCACCGCCGGAATCATCACCAGCATGCAGCCGGCGATGATGCCGGCGCGCGACAGCGGCAGCGTGATCTTGATGAATGCCTGCCACGGCTTGGCGCCGAGGTCGTAGGCGGCCTCCAGCAAGCGGTTGTCGTGCTCCACCAGGTTGGTGTACAGCGGCAGGATCATGAACGGCAGATAGCAGTAGACGATGCCGATGTAGGTCGCGAGCGGCGTGTAGAGGATCTTCAGCGGCTCTTCGATGATGCCGAGCTTCATCAACAGGCCGTTGAGCAGGCCGTTGTTCTTGAGGATGCCGACCCAGGCGTAGACGCGGATCAGGAACGAGGTCCACGACGGCAGCACCACCAGCATCATCACGACATTACGCGCCGAGGGCGAAAGCCGCGAAATGACATAGGCCATCGGATAACCGATCAGCAGCGCGAGCAATGTCGACACCGCGGCGATCCACAGCGAACTGCCATAGGCCTGCACGTACAGCGAATCGGTCACCAGGGTGGCGTAATGGCTCAGATTGAGCTTCATCGTGACCGCGTTGTCGATGTACTCGATGATCGGCGTGTATGGCGGCGATGAGGTCTGGTCGCGCATCGAGAAGGAAATGCGCAGCACGATCAGGAACGGAATGGCGAAGAACAACAGCATCCACAGATAAGGAATCGCGATCACGCCCCAGCGCTTGCCGGGGACCAGTTTCGCCAGAACCCTGCCGATGCCCGCGTTCATGTGGTCAGCACCACGCCTTCGTTCTCGCCCCAGCACACCCAGACCTCATCGCCCCAGGTCATGCCCTCGCTGGCCCAGCGTTCCTGATTGGCGAAGTTGGCCATCATCTTGAAGCCGGTGGGCAGGCGCACGTGGAAGACCGAGTGGCTGCCGAAATAGGCGATGTCCTCGATCTTCCCGCGCGCCTTGTTGTGCGGCTGCGCCGGTTCTTCCTTGCTGATCTGCACTTTCTCCGGACGCACCGCGAATGCGACGTCCTGGCCTTCGTATCCGGAAATGCCGTGGCCGACGTAGATCACGTCCGGCAGCTGCGGCGCGCGGATGGTCACGTAGTCCTTCATGTCCTCTTCGATCCGGCCTTCGATCATGTTCACCGAACCGATGAATTCGGCGGCGAAACGGCTGGTCGGCGATTCGTAGATTTCGTCGGGCGTGGCGACCTGGCGGATGCGGCCGCTGTCCATCAGCGCGATGCGGGTGGCCATGGTCATGGCCTCTTCCTGATCGTGGGTCACCATCACGCAGGTCACGCCCGATGTCTCGATGATGCTGACCAGTTCCAGCTGCATCTGCGAGCGCAGCTTCTTGTCCAGCGCGCCCATCGGTTCGTCCAGCAGCAGCAGTTTCGGGCCTTTCGCCAGCGAACGCGCCAGCGCCACGCGCTGCTGCTGGCCGCCGGAGAGCTGATGCGGCTTGCGCTGGGCGTATTTTTCCATCTGCACGAGTTTCAGCATCTCGGTCACGCGCGCTTCGATCTGCTGTTTCGGCATGCCGTCCTGCCTCGGGCCGAATGCGATGTTCTGGGCCACGGTCATGTGCGGAAACAGCGCATACGACTGGAACATCATGTTGATCGGCCGCTCGTAGGGCGGCAGATCGTTCATCAATTGGCCGTCGAGATAGATCTTCCCGGAGGTCGGTCGTTCGAACCCGCCCAGACAGCGCAACAGCGTCGACTTTCCGCAGCCGGAACCGCCGAGCAGCGCGAAGATCTCGCCCTTGCGGATGCTGAGGTTGGTGTCTTCGACCGCGACGAAACCGTCGAATTCCTTGCGGACATCGACGATCCGCAGGTAATCCTCCGTCTCTTTGCCGTTTTCTTTAACGCTGCTGGCTGGCTCGGTGCCCATCCATCATCCCCGTCGTGTTGTGCAAGACAGCGCGTTGCACAACACGACGGGGATGATGGATGGGCACCGAGCCAGCCAGCAGCGTTAAAGAAAACGGCAAAGAGACGGA
>JBKJTC010000152.1:0-3841 GCA_046590925.1 Lysobacteraceae bacterium | reverse complement strand
GCTGGTGCGTCCCGGTGGAGGGCGACTTCAATGCCCGGTTTTCGGCGCGCGCGCGGCGTTATCGCTATCGCCTGCTCAATCATCAGGTACGACCCGCGCTGGGCAGGCAATACCTCGCCTGGGAGCGCCGCAAACCGGGCATTGAAGTCGCCCTCCACCGGGACGCACCAGCGCACGCGCATCGCGGGCGGCAGGCGGGTGGTGGTGCCCAGCACCCACGCACGCGGATCGCGCTGCGCATCGCTGTCGAAATTCACCACCTGGCACTCGGCGTGTACGCCGGCATCGGTACGCCCGGCGCAGATCACTGCGACGGGGTGGCTGGCAACACCGGACAGGGCGTCTTCCAGCGTGACCTGCAGCGTGCGGGGCCCACCCTGCTGGCCGTAGGGCGTGAGCCGCTGCCAACCTCTGTAATTGCTGCCGTCGTATTCGACGCCAAGGACATATCGCATCGACGGATCCGGACGGGCCTCAGCCCAGTTCCTGACGCATGCGCGCGGCTTCGCTGCGGACGGCTTCGGTGTCGCCGCGCGCGGCGATCTCGTCCAGCAGGGTGCGCGCGGTGTCGCGGTCGCCCATGTCCAGATAGGCCTTGGCCAGATCCAGACGCACCTGTCCCGGCTCCGATGGATTGGCAGGACCGCCGCCGTCGACGCCGCCGGCGTGCCAGGTCGGCACGCCGCGCGCCGGCACCACGGGATTGGGCGCTTCGGGCTCCGGCGGTTTCGCCAGACGGTTCCATGCCGGTTCGGCCGGCAGCGGCGCGGCGGTCCCCGGCGCCGGAGACGCTTCAGCGACGGCTTCGTCCGCGTCTGCGGCATTGTCGGGGACGGTGTCAGCGCCTTTGGATTTCGGCACGGCGGCGGCGAGTCGTTCGAAATCGCGTTTCGGCGCGACCTCGACCGGACGACGGCGGCGCAGCCACCAGCCCACCAGCAGGCCGATCACCAGCAGGCCCATACCCACGCCGAGCCACGGCCCCATCCCGGACGATGCCGGGGCAGGCTCGGCAGCGGCGGCGGCCTGGGTATTGCCCAGGCGCTGCTGCACGGCCGCCAGCTCGCTGTCCTTCAGCGCGATCAGTTCGTTCTGCTTCTGCTGCAGCTGTTCGAGTTCGGCGACGCGCGCCTTCAACTCCTCCACCTCGGCAGCGCGCGCGGCCAGGGTTTCGTTGGTTTGCTGCAGTGCCTGTTGTCGCAACATGTCGCCCTCACCGCCGGCACTGACGCCGGATCGCGTCCCCGCCCGTTTCGCGTCGTTCGCGGAGGGCGGCACAATTTCGAGTCGCGCCTGCACGCTGGCGCGGCCTGCGGCGGGCCGCTGCACAGGCTCTGCAGCCGCGACCGCGGCAGGTTCGCCGGCCGGCGCGCCCACCACCGCGGGCGGCTGGGGCAGCGCACGACCGCTGCCGCGCCACTGCGCGGCCTGTTCGCGCACCACCACGGCGGCTTCGTCGGGCGTGTACTGGGCGATGCCGGCGTTGTCGGGAATGCGCAGCACCGCCCCGGCCTTCAGCCGGTTGGCGTTGCCGTCGATGAAGGCGTCGGGATTGGCGCGCAGCAGCGCCAGGATCGTCTGGTCCAGGCTGAATCCACGGTCGAGACCAGCGGCGATCCCGCCGAGGGTCTCGCCCCGGCGCACGGTGCGGGTCTCGTCGCCGGAGATGACTTCGATCGGCGCGGCGGTGGCGGCTACGTCTTCCGGCGGCAATGGAATGGCGACCGGCTCCGGTGCGGTCAGCGGCTCGGGCACGGCCGCGGTCTGTTCGTCGCGCGGCGGCAGCGGAATGGCGGTGGGCTCGGCGGCGGTCAGCGGATCGACCGGCGGCGGGTCGGGCAGACGCACCACGGTATTGCCGGGGTCGACCGTCGCTTCCTGGATCGGCGGCTGCACCGGCGCAGCGGCGGTCTGGGGGGTGTCCAGCAGCGCGGAATATTCGCGGACCAGACGGCCCTGCCCCCAGTCCACTTCCAGCAGGAAGGTCAGCAGCGGCTGCTGCACCGGCGCGGCGCTGGTCACGCGGATCACCGGGCGGCCGCGGGCGTCCAGCGCGACCGAGAACTGCAGATCCGACACGATGCCCTGCGGCGGCGACAGGCCGATGCGGGCGAAGGTCTCGGGCGAGGCCAGACGGGCCTGCAGCGCTTCCAGCTCGGTCGAATCGTTGGAGATGACCGGGATTTCGGCCAGCAGGGGCTGGTCGCGCTGCGACAGCACCTTGATCTGGCCCAACCCGAGCGCCCACGCCGACAGCGGCGACACCAGGGCCGCCACTGCCAGTAGAACGCTAACTGTGATCCGCAAGTGTTTGATCACGCTTGTCCCCAGGAACGACCCCGAGACTCTAGCCGCCTGCTCCAGGCTTCGCAACTTCCGGGGTTCGCAACGGTTGTCCTTACCCCGCGTCATCAGGCCTCGGCCGCGACCAGCTCGGCGATCTGCACCGCATTGAGCGCGGCGCCCTTGCGGATGTTGTCGGAAACGATCCACAGATTGACCGCTTTGGGGTGCGAGATATCGTCGCGGATGCGGCCGACGTAGACCGCGTCGCGGCCCGAGGCGTGGGTGACCGGGGTCGGATAACCGCCCGGCTTGCGCTCGTCGACGATTTCCACGCCCGGCGCGGCCGACAGCAGCGTGCGGACCTCTTCAGCCGTGATCTTCTCGCGGGTTTCGACGTTCACGGCTTCGGAATGGCCGTAGAACACCGGCACGCGGACCGCGGTCGGGTTTACCTGGATGCTGTCGTCGCCGAGGATCTTGCGGGTTTCCCAGACCAGCTTCATTTCTTCCTTGGTATAGCCGTTGTCCTGGAAGTCGTCGATGTGCGGGATCAGGTTGAAGGCGATCTGCACCGGGAAACGCTTCGGGTCCGGATCCTTGAAGCTCAGCAGCGCGGCGGTCTGCTTCGCAAGCTCCTCGGGGCCGGAACGGCCGGCGCCGGACACCGACTGGTAAGTGGCGACGTTGATGCGCACGATCCCGGCCTTGCGGTGAATCGGGCCCAGCGCGACCATCATCTGCATGGTCGAACAGTTCGGGTTGGCGATGATGCCGCGCGGACGCTGCTTCGCGGCCTCCGGGTTCACTTCGCTCACCACCAGCGGCACATCGTCGTCGTAGCGGAACGCCGAGGAGTTGTCGATCACCACCGCACCGGCTGCGGCGAATTTCGGCCCGTATTCCTTGGAAATGGAGCCGCCGGCCGAAAACAGCGCGATATCGATCCCGGTCGGGTCGAAGGTGGCCAGATCGCCCACCATGATGTCGTCGTCGCCGAACTTCACCGATCCGCCGGCCGAGCGGGCACTGGCCAATGCATGGATCTTGCCCACCGGAAATTTACGCTCGGCGAGGATCGACAGCATCACTTCGCCCACGGCGCCCGTCGCGCCGACCACTGCCACGTTGAACTGCTTGCTCATGCGTATCACCTGGATATTGTGATGTGGGAGCGACGCGAGTCGCGACCGGCCTCATGGGAGCCAAGTCGCGACCCGCTTCGCTCCCACAGGAAAGACGGATTTTTCGGTGCGGGTATGCGGCGCAGTCGCTGCCTGTGGGGCGTGGATACGGCGACTGGCCGCTATCGTTTATCGTCGGTTTTCATGTCGATGGCGTCGTTGTCAGTTCCTTTGACGGCCGCGGGAATCCGCGGCGAAACCTCGCCCACGTCGCCGCACTGCGCGCGGTGACGCAGCGCCTGGTCCATCAACACCAGCGCCATCATCGCTTCGCAGATCGGCGTGGCGCGGATGCCGACGCAGGGGTCGTGGCGGCCGATGGTGACCACTTCGACCGCTTCGCCCAGCACGTTCATGCCGCGCCCGGGCAGGCG
>JBKJTC010000119.1:0-12010 GCA_046590925.1 Lysobacteraceae bacterium | reverse complement strand
GCGCTGGGCGCGGTGCTGCTGACCGACGCCTCGCTGGTCGCGCCGATGTTCACCGGCCTGTTCATGGACAAGATGGTCGGGTTCCTGAAGCTGTATTTCCCGGTGTTCCTGCTCGGTGCGATCTTCGGAAAATTGATAGAACTTTCCGGCTTCTCGAAATCCATCGTCAGCGCAGTGATCAAACTGTTCGGCCCCGAGCGCGCGATGCTGTCGATCGTCGCGGTCTGCGCGGTGCTGACCTACGGCGGCGTGTCGCTGTTCGTGGTGGTGTTCGCGGTCTACCCGTTCGCCGCAGAATTATTTCGCCAGAGCGACATCCCGAAGCGCCTGATTCCGGGCACCATCGCGCTGGGCGCCTTCACCTTCACCATGGATGCGCTGCCGGGCACGCCGCAGATCCAGAACATCATCCCGACCTCGTTCTTCGGCACCACCACCTGGGCGGCACCGTGGCTGGGCAGCATCGGCGGGGTGTTCATCCTGATCATGGGGATGACGTATCTGGAGTGGCGCCGACGCGTCGCGAAGCGCAACGGCGAGGGCTACGGCGATGCCGCCACCCTCCTCAACGAACCCGCACCGTTCGCGGACAGCAAACTCGCGCATCCGCTGCTGGCGCTGTCGCCGCTGCTGCTGGTGGGCATCGTCAATAAACTGCTGACGATCTGGATCCCGCAAACCTACGGCACCAGCCACGAATTCGTGCCGGCGGTGTTCGGCAACGCCGCGCCGGTGGTGCAGGAAGTCTCGAAGGTCGCGGCGATCTGGTCGGTGCAGGGCGCGCTGCTGGTCGGCATCCTCAGCGTGATTGCGCTGGCGTGGAAGCCGGTGACCGCGAGCTTCGCCGAGGGCGCGAAGAACGCCATCGGCGGCGCGATGCTGGCGGCGATGAACACCGCCTCCGAATACGGGTTCGGCGCGGTCATCGCAGCGCTGCCGGGGTTCCTGGTGGTGGCGAACGCGCTGGGTTCGATCCCCGATCCGCTGGTGAACGAAGCGATCACCGTCACCGCGCTGGCCGGCATCACCGGCTCTGCTTCGGGCGGCATGAGCATCGCGCTTGCGGCGATGGCGGAGACCTTCATCGCCAACGCGAACGCCGCGAACATTCCGATGGACGTGCTGCATCGGGTGGCATCGATGGCCTCCGGCGGCATGGACACTCTGCCCCACAATGGCGCAGTGATCACGCTGCTGGCTGTGACCGGGCTGACCCATCGTCAGGCGTACAAGGATATTTTTGCGATCACGTTGATCAAGACTGCGGCGGTGTTCGTGATCATCGCTGCGTTCTATGCGACCGGGTTGGTGTGAACCGTTTTTTTGTAGAGCGGCCTTCAGGCCGCTGGAGCGTTCGCCACGATCCTTCAGCGGCCTGAAGGCCGCTCTACAACCGGCCGGTCGGGCGATCCCGCATCATTTGTCCCTTGGCGCTACGATATCGATAGCGCTTTTTTCTCCTTGCCGCAGAGACGCCCGCCCATGTCCGACCGTTTTCTCGCCCCGCGCACCGCACTCGTCACCGGCAGCACCTCCGGCATCGGCTTGGCCATCGCCTGCGGGCTGGCGTCGGCCGGCGCGAAGATCGCGGTCAACGGCCTCGGCACGCCGGAACAGATCGACGCCGCACTGCAGGCCGTGCGCGACGCGGGCGCCGACGAAGTCCGCCACTTCGGCGCGGACCTGCGCGACCCGGAACAGATCGAAACGATGATGGCAGACATCGAGGCGTGGTCGCCGGTCGATGTGCTGGTCAACAACGCCGGCATCCAGCACGCGGTGCCGCTGGCCGACATGCCGACGCAGAAATGGAACGACATCATCGCGATCAATCTCAGCTCGGCGTTCCACAGCATGCGTCTGGCGATGCCGGGCATGGCCGCGCGCGGCTACGGCCGTGTGGTGAACATCGCGTCGGTGCACGGGCTGGTGGCCTCGGTGAACAAGGCGCCGTACGTGGCCAGCAAGTTCGGCATCGTCGGTCTGAGCAAGGTCGCCGCGCTGGAATACGCGGCCGCGGGCAGCCGCGACAGCGGCGGGGTCACCGTGAATTGCATCTGCCCGGGCTGGGTGGAAACCGCATTGATCGAACCGCAGATCGAAGCCCGTCGGAGTGCACTCGGCAACCCCGGAGCCACGCGCGACGATGGCGTGCGCGCGCTGGTCGCCGAAAAACAGCCGAGCCTGCGGATGTCGCTGCCCGAGGACATCGCTTCGATGGTGCTGTGGCTGTGTCGGCGCGAGGCGCATAACGTGACCGGCACCTCGTTCCCCATCGATGGCGGCTGGACCGCGCAATAGCCTGTCCCGGCGACAATTCCAGGCACTTTCCGGGCCCGTGGTGTCTGTCACAGTTTCGACGCAACAACGACACATCCGGCTTCGCGCATCGGGCTTATAGTGCTGCCACTACGCTGCCGTTCAGGCAGGCGCCTGGAGCTCCGATGCCAACCATGCTCTCGTTTTCCCGACGCAAAGCGTTGTACGCCGCGATCATGCGACGCAACGGCATCCAGGGACGTATCCGCTTCCACCCGATGCCGCCGCTGCGGCCCGAATCGGACGCCGGAACCATTTCCGCACCGTCCACCGCACCCGGTCCAATCGCAGACAAACCACGCACGCCGATCATGGCCGGGCAAGGCTCGGCGAACAGCTCGCAGCCGCAGTTGGTGACCCTTCAGCGTGCGCCGTTCGCGGTCCGCGTGCTCAACCATCTGACCGCCGGCGCCACCGCCGCATCGATCGCCGAATTCAACGCGCTGGGCGCCAACGACACCGCCCGCCTCATCGCGTTCGTGGACCAGCAGCTCAACCCCGCCGGCATCAGCGACAGCGCGCTGGACACCCGGCTCAACGCCTCCGGCTACACCACGCTCAACAAGTCGCTGGCCCAACTCTGGGCCGATCACCGCATCGTCACTACCGACAGTTCGGCCCCCGCGCGCGAAACCCAGCGCGCAGCGCTGGTGCGCGCGGTGTACTCGCGCCGCCAGTTGCAGGAGGTGATGGTCGATTTCTGGCAGAACCATTTCAACGTCGCCATCGGCAATTCGTCCGCCGCGCCGGTCTACACGCACTACAACCGCGACGTGATCCGCGCCAACGCCTTCGGCAATTTCCGCGCGATGCTCGAAGCCGTGGGCCAGAGCACGGCAATGTTGTACTACCTCAACAATGCCAGCAATTCGCGCTCCGGGCCGAACGAGAACTACGCGCGCGAACTGCTGGAACTGCACGCCTTCGGCGCCGAGAACTATCTGGGTTTCGTCAATCCGTTCCAGGTGCCGCCCTGCCCGGAAGACACCAGCTATCCGATCGGTTACACCGATCTGGACGTGTACGACACCGCAGCGGCGTTCACCGGCTGGACCGTGAAGGACGGCCGCAACGGCTTCCCGACCGAGAACGACGGCACCTTCGCCTATCGCCAGGCCATGCACGACGCGGGTCCGAAGCTGGTGCTGGGCATGTACATCAATCCGGAACAGCCGGCGATGAAGGACGGCCGCGACATCTACGACCGCCTCGCCAGCCACCCGCGGGTCGCGAAGTTCATCTGCAGGAAACTCATTCGTCGTTTCGTGTCCGACCGTCCCGACGAAACGCTGGTCGACAGCGCCGCGGCCATCTTTCGCGCCAACTGGCAAAGCCCGGACCAGCTCAAGCTCACCCTGCGTCATATCCTGCTGTCGAACGCCTTCATCCACGGCTGGGGGCAGAAGAACCGGCGCCCGTTCGAGCTGATGGCCGCGGCGCTGCGCGCCTGCGGCAGCGACTGGACCATCAAGGGCGTCAGCGAAAGCCGCAGCAACGATTTCATGAGCCGGCTCGCCACCACCGGCCATGCGCCCTACGACTGGGCCGCGCCGAACGGCTATCCCGACGTGGGCGTGACTTGGGCGGGTTCCAACAACATGGTGACCACCTGGAAGATGCTGGGCTGGCTGACCGAAACCGTCGATACCGACGCCGCGCTCACGCCGCTGCTGCCGATCCTGGCGCTGAGCCGCGCGAACGTCGCCAGTTGGACCGCGAACAATCTGGTCGACTACTGGTGCCAGCGGATCCTCGGCTATCTGCCGATCGCATCGCGCCGGCAGATCCTGGTGGCGTTCCTCGCGCAGAACGGCGACCCGGCGACCTATGTCATCACCGATACCGACAGTTCCGCGACGACCGATCTCAAACGTCATTACAACCAGCAGCGCCTGCGCAGCATGGTGTCGATGATCCTGATTTGCCCCGAATTCATGAGTCGCTGAGGAGACCGCCATGCATACACCCAGTCTCGACCGGCGCGAATTCATCAAGGGCTGCGGCGCGCTCGCGGCGATCGGCGCGGCCGGCCCGGCCATGCTGTTCTCGCGCGAAGCCTACGCCGCCGAAAATCCGTTCGACACCGTCGTCGTCGTGTTCCTGCGCGGCGGCATCGACGGCCTGAACCTGGTGCCGCCCATCGCGGGCAACGACCGCGGTTTCTACGAGGAAGCGCGGCCCAGCCTGCGCATCCCCGCGAGCGGGGAATTCGGCGCGCTGCCGCTCACCCTGGCCAGCGGCGCCGAGACCGGTTTCGGCCTGCATCCGTCCGCGGTGGGTCTGCGCGACCTGTGGGTACTCGGCAAACTCGCCATCGTTCAATCCTGCGGTATGCCGACCACCGTTACCCGCAGCCATTTCGATGCGCAGGCGTATCTGGATCTGGGCACGCCGGGCAATCCGAACAGCGCCACCGGCTGGATGACCCGCGCCTGGCAGACGCAGCCCGCCGGCGGCGCGCCCGGCGCGATGCCGCTGCTCGCGGTGGCGAGCCGGCAGCCGGCCAATCTGCGCGGCGCCACGCAATCGCTGTCGATGCCCAGCCCCGGCGATTTCGCGCTGACTTCGGGCGCGCCGCAGTGGCAGGCCTATCGCAGCGGAATGCCCGCGGGCACCCAGGGCGTCACCGAAACCCTCGCCAGCCTGTGGGCGGGCCAGAGCGGCGTCGAAATGGCCGGCCAGCGCGCCGAGGCCTCGATGCGGCTGATCGCGCAGCAGGGTTACACCACCACCCTGCCCGCGACCTGGCCGACCACGACCTTCGCGCGTCAGCTGTGGACGGTGGCGCAGTCGGTACGTTTCAATCTGGGCCTGCGCTATGCCGCGATCGACCTGGGCGGTTGGGACACGCACGAGAACCAGGGCACCACCGGCAACAGTCTGTACTCGAACAAGATCACCGAGCTGTCGCAGGCGCTGACCGCGTTCTACAACGAACTCAACGCCACCGGCGAAATGGGCCGGGTGACGGTGATCGTACAGTCGGAATTCGGTCGTCGCGTGCGCCAGAACGGCAGCGGCGGCACCGACCACGGCTACGGCAATCCGCTGCTGGTGATCGGCGGGCCGATCAACGGCCGCCGCATCTACGGGCAGTGGCTGGGTCTCGATCCGCAGGTGCTGTCGCCCTACTTCGGCGACATCCCGGCGACCACCGATTTCCGTCGGGTGTTCAGCGAGCTGATGATCCGGCGCATGGGCAACAACAAGCTGGGCGAGATTTTCCCGGGCTATACCGGCTATTCGCCGCTGGGGATCTTCCAGGGCGCAGATATGGTGCCGCAGTACGTGGCCGGTTCGGGGCAGAGCCGGATCATGGCCGATCTGCCCGCCAATCCGCAGCCGGCATACGGCGAATCGATCCGCGAAAGCGCACGCGCGATACGCGCCCGCCAACGCGACGAACACACCTGGCTCAGACGTTTGCTGGCGGCGCTGGGGCTGTCGTAATGCTTCATCCCGATTGTCATCGACGGCCTGCGGCATCGCCGATCGTCGAAGGCATCCGGTAACCACACCTTCCACGCGCGCCGCCCGACGGCCGACAGACTCACCGGAGCAGCACCATGCCGAGACCGATTTCCCCCAACGCACGGCGCAAGGCCATGTACGCCGTGTTCGCGCGGCGTCACGGCATCAAGGGGCCGCTGCGCTTCCAGTCCGCACCTGCGCGCGCGCCGGAACCCACGGTCGCTGCGGCCGCAGATCCCGCCGCCGCAACCGCCGCCAATCCGGGCGTGCCGCGGATGGCCGGGCCGTCGATGGCGGGGCCTTCCACCGGGAATATCTCCCAGGCGGAACTCTCGACGCTGCAGCGCGCGCCGTTCGCGGTGCGGGCGCTCAATCACCTCACGTACGGCGCCACCTCGACCTCCATCGCCGAGTTCAACGCGCTGGGCGCGAACGACACCGCACGGCTCACCGCCTTCGTCGACCAGCAGCTCAATCCATCCGCCATCAACGACAGCGCGATGGACACGCGGCTCGCCAACGCCGGCTACACCACGCTCGGCAAATCGTTGACCCAGCTGTGGACCGATCACGTGGCGCCAGATCCGGTGTACGACGTGCGCATGCGCCCGGCCTGGGAAGTGCAGCGCTCGTCGCTGGCCCGCGCCGTGCATTCCAAGCGCCAGCTGCTCGAAGTGATGACCGGTCACTGGCACAACCACTTCAACGTCACCGCCACCGATTTCGCCGCCGGCCCGGTGTTCGTGCATTACCACCGCGACGTGATCCGCGCCAACGCGCTGGGCAACTTCCGCACCATGCTGGAATCCGTCGCGCAGAGCGCGGCGATGATGTACTACCTCGACAACGCCTCGAACACCCGCTCAGGCCCGAACGAGAACTTCGCGCGCGAGCTGCTGGAACTGCACACCTTCGGCGCAGAGAACTATCTGGGCTTCATGGACCCGTTCCAGGTCCCGCCCTGCCCGGAAGATCCGACCTATCCCATCGGCTATACCGACGTGGACGTCTACGAAACCGCATCGGCGTTCACCGGCTGGTCGATCAAAGACGGGCACTGGCAGTATCCGACCGAGGACGACGGCACCTTCGTCTATCGCCAGGCCTGGCACGACGCCGGCCCGAAATTCGTGCTCGGCCGCTTCCTCAATCCGGAACAGCCGGCAATGAAGGACGGTCGCGACATCCTCGACCGCATCGCCAGCCATCCGCGCGTGGCGAAATTCATCTGCCGCAAACTCATCCGCCGCTTCGTCACCGACAAGCCCGACCAGGCGCTGGTCGACAGCGCCGCGGCGATCTTCCGCCAGAACTGGCAGAACCCCAATCAGATCGCGCTGACCCTGCGCCACATCCTGCTGTCGAACGCGTTCATCCACAGCTGGGGCGAGAAGAACCGCCGTCCGTTCGAACTGGCCGCGGCATCGCTGCGCGTGACCGGTTCGGACTGGACCCCGCGCGTCGGCGACGCCAAGAGCGACGAGCTGTTCTGGCGCATGAGCTTCACCGGCAACATGCCCTACGAATGGCCGGCGCCGAACGGCTATCCCGACACCGGCGTGGCCTGGTCGGGTTCCAACAGCTATGCGATGACCTGGAAGCTGCTGAACTGGATCAGCGAAACCAGCGACGCCAGCGTGCCGATGGCGCCGATCCTGGCGGCCACCCGCACCGGCGTGAGCAGCTGGACCGCGAACAATCTCGTCGACTTCTGGTGCCAGCGCGTGCTCGGCTACATCCCGGTCGCGTCGCGGCGGCAGACGCTGGTCGCGTTCATGGCCCAGAACGGCTCCGCGACCGAGGTCGTCGCCGACACCGACAGCTGGAACGCCAGCAATCCGAAAGCGCATTACAACCAGCAGCGCCTGCGCAGCATGGTCGCGCTGATCCTGATGTCCCCCGAATTCATGAGCCGCTGACATGTCAGATCTCCACATCGATCGCCGCGAATTCCTGAAGGGCGCCTGCGCCACTGCCGCCGTCGGCGCCGCCGGCCCGGGTCTGCTGTTCTCCAGCGAAGCCGAAGCCGCGGTCAACACTTACGACACCGTGGTGCTGGTCTTCCTGCGCGGCGGCATCGACGGCCTGAACCTGGTCCCGCCGATCGCAGGCAACGACCGCACCTATTACGAGGAAGCGCGGCCGTCGCTGAATGTCGCGACGTCCGGCACCTACGGCGCACTGCCGCTGACCCTGGCCAACGGCACCGCCACCGGCTTCGGCCTGCATCCCTCGGCCACCGGCCTGAAAGGGCTCTGGGACGCCGGCAAGCTCGCCATCGTCCACAGCTGCGGTATGCCCACCACCGTCACCCGCAGCCATTTCGACGCCCAGCTGTACTGCGATCTCGGCACGCCTGGGCAACAGGGCACCGGCACCGGGTGGCTCACCCGCGCCTGGAATACCCAGCCCGGCGTCGCCGGCACCCCGGTCCTGCCGGTGGTGGCGGTGAACAGTCGGCAGCCGGCGAACCTGCTCGGCTCGATCGACGCGCTGTCGATGCCCAGCCCCACCGATTTCTCGCTCAACAGCGGCGCCTACCAGTGGCAGCAGTTCCGCAGCGGTATGCCTGCGGGCACCCAAGGGCTCAACGAAACGCTCGCCTCGATGTGGTCGGGACACACCGGCATCGAAACCGGCGGCCAGCGCGCCGATGCGGCGCTGCGCGTGATCGGTGCGCAGACCTACACCTCGACGTTGCCCGCGGGTTGGCCCACCACCAATTTCGCAAGGCAACTGTGGACGGTCGCGCAGTCGGTGCGCTTCAACCTGGGCCTGCGCTTCGCGACGGTCGACCTCGGTGGCTGGGACACCCACGACGGTCAGGGCACGGCCGGCAGCGGCTACCACTATTACCAGAATAAGATCGCCGAACTGTCGGAAGCGCTGACCGCGTTCTACAACGATCTCAACGCCGGCGGCGCAGCCGCGCGGGTGACGGTGGTCGTGCAGTCGGAGTTCGGTCGTCGCGTGCGCCAGAACGGCAGTGGCGGCACCGACCACGGCTACGGCAATCCGCTGCTGGTGCTGGGCGGCCCGGTCAACGGCCGCCGCTTCTACGGCCAGTGGCTGGGGCTGGATCCGCAGGTGCTGTCGCCCTACTTCGGCGACGTGCCCGTGACCACCGATTTCCGCCGCGTGTTTTCCGAACTGATGATCCGGCGCATGGGCAACAACAAGCTGGGCAATGTCTTCCCGGGCTATACCGGCTACACGCCGCTGGGCATCTTCCAAGGCACCGACATCGCACCGCAGTACGTGGCCACCGGAGACACCCAGATCATGGCGAATCTGCCGGCGAATCCGCAGCCGGCGTTCGGCGAATCGCTGCGCGAAAGCTCACGCGCGGTACGGGCGCGCCAGCGCGATCAGGACCACTGGTTCAAGCGCCTGCTGGCAGCGATCGGGTTGTCGTAAGCGCCGTCGCTTCGTTCGTCGTCCGCTTTGGTCGTCATCCCCTTCGCAGGTCATCCCCGCGAAGTCGGGAAGTGCTTTACAACAGCCGAAGGCTGGTCATCCATGCCCGGAGCCGTAAAGCAGATCGCAGCTCACTGAATGTTCGAAGGCATGGATCTCCGCCTTCGCGGAGATGACGAGAAAATGCTTTCTGGTCTGCCCGATTCGGTAGATAACGGAATTTGATTCAGTCTGGAGACCGATGAGACATACAGCCACTCAACGCCCGCTCCAGCCGAATCCCAGACTGAAACCACGCCCCGCACCCGGCTCGAAATACCGGCCGTTGGCCTCGTTGACGATGACCGAACCGGCGTAGCGCCGGTCGAACAGATTGTCGATGCGCCAGAACGCATGCCAACCGCTGTCGCGCGCGCGCCATTGCCCGCGCCATGCGACGCGCGCGTGACGCTCCGCGGCATCGGTGTTGCGGTCGTCCACCGCGATGGCGCCGACCAGCCGCGACTCGAGCGCGCTCGACCAGCGGCCGTCGTCCGAACGCCATTCCAGTTCCACGAAGGCATCGCTGCGCGGCACGCCGGGAATGCGGTTGCCCGCGGCGACAACGCGGATTTCGTTCTGCGCGACGAATGCGAAGCCTTCGACGAAACGCGCATCGATCCAGCTTGCGGCGACGGCATAGCGCCAATGCGCGCCGAGATCGCCGGATGCGCCGAATTCGACGCCTTCCCGGCGGGTGGCGCCGGCATTGGCGAAACTCGCGCGCCCGCCGCGATTGAGCGCGGGCACGATCTCGTCTTCGCCATCCACCCGGTACAGCGCCATCTCGATCCGCCACGAGGCATCGGCGGATCGCCAGCGCAGGCCCAGCTCGTAGGCGTGGTTGCGCGACGCTTCGAGATCGCGATTGAATCCGGGCGCGCCATCGGGCCGATAGGCCATTTCGTTCAAGGTCGGCGTCTCGAAACCGCGGCCATAGCTCGCATACGCTTCGCCATGCGCGAAGGCGCGGACCACGCCGAACGACAGCGCGGTATTCGCGTCGCGCGTTCCGCCGCTGTCGTCGCCGTTCGCGACATAGCGGTCGTCGCTGTCGAAGCGCAGCCGCGAACGCCGCACGCCCGACAGCGCGGTCCAGTCCTCGGCGAACCGATAGTCCGCCGACGCGTACAGATCGACGACATCGACGCGATTGTTCTCGTCGCGACGCAAACGTCCGCGCACACCGGGGCGACTACCGACGAAATTCTCGAACCCGCGCCGGTCTTCATCGAGGCGCAGGGCCTCCACACCAAGCGCGAACGAGCCGCGTTCGCCGCGCCAGCGCGCTGCGGCGTCGATGCCGGTAGACAGGCGCTGCAGGTCGATGACGCCGCCGGCACTGCCGCGCGCGCTCTGCGCCGCGGCCGGCACCGCGAGGTACTGTTCCACCGCGCGATCGGTGCGATACGCCGTGGCCCGCAGTTCGACGGCATCTGGACGCTCGCGACGCCAATCCACGCCGAACTGGTCTTCGCGCACGGTCTTGCGCGTATCGAACGCCGACGCCACGGCATCGGTGCTGTCGGGGTCGCGCGCGAACGCGTCGCGCGCGAGTCCCAGCGGATCCTGCGCCAAGGGTTGGCGCAGGCCGTTGTAGATCGCCCGCAGACGCTCGTTTTCGCCCATCGACCATTCGCCGATGGCGTTGAACTGATGACGCCGCGCCGCGCTGTGCGGACGCGCGCCATCGGTGGCGAAGCTGCTGCCGGTCGCGCGCCAGCGCCAGGCATCGTCATGGTCGCCGCCGTCGATACGCAGACCCGCGCGACGGCTGCGGTCGCTGCCGGTCCAGGCGTCGAACGATGATCCCGGCGGCGCATCGAGTTCGCTCAGCCCAAGAATCACGCCACCCGCGGCATTGCCGTATTGCAAAGCCAGCGGTCCGCGCAGCACTTCGATGCGGTCGAGCGAGGACAGCGGAAACGCCGCCGCCTGTCCCTGCCCGTCGGCGGCGCTGGAGGGAATGCCGTCGACGATCAAGCGGATCCCGCGGATCCCGAACGTCGAGCGTGCGCCGAAGCCGCGCGACTGGATCTGCAGATCCTGCGCGAAATTCTGCCGATCGAGCGCGGAGAATCCGGGCACCCGCTGCAACGATTCCGACAGATTCACCTGGCGCTGACCGTCGCGCAGCGCGGCGCCATCAAGCACCGACACCGACCCGGGCAAACCGCGCAACGGCTGCGCTGCGCCGACCACGCGGATCGTGTCGATGTCGCCGGGTTGCGGCGTTGCTTCGGGCTCCGCAGCCGGGCTTTGAACGCTTTGTGCCTGCACCGGCAAGGTCGCGCAACAGAGCAGGATCGGCAGTGATCTTTTACGTAATGACATACAGCGGATTGTCCCACAGCACGCAGGATGCTCGCGGAAAACGGAGACGTCTTCGTAGGAGGGGCTTCAGCCCCGAGCTCTTGGCCCCGATGCTCTTGGCCGCGAGCTCTGGGTCCCGGGCCCCAGATCCCAAGCCCCGACATCCGACAACCCACGCATTCAACCGGAACCATCGAACATCAAGAGCTCGGGCCTGAAGGCCCTCCTACGGTTGCCACAAACGACGAAGCCCGCCATTCGCATGGCGGGCTTCGGGTGGCGAACGCGGAAAGCGCTCGGCCAGCACTGCATGACTGAATCAGTCGTTCGAGGGGCCTTCGCCTTCCTCGACCGCCTTCATCGACAGGCGGATGCGGCCCTGCTTGTCGACTTCCAGCACTTTGACCTTGACGATATCGCCTTCCTTGAGCACGTCGCTGACCTTCTCGAC
>JBKJTC010000062.1:0-5872 GCA_046590925.1 Lysobacteraceae bacterium | reverse complement strand
CGATGCCCGGCATCGGAATGTTCACCAGCTGGTCGCAGTGCTCGCGGGTGAGCCGGCGCAGGCCGTCGGCTTCGCCGCCGAGCGCCAGCGCGACGTTGCCGCGCAGGTCGAGTTTGTACAGCGAGGCCGACGGCCTGCGCCGGCTCACCCGCGAGCACTGCGACCAGCTGGTGAACATTCCGATGCCGGGCATCGCATCGACGTCGCCGGGCGTGGAAAGCCTCAACGTCTCGGTCGCCAGCGGCGTGGTGTTGTTCGAAGCGGTGCGGCAGCGCGTGGGCTGATGCGCGTCCGTCAGCTGCGCAAATCGGTTCCTGCCGCACAAGAGGCGGCGAAGTGAACCTTGCCTGGTACGACATCGTAGGTCTGATCGTCAGCGCCCTGGTCTTCGCCAGTTATTTTCTGCTGCAGAGCGGCCGAATTTCCGGCACGTCATTGCCGTATCAACTGAGCAATATCGCCTGAGTTAAGCCGCCCTGTGACGGGGCGGCGGACATGTGCAAGCGTAGCGTAAAGCACATGGCCGATGCCACGACACGGGGTCGGCTTGAACGAATTGTTAGACCTTTGCTTGCTTGGCCCGAGATGCGAGTTTGCCCTTGCGAAGCAAACGCTCTGAACGCATGACATGCAGGATAAAGACCTTGTAACCGTCATGGCGGTAGAAGACACGACAGGGTGGCTCGACAATCTGACGGTAACGGGACCGGCCAAGTTCTTTTGGCTTACTGCCACTCTCAGGATGCTCAGCAAGCTGATCGACGTGGCCGAATATGCGTTTGACAAGTTCTGCCGCCGCGGCCGGGCTTTCTAACGCAATAAAGTCGGCGATGGCGTCAAGGTCGCTCAATGCCGGCTCCGACCAAACTATTTCAGCCATCGGGCGAGACGCTTCTTAGCTTGAGTGTGAGTGACTACACGCCCCTCAGCTATTGCTTGCTCTCCCCGGGCAATACCTTCCAGGAGTGCCATGCGCTGCTGCATGAGCTCATAGCTCTCAACGTCCACAAGGTATGCGCTTGGCAGACCATGCTGGGTAATGAGGATTGGCTCCTTATCCCGCTCGATGTCTGAGAGGAGTTCGGTTGCTTGACGCTTCAGGGTGGTAACTAGTTCTGTACGCATGAAGTGACACTACAGTATCACTCTGAGTCGCGCAAGTGTTCGTGCAAAGGTCTAACGCCGGATCGAGCTGCATCCTGGTGTCGCTGTTCGGCGTTTTCAATCTCTCGGTCGCGCTGTTGCAGTGCACGTGGATCGCAATCAGTGCGTACGGAATCGCCAGAGGAATGCTTGCGCGGCTTGCGGTTTCGGCGAAAGCCGATAAAACCTCCGCAGTACCTTGATCCGCGCGGAATCTGGACCGCTGTCATACCGAGCGCAGCGAGGGATCTCTTTTCAGATCGCGGAAGTATGAAAACAGGTCCCTCGCTGCGCTCGGGATGACAGTTTTTTATCGCTTGCTCTGCGGTTATTTCATCCGCGGCCAGGCATTCACGATCTTGCAGAACAGCTCCGCGGTGCGCTCGGTGTCGTACACCGCCGAATGCGCTTCCTCGCCGTTCCACGACAGCCCGGCGGCATGCACCGCGCGGGCGAGCACGGTCTGGCCGTAGGCCACGCCGGCGAGGCTCACGGTGTCGAACACGCTGAACGGGTGGAACGGGTTGCGCTTGTTCTGGGTTCGCGCGACTGCGGCGTTGAGGAAGTTCAGATCGAAGTGCGCGTTGTGGCCGACCAGGATCGCGCGCTGGCAGTCGTGCTTGCGGACGGCGGCGCGGACGGCGACGAACACGTGCTCCAGCGCGTCGCGCTCTTCCTTGGCGAGCCGGAACGGGTGATCGAGGACGATGCCGGTGATCTGCAGCGATTTCGGATCGATTTCGGTGCCCGGGGCCGGGATCAGGTGCGCGCTGGCGGTGACGCCGGGCACCAGCAGGCCGTTCTCGTCGAGTTCGACCGGCTGTACGGCGATTTCGAGCAGGGCGTGACGGTTCCAGTCGAAGCCGCCGGTCTCGACGTCGACCACGACCGGCAGGTAGCCGCGGAAACGTTCCGACATCTTCTTGTAGTGCACGGGGGCTGCAGTGACATCGCTCATGCGGGAAAGCGTAACAGATGGCCCATGCGAGTCCCGCCGCGATGCATCAGTCTTGCCGGATGCCGAGAATGGTGCCTTCCCCGCGCATGTGCGCGAGCATGGCCGCACCCTCGCGGGCGAAGGCTTCAAGGTCGGCGGCGCCGGCTTCCGTAGCCAGCGCGTGCAGTTGTTCGAGGCCGCTGAGGCCCGGTTCGGCATCCAGGCGCTGCAGCAGGCGGAACGACAGCGGCGTCAGCGCGTGGAAGCTCACCGTGCCGTCGGCTTCGCGGCGCAGCATCAGCAGGGTCGGCGCCGCGGGCGGCGTGTCCGGCCGGTAGTCCGGACCGATCCGATGCACCGGCCAGACATAGGCCAGCGGCCATGCCAGCGGCGACACCAGCGGCCGGCCTGCGAGCAGGTCGCCATCGGGATCGTGCGCCAGCTCGTCGTTGCGCGCCTCGCTGATCTGCAGCGCCAGCTCGACCCATTCGTAATGCGCCAGCTCCTGCAGCCACGGCGGGTCGTCGTGGCCGGCGTCTCCGTCGGCGCGCGCTTCCAGGTAGCGCAGGAATTCGCGTGCCAGTTCGGTGAACAGCGGTGTCTGGCAGTCGTGGTCGCGGTAGAAGGCGCGGATCAGCTTTGCCCAGCCAGCGTCGCCGTAGATGCGGCGCAGCACCGGGAAATTGCCGGCGAGCATGCTCTCGACATTGTTGAAGAACAGCTCGCGATAGATCTTCAGCCGGCGCTCTTCGATGCCGGGCGGCGGCGGTACGCGCTCCGGATCGCGGATATGCGCGGCCAGCGCATTCTGTTGTGCAACAAGGGCGTCGCCCATGTCAGGCGGCACGGCGCTGGTCATGCGCGGGCGCTCCGGCGATGCGGCGGCGGACTTGGCCGAGTTCGTCCAGCAGGTCCTCGAACGGCGGCAGGTTGAAGTCGCGCTCCAGCAGGGTCGGACGCGGGCCGAACAGCCGGTAAGCCTCCTGCAGTAGCGCCCAGACCTGCGCGTTGACCGCGCTGCCGTGGGTGTCGATCTTGAGATCCTCGGCCTCGTCATAGTGACCGGCGACGTGGATGTAGGCCACGCGCTCGCCGGGCAGGGCGGCGAGGAATGCCGACGGATCGTAGCGGTGGTTGGTGGCGTTGACGATGATGTTGTTCACGTCGAGCAGCATCAGGCAGTCCGCTTCGGCGAGCACCGCGTTGATGAAGTCGATTTCGGGCATTTGTTGGAACGGTGCGGCGTAATAGGAGATGTTCTCGACCGCGATGCGCTGGCCGAGGATGTCCTGGGTGCGGCGGATGCGCGCGGCGACGTGGTGCGCCGACTCTTCGCTGAAGGGCAGCGGCAGCAGGTCGTAGAGCTGGCCGCGGCTGTCGCCGCAGGCGCTGAGGTGTTCGCTGTACAAAGGGCAGCGGTGCGTCTCCATGAACTTGCGCACCTTGAACAGAAAAGTCTCGTCCAGCGGCGCGGGGCCGCCGACCGACAGCGACAGGCCGTGGCAGACCACCGGGTAACGCGACGCAAGATCGGCAAAGCCGTCGCCCAGCGCGCCGCCAACGCCGATCCAGTTCTCCGGCGCTGTTTCGAGAAAATCGAAGCTGCCGGTGGCCGCGTTGCGCATCTCTGTCATCAGCGGACGGCGCAGACCGAGACCGGCTGCGTTCGGCGGGAGCGTGGAAAGCGGGGTCATGGGCGTGGGTCTGGCGTCGGATCGCGGTGGGCATCGCCAAAACGAACCGGGCGGCCGCACTGCGACCGCCCGGAGGAGGATGCCGACGTTCCTGAGGGAACGTCGGCACGGGGCCGCATTACATCGCGCCGCCGCACTTGCCCTCGCCGCACTTGCCTTCGGCGGCTTTCTTGTCGGCCGGAGCGACGGCAGGCTTGGCGTCGCCACCGCACTTGCCTTCACCGCACTTGCCTTCGGTGGGCTTCTTGTCGCCGCCGCACTTGCCTTCGGCGGCCTTGTCGCCACCGCACTTGCCTTCGCCGCATTTGCCCTCGTGGGCGGCCTTCATTTCGTCTGCACTGATGAAACCGTCCTTGTTCTTGTCGTGCGCGGTGAACATCTTGTCATGGGCGGCGGCGAACTCGGCGCGGGACAGCTTGCCGTCCTTGTTGGTATCCATCTTGGCCATACCGCACTTGCCTTCGCCGCACTTGCCTTCGCCGCATTTGCCTTCAGCGGCTTTATCGCCACCGCATTTGCCTTCGCCGCACTTGCCCTCGGCGGCTTTTTCGCCGGTGACGGCATCGGCGCCGAGCAGGTAGCCCTGGGCAAGGTGGGTCGACGCGAACGCCGAACCGGACAACAGCAGGCCGCCGGCGAGGGCGGCGGAGACGGCGATCGCGACGGGTTTCTTGGTGCTGGACATGGGTGTTTTCTCCTGAGAAGGGTGGTCGGGGTGGTGTGTGGATATTAACCCGCGGTCGACAACGCGCGCGCCGGTGCGGGTTCCTGCGAAAGGTATTGCCGGGCCAGGCTGCGGGCGCGGTGAAGGCGGGCTTTGGCGGCTTCCGGATGCAGGCCGAGTCCGCTCGCGATTTCGGCGATGGATCGGCCTTCGAGATCGCGCATCAGGATGATGTCGCGATAGTGCAGCGGCAGCGCAGCGAGCGCGTTGGCGACATCGCGGATCAGCCCGGTGGGCGCGGGGTAGTGCGGACCGTCGAGTTCTTCGAGGTCCGAAGGCTGCATCAGCAGGTGGCGGGCGGCGCGTTTCATGCGCGTGCATTCGCGCTTGACGATGCGGAACAGCCATGAGGCATAGGCATCGAGTTCGCGCAGGGTCGAGAGTTTTCGCGACACCAGGATCAGGCTTTCCTGCACGGCGTCTTCGACATCGTTCACCGCGCAGTGGTATTCGGCGTAACGACGCAGATCCTGACGGGAACGCGTCAATACGCGTTCCAGCGCCTGCAGGTCTCCCCGGCGGGCATCGGTCAGCAAAGCCTGGAACATCGAATCCTGCACCGCACTCTCCTTCGTGATCGCAATCTACGCGGCATCGCGTTTGCGTTTGTGCACAAAGAGTTACGACGTGGGGCGATCGGTGCGCGGATTTGGCTGAGCGGCGTTCGGATTCAGGTTCCGTTTAGGAAAAAGCGTGCGGCCAGTCTCCGCGCGCCGGTGTCGGGAGACGGAGCGCACGCTCAGCCGGTCGAACTGGTCTCGTCGCGCTTTTCGCGCGGCGCCATCCGACCTTCGCCGTATTCCTGGAACCAGATGTTTTCGGCGATGTTGGTGGCGTGGTCGCCCACGCGTTCCAGATTCTTGGCCATGAACAGCAGGTGGGTGCAGGGGGTGATCACCCGCGGGTCTTCCATCATGTAGGTCAGCAGTTCGCGGAACAGGCCGGTGTACTGAGCGTCGATCTCGGCGTCCGCGGCCCGGACCTGCTGGGCGGCCTCGACATCGTTGTCCCGATACGCGGTCAGCACCTTGCGGACCTGACCCACTACCAGACGACCGAGGCTGCCCAGGCCGCGGGTATGCGGCAGCGGCGGAGAGAGGTTCAGCGCCATCGAACGTTTGGCGATGTTGGAAGCGTAGTCGCCGATGCGTTCGATGTCCGACGCGATCCGCAGCGCCGCCAGGATCTCGCGGAGGTCGCGCGCGAGCGGGCCGCGCAGCGCGAGCTTCATCGCGTCGTGGCTGACCTGCAGCTCCAACGCGTCGATGGCTTCGTCGTTGGCGACGATGCGCTCGGCGGCCTTGCCGTCGCGGCGGTCGATCACGTCCAGCGCGGCTTCCAGCTGCGCGGCCGCCATTTCGCCCATCCGCAGGA
>JBKJTC010000235.1:0-3534 GCA_046590925.1 Lysobacteraceae bacterium | reverse complement strand
CTTGGCCGAGCAGGTCGACGTGCTGTTCTTCCCGTCGTCCTCCGACCAGGACCCCGAGGCGATCGTCCGCGCCGCCATCAGCGATGCGCGCAAGTCGTTCGTCGACGTGCTGATCGTCGACACCGCCGGCCGCCTCGCGATCGACGAAGCGATGATGGCCGAGATCAAGGCGCTGCACGCCGCGATCAATCCGGTCGAGACCCTGTTCGTGGTCGACGCGATGACCGGCCAGGACGCCGCGAATACCGCCAAGGCCTTCAGCGAAGCGCTGCCGCTGACCGGCGTGGTATTGACCAAGACCGACGGCGACGCCCGCGGCGGCGCGGCGTTGAGCGTGCGCTACATCACCGGCCGGCCGATCAAATTCATCGGTATCGGCGAGAAGCCGGACGGTCTGGATGTCTTCCACCCGGACCGCGCCGCCGGCCGCATCCTCGACATGGGCGACGTGCTGTCGCTGGTCGAACAGGTCGAGCAGCAGGTCGACAAGGACAAGGCGCAGAAACTCGCCGAGAAGATCACCAAGGGCAGGAAGTTCGACCTCAACGACATGAAAGATCAGCTCGAACAAATGCAGAACATGGGCGGCCTGCACGGGCTGATGGACAAGCTGCCGGGCATGGGCCAGATTCCGGACAACGTGAAGAATCAGGTCACCGGCAAGGAAGTGCCGCGGCTGATCGCGATCATCAATTCGATGACCAAGAAGGAACGCCGCAATCCCGCGCTGCTGAATGGCTCGCGCCGAGCCCGCATCGCCCGCGGTTCCGGCCTCACTCCGGCCGACGTCAACAAGCTGATGAAGCAGTTCCAGCAGATGGAAAAGATGATGAGCAAGCTCAGCTCGGGCGGCATGAAGGGCCTGATGCGGGGCATGAAGGGGATGATGGGCGGGCGGGGCGGCGGGATGCCGTTTCGGTGATCAGGCTGCGCCTGATCACCCCAAAGTTCGCTGCGCGAACCTTGGGCCCCAGTCAGTGCGCTTCCATACCCCATTCGTGCCTTACGGCACGAATCGCCCCTAACTTAGGGGCTGTACCGCTTGGGCAGGTGTTCGCGAAGGGTTTCCTGACCTGAATCAGTGGGTTATACTTGCCGGCTTACCCTGCCACTCCGGCAGCTGGGCTCCACAGGAACTATCGACTCATGGTCAAGATTCGCCTCACCCGTGGCGGCGCCAAGAAGCGCCCCTTCTATCACATCGTCGTCACCGACAGCCGCAGTTCGCGCGACGGCCGCAACATCGAGCGGCTGGGTTACTACAACCCGGTCGCCGCCGGTAACGAAAAGCGCGTCGAGCTCGACATCGAGCGCACCAAGCATTGGATCGGCCATGGCGCCCAGCTGACCGACAAGGTCGCCGATCTCTACAAGCAGTTCGCGAAGCAGGCCGCCACCGCTGCTGTCGCTACGGCGCCCGCCGCCTAAGCGGCCGGCCGCGGTCCGCCGCGGCCACTCAGCCAGATGAACGACCCGACGCGCCGCATCCTGATAGGCAGGATCCACGGCGCGTTCGGCGTGCGTGGCGAGCTGAAACTCGAATCGTTGACCGAGCCGCAGAGCAATCTGCTGCGCTATCAGCCGTGGATCCTGCGCGATGCGCAGGGCCGCGAGCGCGAAGTCGACGGTGCCCGTGCCCGTGCCGGCGGCAAGGGCCTGATCGGCACGCTGCCGGGCGTCGAGGACCGCGACGTGGCGGAAGCCCTGCGCGGCGCCGAGCTGTACGTGTCGCGCAGCGCGCTGCCGCCGCCCAAAGACGGCGAGTTCTACTGGATCGACCTCGAAGGCATGCGCGTCGCGAATGTCGAAGGCGTCGATTTCGGCGTCGTCACCAGCGTCTTTTCGAATGGCGCCAATGACGTGATGACGGTCCGCGGCGACCGCGAGCGATTGATCCCCTTCGCCCGGCCGGATTACGTGATCTCGCTGGATTTCGACAGCAGAAAGATCGTCGTCGACTGGGACGCGGATTTCTGATCGGCGCTTCCGCGACCGAGTTCGCGGCTGGAGCCGCTCCTACGAAAAGCAGCCATGCGCATCGATGTCGTCAGTCTGTTCCCGGAATTCGTGTCCCAGGTCGCCGGTCACGGCGTGGTCGGGCGCGCGCAGGAGCGCGGGTTGCTGTCGATCCACGGCTGGAACCCGCGCGACTACGCCGAGGGCAATTACCGCCGGGTCGACGACCGACCGTTCGGCGGCGGTCCCGGCATGGTGATGCTGATCGACCCGCTGCAAGCCGTGCTGAAGGCCGCACGCGAGGCCGATCCGCGCCCGGCACACACTATTTATATGTCTCCGCAAGGAAGGCCGCTGACCCAGGCCAAGGCCCGTGAACTGGCCGGGCGCGAGCGGCTGATCCTGCTCTGCGGCCGTTACGAAGGCGTGGACGAGCGCCTGCTGCAGGCCGAGGTCGATGAGGAGTTGTCGATCGGCGATTATGTGCTGTCCGGCGGCGAACTGGCGGCGGCGGTGGTCATCGACGCCGCCGCGCGGCTGTTGCCCGGGGCGCTGAACGATGTCGAATCGGCCGCCCAGGACAGCTTCGAGGGCGAGGGCGGGCTGCTGGATTGCCCGCACTACACCCGGCCGCTGGAACATTCGCTGGGCGGCGTTCCACCCGTGCTGCTGTCCGGGAATCATGCCGAGATCGCCCGCTGGCGCCGCAAGCAATCGCTGGGCCGGACCTGGCTGCGGCGGCCCGAGTTGATCGACCGTGCGGCCCTGTCCAAGGCCGACCGGGCCTTGCTGGAGGCCTTTCTGGCCGAACGGCCAGCCCCGGCCGCAGACTAGCGCAGCCCTAGCGTCGCTGGGAAATTTCCCTTTATAATGCCCGGCTTACCATTGTTTTACCCCTTGTTACATCGATGCCATGACGCGGGTCCACGTGCACTCGCGCAACAACAATGCCTCTTTGAAGGCAATCAACAACAGGCCAGTCCCATGAACAAACCCTCCATCAACACGCTGCTGCAGCAGTTCGAAGCCGAGCAGGTCGTGCGTCAGCTTCCGGATTTCGGTCCGGGCGACACCGTCATCGTCAACGTCAAAGTCAAGGAAGGCAACCGCGAGCGCGTGCAGGCCTATGAGGGCGTGGTGATCGGCATCAAGAACGGCGGCCTGAACTCCGCGTTCACCGTCCGCAAGATCTCGCACGGCTACGGCGTCGAGCGCGTCTTCCAGACCCACAGCCCGGTCATCGAATCGGTGCAGGTCAAGCGTCGCGGCGCGGTTCGCGCCAGCAAGCTTTACTACCTGCGCAAGTTGGAAGGCAAGAAGGCGCGCATCAAAGAAGATCTTTCGATGCACAGCAAGACGAAAGCCGCTCCCGCTGCTGTCTGATCCGACGCAAGCCGCAAGGTTGTGCAGAAAGGCCACCGTACGGTCAATGCCAGTCAGTTAACGCTGACTGGCTTTTTTGTATTCGCGGGATTCTCTTTTTGTAGAGCGGCCTTCAGGCCGCTGATCGCTCCGGGCAAAGCTTCAGCGGCCTGAAGGCCGCTCTACGGACGGCAGAGATGGCTTAACTGACCGGCA